>CAYMLO010000016.1:0-83525 GCA_964390905.1 uncultured Planctomycetales bacterium | reverse complement strand
AGGTCGACGAAGTGCTCGAAGGTCTCGGTGATCCGCTCCAGGCCGGTCGGGAGGTTGTCCAGCTCGGAGAAGTGGTGGGCCATGTCGGTGTTCTTGCCGGCCAGTTCGTCGGCCAGGGAGAGCGGTGTGAAGACGGTCATGATCATCGCCACGTCGGGGTCGAGCTGCTGTCGGATCATGCCGATCGCTTCGACGTGCTCGCCGAGCACGCCTTCGCCGGCGTTCAAGACGGGCAGATCCGCCCAGTCGTCGGGTCCCTTGATCCGATGATCGACCAGGAGGGGACCGGCCTGGGGCGCGGGGCTGAAATCGTAGCGATTGCCCCAATCCTGCACGTGGTAGCACGCGCGGGGGTTGACCTTCACGAAGTCCCAGTCGAACCGCTTCTGGAAGTCGAGCATGGCCTGCACGAGTCCGTCGGTCGTCTGCTCCAGGTCGTAGAAGTGCTGCCACATCGAGACGGCCGGCCTGTCCAGCTCCTTACCGGCCAGCGTCGCCTCCAGACGTTCCCGTCGCGTCATTGTCATGGCGTCGTCTCCTCGGCTCTGCACGTCGCGGCCCCCCTAGAACACGCCTCGAATGGTACGCCATCCAGCACCTGACCGCAAAGCGTCTCGCCCTCGGGGGCCTGCCGCCGGGCGGGCATGATGCGTCGCTACCGATCGGGAGGGCTGGCCGCCTCCTCCGTATCCGCGACCCCGATGGCGCTGGCGGAGGCGTAGGTGGGGGTGTGCGTGATGGACAGGAGGATCCGGGCGATGCCCAGCCGTGCCGCCACCCGTTCGCATTCTCCGGTCAGGCGTACGTGAGGCTGCCCCGACGTGTCGTTGAGCACCTCCATGTCCCGCCACGACACCCGACCCCGCCACCCCGTGCCGAGGACCTTGAGAATGGCCTCCTTGGCGGCGAAGCGACCGGCCACGTGGGGAACCGGGTTCCGTTTCCCCTCGACGTACGCCCGCTCGGCGTCGGTCAGGATGCGGCGGAGGAATTGCTCCGGGTATCGCTCCATCATGTGAGCGATCCGGCCGCACTCGATCAGGTCAATACCATGGGAAACGATCTGCATCGGTCGCGATCGCGCTAGGGGGCAGTCGTTGTCGGTCTCGAAACGGGCCGAGGCTGTCCTTGCTTCACCTTCTCCAACAGCTGCTTGGCGGGGAGTCGCGGCGCGCGGAACGTGCTGCGGACAGTCGCCAGGTTCTTCTGGATGGCCTCGTCATCGGGATCCAGGGCGATGGCCTTCTCGTAGAACTCGATCGCCTCGTTTAGCCGCCCGAACTGCTCGCAGCACACGCCCAGGTTGTTCTGGATCGCCGCACTCTCCGGGTCCAGCTGGCCCGCCATCTCGAACTGCTCCTGGGCCTTGTCCCACAGGCCGTTGCTCGCAAACGTGATGCCGCGCTTGTTGGCCTTGCCCGCATCTCCGCCCGTACTCAACAAGATCTTCTGTCGATCCACGTAGTGCGGGGCGATCTTGTTGACAAACCGACTGGCGACGTCCTGCGCAACGCGCGCAAGCATCGTGTCCTTGCCCTCGCCGGCCTCGGACTTCGTCGTGCTCACGGTGATCGAGTCGGAGAAGATCACCCTGGCCGACTCGACGCTGACCAGCCGGATATTCACGGCGACCGACGCCTCCTTGCCCAGCACGCGCTTGCCGGCGCCGAACGCCACCACCTCGCCGACCACGACCCCATCCACCCCCAGCAGCTTGCCGATCGAGCTGACCGTCGCCGCGTCCACCATCCCGGTCGTCCCGAACTTCTGTTCCTCGAGGATCCTGGCGACCGCACTCCGCTCCATCACCTGGAAGGAGCCCGTCTGGTCCAGCTCGGCGACGATGACGTTGGCGATGTTCCGGCCCGAGTCGGGGTCCTCCTTGTACGTCAGGTCGAGCACGGCCAGCCGCTCGATCCCGACGATCTCCTTCATCCCGGGCTCAACCGTCTTGATGGTGACGACCTTGTTGCACCCCGCCCCCGCCAGCAGGAGCACAACGCCGACGTATCTGATCGACCTGTCCATGCCTCGGCCCTTCTGTTCCCGTATGGGGGTTGGTCCGACTGGGCGATCCGCCACGGCGCCAATCCACACCGCTCGTATGACAGCATCAACAAGACAGGATGCCGGACACACGTTTCCGAGGCCCGATTCTGCCGCGCCCCGGGGATCGGGTCAAGGCTGGCAGGGGTCCGGCACGTCGTAGCGGAACTCGCCGGTGTTGGGATCGTGCCGCTCATCGACGTGCGGGTCGAGCTCGGGATCCTCGAACCCAAGCCCGTTCCAGGAGCGGTTGTCCTGGTAGACGTCCTTCGGGATGATCCGCTCTGCGTGGCCGTCAACGAAGCAGGCGTTCGACCCGCCGCGATGCCGGTCGGAGATGTAGCCGCGGTAGTTGTGCCAGGCGTACGGCTCGTACGCCCCCGTCACACAAACCGGAGCATCGAGAGCGTCGAAGGCGCCTCTGACGACTGCCCCTCCTTTTTTCACGAAATGCCCGTGCATCTGCCTTCGATTGGAGGTAGACTTTGACGGGTAGGCGTGGTCTGGTGGGTTTTTCCTGGGGGGCCTCAAGTTCCAAGAACGATGCGCAAGTCCCTGTTCAACCAGGCGATGATGGTTGTGGCCATGGCGCACGCCAAGCGGATGCTTCGCGGGTTCGTCAAGGCCACCGAGCACGCCACGCGCGTCCAGGAACGCGTCCTACTGGCGAAGCTGCGCCGCAACGCGGACAGTGACTACGGTCGTCGGCACCACTTCGCGGAGATCCGCAGCTACGCGGACTTCATTCGGAACGTCCCCATCCAAACCTACGAGGACATCCGCCCGTACATCGACCGCGTCAAGGCCGGCGACGTGCAGGCCCTGTTCGGGCCCCGCGAGAAGATCCTGATGTTCTCGCTGACCAGCGGGACAACGGCCAACCCCAAGCACATCCCGGTCACGTATCCGTTCTATAAGGAATACCAGCGCGGCTGGAACATCTGGGGGCTTAAGGCCCTGCTGGACCACCGCGAGGCCATCCTGCGGAGCATCCTGCAGGTGACCAGCCCCATGGACGACGAGCGGACCGACGGGGGCTACCCCGCTGGCGCGATCACCGGTCTGCTGGCCGCGATGCAGATGCGGATCATCCGACGCTTCTACCCGGCTCCCCTGTGCGTCGCCTACATCCGCAACCACGAGGCCCGCTACTACACGCTCACACGGCTCAGTGTGCCCTGCGATACCTCGTGGATCGTGACGGCCAGTCCCGCGACGGTCCTGCGGCTGGCCCGGACGGCGGATGGGGAACGGGAGGCCCTGATCCGCGACATCCACGACGGCGGGCTGCGGCGGGACATCGACGTGCCTGAAGAGATCCGCGACGAGCTGGCGCCGAGGTTCAGGCCCAATCCGGCGCGGGCCCGGGAGTTGGAGCGGCTCGTCGAGCAGCATGGGCGGCTGCTGCCCAAGCACTACTGGAACCTGGATTTCCTGGCCAACTGGATGGGCGGCACGATGGGCCTGTACCTGCAGGACTACCCCGCTTACTTCGGGGACGTCCCGGTCCGCGACATCGGGCTGCTCTCCAGCGAGGGACGGATGTGCATCCCGCTCGAGGACGGCACCCCCGCCGGGGTGTTGGAGGTGACCAGCCAGTTCTTCGAGTTCATCCCGGCCGACGAGTATGAAAGCGACGCGCCCACGGTCCTGCGGTCGTTCGAACTCGAGGAGGGCGAGGAATACTTCCTGATCGTCACGACTTCGTCGGGGCTGTATCGCTACGACATGGGCGATCGCGTCCGGATGGTCGGCTGGTACAACCAGGCGCCGATCATCGAGTTCCTGTGCAAGGGCAGCCACATCAGCAGCATCACGGGCGAGAAGCTGACCGAACGCCAGGTCGTCGGCGCCGTGGACCAGGTCAACGCGACGGGCCGGTGGCGGATCAACAACTTCGTGATGGCCCCGCGGTGGTCCAACCCGCCCTACTACGTCTTTCACGTCGAGCAGACGACGGGCCGGGACGCCGCTTCCCTGGCCCGGGCCGTCGATAACGAGCTGAGACGGTCCAACATCGAGTACGACAACAAGCGCCAGACGGATCGGTTGGCCCCCCTGAGCGTCAACTTGGTGCCGGACGGCTATCTGGCCATGCTCGACCAGGAGAAGCGACGGGCCGGATCGGGCCGGAGCGAGCAGTACAAGCACGTTTTCCTCTACACCATCCCCGGGTCTGACGACAAGTTCCCTTCCGCCGAAGGCGAGTAGGACGCCCCCCCGACGATCCCGGTATGCCGGGCGGTTTGGGCTGGCGCGCTCGGATCAATCAGAACGTGCGCTGGTCACCCGAAGATGTCATCGATGATGCCCTGGATGTCATCCGAGTCGGGCATCAGGCCGCGCTGGGCGAACAGCACCTCCAGACTCCAGCGCAGCGCCGGCGGAAGCCAGAAGATCACGTCGGCTGGATTGCGCCCGGGCACCGGGTCGCGCTTGAGACCGACGTGGCCGTCGTAATAGCCCAGGCTGCCGGACTTGATGAATTCGGGGACAGGCAGGCCTTCGGCAGAGGTGAGGTTCTTGGCTCCCGCCAGGGGAGCGCCGTGATACTGTCCAATCTCGCTGTTGAAGGCGAACCAGATGGGGTCGGCGCATTTCGGTCCGGCGATGTTGCGATTCTGGTAATGGGTGGAGTCGGCAACGTGGAACTGCCAGTGCTCGTCGACCATCATGAACATCTCGGATGGCGAGTAGACGTCGCTGGGACGCAGGATGTCCCCCAAGCCGATGAGGTCGTAGTACTGGGTCCCGTTCGGCTCCCACGGCAAGATGGCCTTCCTGCAGAACACGAACCGCGTGAGATTGAAGCTGTTCTGCGTTTTGCCGGGCGTTCGCTCGAACTCGGGACAGCGGTATAGCGTGTCAAAGCGCGTATAGGAGAACAGCGACCCGCTCTGCGGACACTTCCCTTCCGGCCAGTCGGCCTCGTCGGTCAGCCAGATCTCGTCCATGTCCTTGCTGATCCAATCCTCCAGGACATAGTGTTCGGGGCGGTCGGGCGGGTCTTCGGCGCCCGTGCAGATGAAGGGCGGTTTTTCGTCGTAGTCCTCCCCGTAGAAGAGCATGGCCCTGACCATCTGGCCGATGCGGGTAGCGCACAACGTGGTTCTGGCCTGCGCGCGGGCCTTGTTCAGGGACGGCAGCAAGATCGAGATCAGCAGTGCGATGATGGCCACGACCACCAACAGCTCGATGAGCGTGAACCCCCTGCGGTGTCGGGGCATCGAACCACTCCTCCCGCCCCCAGGCCTCCTCGGCCCCCCCCCGCCATGACCCCGTTGCCTGCTGCCCAGTGGTGTCCCCCAAGACGTGCTGGCCGGTCCCCCAGGACGGATCCAGCCACTGGAAACGTAGAAACCCATCGCGGGCCCAAGAGGCCCACGCCCCTATTTTACACGCTCATACACTCCCTGGCCATGAACTTCGCCCGCAACGACTGGATTCTCGGCATTCGCGCGCAGATACGGACAACCGCCCACGCCGGCCGCGGGGCTCGGCGGTGCTTCCCGGTTCGCTGGCGTCGAAGCGATGGGTCGACGGCGGCCCTACAGGATCCCCTCGCCGAATTCGCGCTTGGGCTTGACCTCCTCGGGCTTCGGCGCCTCGGCGGACGTGTCTTGCTCGGGTTCGGGCTCGGGCTCAGGCTCGGGCTCAGGCTCAGGCTCAGGCTTCGGAGCCTCTTCCACTGGGGCCTCTGTGGTCTGGTCGGGCTCGGCCTTCTCTTCGCGCTCCTCGGGGCGGTCGTGTCGACGGCCTCGTTCGGGACGATCGGATCGAAGCTCGGCGATGAGTGCAGCGTACTCGGCCCCGTTGTCGATCTCGGTGTCGACCTCGAGTTGGGCGGGCTTGTATCCGGGCTCCTTGGCGCGCTCCTGCTCGGACTGGTAGGCCTCGAGAATGGCCTCCTGCAGCCGCTCTCGACAGCCCATGTTGATGGGATGGGCGATGTCCGCGTGCAGCTTCGACCGACCCGAGCCGTTACGCGGCGCCCGGTTGTCGCGAAGCTTGGCCCCGCATTCGTTGCAGAACCGCGCCCGCAGGTGGTTCTTCCCCCTACACTTGGGACAATGGTCGGCGATCTTCCGGCTGGGCATGGCCACGAACAGCCCACTGGTCCCCTCGATCACCTTGATATCGCGCACGACGAACTCTCGGTCGAACGTCACGCTGCAGAAGGCACGAACACGGTCGGACTGGCTGCTGGTCAGTTTGACGCGAACTTCGCTGATCTCCATGGGGGTCGTCTCCTTTCATCACGGGTGCTCGCATTCGATCGTCCGTACGACGTGGGTTTCCAAGCCAAGTTGCCGGCTCACCTGTTCCGCGAAAGCTGTCGCTGCGTTGCGCACATCGAACAAGGCGAATAGGGCCGCACCGCTTCCCGTCAGCCGCGCCCCAGGTGCGCCCAACGCTGCCAGCTCGGCGTGCAGCGCCCCAAGTCGGGGTTCCACGGCGAAGGCCGGCGGCTCCAGCATGTTGTACAGCAATCCCTCCAAAGACTGCCCATCTCGAACCGCCTCGACCACCTCCGACGCCGCTCGCGGCGGCGCCTCGCCTGCCTGCCATCCTCGATACACCTCGGCCGTGCTCATGCCGAAAGGAGGGATGACCAACACGATCCATCCAGGCCAGTCCAAATCGACCGGTTCGACCCGCTCGCCCCGGCCGCGGATGATCGCGGGGCCGGCGTGCAGGAACAGGGGGACATCCGAACCCAAGTCGGCGGCCAGCGCCATCAGCTCCGATCGGGCCAACCCCAGTCCCCACAGTCGGTCCAATCCCACCAGCGTGGCGGCAGCGTCTGAACTGCCCCCGCCCAGCCCTGCTCCTACGGGAATCTGCTTGGTCAACGTTATCTGGACGCCCCGGTGCCGACCGTGCCGCTCGGCGAGTCGTTCGGCCGCTCGGTAGACCAGGTTGCCGGGCCCTGTCGGCAACCCCGGGCTGTCACAGGAGAGATGAATCCCCGTCTCCGGCCCATCACCCAGCGCCAGGTGATCGTACAACCCCACCGGCATCACGACCGATTCGATCTCGTGGAATCCATCCGGTCGCTTGCCCAGCACAGCCAGCGTCAGGTTGATCTTCGCCGGTGTCCTGAGCTCGACGGAGGTCGACAGTTCCGGCAAGTCTCGACGGATCTTCATCTCCCCGGCCGGCCCTGGGCTCTCGTTCAGCAGGAACCGCCACCTCCCTAAACCATTCGGTGGTCCCAGGCCCAAGCCTTCGCCATCGGGACACATCCCAGGTGTCGCCACGTCCACGAATGCGCCCAGAGTTCGGCGCACCGGCAGCATGTGTCCCTATAATGAAGCTTATAACCAGGAACCGCCGTGTCAAGGCATCATCCGAGGCCTTCCGGTAAGTTATTTATTCATAGTCGGTTACACCCCTTCCCGGCCGTGACCCCCAACGGGCGTGCGGATGGGCGGTCCCTTTGGCCTCCATGCCGCTGGACCTCACCGGGCCCTTTGTGGTTCAATGTCGCGCCCCCGGGAGCGGGCGGGACGGTGCGTCTCGGGAATTCGCCAACGCCCCGCAGCTCCCGAACCGATGATGAACGCAATGGCCAGGGCGCTTCGCCTTCCGTAAGGAGACATGACCATCAGTCGTCCCGAACCTGATAGCCAAGGACCCGATCCGGAGCCGTCCGCCTCCGGCCAGCCGGCCATCAAGCGGGTGCCCGCGTGGCACCTCCACCGACGCCTCTACGATTGGGTCCTGCATTGGGCCGAGACGCCCTATGGTGGCGTGGCCCTCTTCGTTCTGTCTCTAGCCGAGTCGAGCTGCTTCCCCGTCCCGCCGGACGTGCTGCTCATCCCACTGGTCCTGGGCAATCGCAAGAAGTGGTTCCGATTCGCGCTGGCCTGCTCGGTGGCGTCGGTGCTGGGCGGGGTGCTTGGCTACCTCATCGGATTTGGCGCCTGGAGCACCGTCGACAACTGGTTCTTCGATCATGTCCCGGGCTTCAGCCGCGACGCCGTGGTGACCACCAAGGGCGAAGACATCACCGGCATCGTCGAGCCCGGAGAGGACGAGGCGGGGCCCTTGCAGGTACACCTGCCGTCGAGGGACGTCCGGTCGGTCCCGTGCGCCGACGTGGAAGACATCCACTACGGCAGCTACAGCCGCGTACGGGAGCAGTATGATCGCTACAACTTCTGGGTGGTGTTTGCGGCGGGGTTCACGCCCTTGCCCTACAAGGTGATCACGATCACCGCGGGCGTGTTCAAGATCAACTTCCTGATCTTCCTGATCGCCTCGACGATCAGCCGCTCGGCGCGGTTCTTCTTGGTGGCGGGTCTGATTTGGCTGTTCGGCCCGGTGGTGAAGCCCTTCATCGACAAGTACTTCAACCTGCTGTGCCTGGTGTTCATGATCCTCTTGATCGGCGGCTTCGCTGTTATCAAGTACTTGTAGGGTATCGAGGCCAGGACCGGCCCGTCCGGATCGGTGCGCTGGTCAGCACGATCCGAGAAGAGCCCCCGGGAAACCCGGCAGGGGGGGGCGTCCATGCTTCGGCGCCCCCATTCGTCTACATGGGCAATCGCCGGCGGCGGATTCGCGTGCGCTCGACGACCACGACCGAGACGGCAAGCTCCGCATCTGTGATCACCTCGAGGACCTCTCGGAGCCTCTCGGTGACGTCGTTCTCGCTGTAGTCACCGTTGCGAAATAGGATCAGCCCAGGGCTGTCTGCATGCCCTAACGCCAAGAGGCGGGGGTAGTCCAGGTCCATGGTGACGACCACTCGGCCCTCGACCCGGGCGCGCTCCAGCAACTGGCTGTCGGCGGCCTGGCTGAGGCCGAGTTCGACGGCGTGAACGGCCTCATGCCCCTGCCGGCCCAACCACTCGGCCAGTCGAGGCGAGACGGGCATATCGATCAGGAATCTCATCTGGCCAGTTGAACGGTCTCGTCTTCCGCGAGGCAGGCCGCATACCGGAGGGACTCGTCAATGTCCTCCGGCTCGATATAGGGGTACGCTTTGAGGATCGTCTCTTTCGTCTCGCCTGCGGCGAGCAGCCCCAGCAACCGGGAAACTGGAAACCGGAGGCCCCGAATGCAGGGCTTCCCCGTGCAGACGTTCGGGTCGACCGTGATTCGCTCGAACTTCATGGCACACTCCCGCTCTACCAGTATCATACTGCTCGCCAAGGCTGAGACCAAAAGGCTCACGTCACAGCCAAGCGGGACGTTCGTCCCTACCGCCGGATCACCGCGGGCTCGATCCAGTTGAAGCGGTCTTGCACGTGGCCGTTCTTGCCGAAATCGACGAGCAGCTCGACCCGCTGTGCGCCCGTCAGATCGACGGAAACACGGTGGACCTGACCGTCCGGCCGGACCGCCGGGCCGTGGTGGACGCGCTTGCCATCGACCGATACCTCGACTTCCACATCGGCCATCGGGCCGGCGTCGTCATCCAGGCCGTAGGCGCACACGAGCCGCTCGCAGCCCTCGTCCAGCCCATAGACCAGTCGCGACCGGCTGTGCACGCCGATGCCCCGCTCAAACCCGCGCCCCCCGACGCGGATTGGCCCCCCCAAGACGTTGCGATCAATCCGGTGCGGCCAGCGGACGCCGAGCAGCGGCGTATGCTCAGCGACCAAAGGCTGCATGCGGCTGAGCCACCGCCACCGACCGCCGACCACCTCGACGCGCAGCACGCAATCGGTTTGGACCCGGCGCTGCACGCGCTTCGCCTCGTGGTTCACCGAGATAGTCAGCCCATCCGGTCGCCACGCCAGCTCATCCACCGTCAGCGCCGAGCCGTCGGCCAGCGTTAGCCTCGAGCGAACCGATCTGGCCTTGCCCGGCTGCGTGACAGGGCGATCCGCCTGGGTCAGCCTTGCCGCCAGAAGGACGTCGAGCCCGACCACGGTCCGTCCGGCGTCCGTCTCGAGCGCCACCCCGTTCGGATCGATCCGCTCAATCAGGCCGGTCAGGCGATCTCCGTTGGCAAGCCACAGCTCGTCGTCCTCGGTCGCGGGCCGACTGGCGATTGGCCCGAACTCACCTGCCTTCCGCGCCGCTCGTCCCGCCGGCGTGATCAGCTCGCGCAACCGGAGGATCGGCAGATCCAGCGCGCCCAGATCGTCGCGCTGGATGGCGACGATCCGTTCCGAACCGCCGACGGGCTGGCCAAAGATCGAATCCCCGTCGGTCAGCACCCAGTGCGTCGACTCCGGGTCGG
The DNA here is from genome assembly GCA_964390905.1 of uncultured Planctomycetales bacterium. Classification (GTDB taxonomy): domain Bacteria; phylum Planctomycetota; class Phycisphaerae; order UBA1845; family JAFGLZ01; genus JAFGLZ01. Next base: position 73,282 of record CAYMLO010000016.1, on the reverse strand, counting down.
GCTGCTGACGTGTCTGTCTCGTATCGATCTGGACGACATCGACCGCGGGCACGCGGGTCCGGTCGCCCCCAGCGCCCACGAGAATCAGGCCGCCCTTCAGGCCAAACGATTCGAGCCTGCCGACGACGCGCTCGGCCTGGACCGTTCGGACGACGACGGCGCCCTCGGCCCCGGATGCATCCCTCGCGCCGGACATGAACGCCAGGGCCACCAGGGCCCCCGCCGACCACCTCGACTTGACGATCTGCATGGCCATTACCGCTGGAAGATGGGCAGCAGCCGCTTGGGCACCTGCAAGATGATCAACGCCATCGCCGTGCCGTACTCGGCGCCGGCCTCCCCGCGCCAGGACCCATCAGGCGACTGACGCTCGATCAGCTCCTCCCGAATGGCCGGCCACCACGTCTGCCAATGCTCGCCACCGGCCAGGAACATCGCCTGAACCGCGTAGTAGTGCCCGTAGAAGTAGTGGGGCACGCGCCGGGTGTACTTGCCCGGAAGGAATCCCTTCAGATAGACCAGGCCGCGGTCGATGGCCTGGTCCTCGTAGACGCCCGCGTAGTACAGCGCCGCCACCCCCGCCGCCGATCGCCCGAACCCCGACGCGCCCGGGCTCAGCATGTATCGAAACCCCCCGTCGGGGTTCTGGCTTCGCCTGACGTACTGAACCGCGTCATCGATGGCCGATTTCGGAACGGCGATCCCCGCGTTCCGCGCCGCGCGAAGCGCCATGACCTGGCAGATCGTCACGCTGATGTCGGCGTCGCTCTTGATGGGCTGATACCGCCATCCCCCCTGGTCGTTCTGCGTGCGAACGATGAGTCGGATCGCCCGCCGGAGCTTCTCGCGCAGCGCCGGCGTGGGGGACGTCCCATATACCTCGGCCAGAAACAGCGTCGCGAACCCATGGCCGTACATCGGCCCGTGCGACGTCTCGGCCGCCAGCAGGCCGCTCTCGCTGGCACGGCTCAGGACGAACTGCAGACCGCCCTTGACGACGTGACCGTACTTGCCCCGTCCCGGCAGGTGGCCATCGCACATGAACGCCATGCACGCCAGTCCCGTGATGCCCACGTGTTTGCCATAATGCGATCCGCTGCCGTACGAGCCGTCTTCGTTCTGCTTGCCGGCCAGCCAGATCAGGCCCTTTTCGATTGCCTGCTCGGCCTTTGCGGTGATCTCCGCCGCGGTCGCGACCGCTTCCGGGCGAACCGGCGATGTCGTTGCCGACCGACTCGCCCGAACCCCAGGCGATAGGACCGCTACGGTCAGGAAGATCGTCCATGTCTCCAGGCGGCGTCTTGCCATGTCTGGCCTCTGCTTCTGTCTGGGGGGCGTCCCTTGCCGGCTCGCCCAATGTCCCGCCGCGCCATCATTCCGACTGCGGGCTGGCCAGCACGCGGTAGTAGCGCTCGATCCATTCGCGGTACTTCGTCAGGAAGTCCTGCCCGAATCCCTGCACGACCTCGTCCCGGTCGCGGGCGGGCAGCTGCCCCCAGCCGCGACGCAATTCGCGTAGAAGGCGACCGACGCCCGCCGCCGCCGAGGTCGGCTGCCCGTGCGTCGCCCGATCGTCGGCCATCGGCGTGCTCGAGCTCGGTTGATTCGCGTCGGCCTGCTTCGCTTCGGGCCGTTGGCGATGCCGACGCCGGCGCTCCTCTGGCTGGCTCCTCGACGTCGTCGTGGTCGGCATCCGCCGCTGCGCCTTCCGCGCCTCCTCGATGGCTTCCTCCAGGTCGCGGACGATCCCGCGCTGGATCTTCTGCGTGTCGTTGCCGGGATCGAACTGAACGGCCAGCTTGACCCGAGACGCTCGCATCCCTTCCAGCACGCGTATCATCGCGGGCTCTTCCGCCCGCCCGGTCGCGTCTCGCAGCAGCTTGCGGATCAGGGCCTTGTCGGCTTCGCTCGGCTGCGTCGCAGCCCCTGCCCCAGGCGCCGTCGTCGGACGCGATGCACTCGCCGCGTTCGCCGTGGCGCTCCCGGCGAGCACGGTGGCCAACACGACACATCCCATCGCGCGGGCGCTTACACATCGCGCGGCGCGACCGGCCCTCCCCGATGCGTGATAGACTCGGCGGATTATCGAAGGGGTGCCCCATCCTTCGCTCTCCTTCGCGGAACGCGAGGGGGAGCGAAGGGTGGGGGACGAAATCGAGCTGCGAGAGATGGTTCGCGCACCATTCCGTCCCCCACCCTTTCCGAGGGCCCGCGTCCCGCGGGCACTCGAAAAGGATGGGGCACCCCCCGCGTACCGGTCCGCACGTCGCGCAACACGGCTGGGGCTTCCTCGCGCCGCGTTGACGTGTTGACTTGTTGACGTGTTGCTCATCAACGCCTTCGCCTTACCTGACGGACGATGTCCTCTGTCAGCGCCCGCACTTGCTCCTGCTCCCGGCCGAGCCGACGCAGGGCCTCCAGCTGCTCCTCGCCGGTCTGCTCGATCAGCTCGTGTTCCATATCGGCCTGTTGCGTCCGGCGGTTCAGATCGGCCTGCAGCTCCCGAAGCACGACCAGCTCGGCCACCGTCGGCACGGGCTTGTCCCTCGTCGGGGTGCCGCCTTGACCCCCGCCCCCGTCGGCAAACTGATCCTGTTCGGAATCCTCGTCCGGCTTCTGCTGCAACCCGACCAGCAACTGGTCCAGTCGTTTGAGAATGTGGGCGGCCAGCTTGGTGCTTTCGTCGGCAACCCGCCGGTCGTCGAACCGCCCGGCCAATCGACCCATGTCCGCGCTGATCCGCCGCATCACGTAGTCGTAGACCCGCGCCGTCTGGACACGGATGCGGAGCTTCTCCAGGCTGGCGGCGACCTCTCGCTGCTCGCGGGCCATCTTGTCGAGCCGGCGGAGCTCGACGCGCGACAGCTCCTTGCCCTTCGCCCGCTGTTGGACCAACGCGGTCAGCCGTTCGTTCAGCGCGGCCTGACGTTCCCGCAACGCCTTCATCTCCTCGACGATGGCCTTCAGCGTCTTGGCGGCCATCTCGGCCTCGGCCTGGGCACGGAGCTTCTCCAGCGTCTCTAGGGCCTCGGTCAGTTGGCGGACGGCCTCTGCCTGTTCGGCGGCGGCCTGGTCCGGTTGGTTCTGGTCCAGCCGACTGGATGCACGGTTCATCCGCCCGCTCGCCCGCTGGATCCCTCGCGCCGGCCGGGACGCTCTATCGACCTTGGCCACCTCCTGGGAAACGGCCTCGGCCGATCGCGCCAGCCCCTGCTGTCGACGCGCCAACGCCTCCCGTTGCGCATCACCCTCCTTCGCTGACGCCAAGCCCTTCGTCTCTTCCAGCAGCTTCTTTTGATCCTCGATCAGTGCCTGCACCTTCTCGACCGCCCCCTTCAGCCGCTTGCTCAACTCCTCCAACTGCTGTGTCTGCCGCCGCTGCAGCCTGTCGAGCATCTCCCGGACGGCCTGCTCCGCCTCGCGTTGGCCTGCTTGGGCCTGAGCCATGCGGTTCTGATCGACGGCGTCGGCAGACGCCCTCATCTTGGACACCACCTGGCCCGACTCGGCGGCCTGACGCGCGTCGTCGAGGGCGGCGGCCGCCGCCGCGTCCCCCTTGCCGATCGCCCTCGACAACCGAGCCATGTTCTCCGACAGCCGCTCTGCGTCATCGGCCAGCCGACGCTGTTGGCGCGATCGCTGCCTCAGCCCTGCGCCCAGCTCGGCGGGCAGATCCTCGACCCGACGGCCCAACGTCTTTCGGCCCAGCTGCTGGGTCGACTCGGTCAGTCGCTCCTGTTCGTCGAGCATCTGCTGCACGTGCCGGACCACGTCCTGGAAATCCCCCCACCGATCCATGCTCGCCAGCAGCGACCGAAGCTCCTCTGCCGCGTTTTTCTGACTCCGACCCGCAGACCGCAGCGACCGCACTTGTCCCGCTGAGGCCTTCTCGCGACTCGCCTGCCCCAACTGATCGGCGGCCTGGGTCATCTCCCCCGACGCCAACGACGCCAGCCGTCGGGAAGCCGCCGAGCTTCGTTCGCGGACGTCCGGGTCCTTGCTGCGGTTCACGTCCAGTCGGTCGACCAGCTTGCTGAACCGTCCGCCCAGGTACCGCGCGCGACTGGCCAGGCGGGCCTGGCGGCCCGCCAGCTGCGCCACCGACTCCCGATCCAAGTCGCCCAGGCCCTTCACGGGGTTCATGTCGCCCTGGATCGTCTCGGTCTGATCCCGCGCCGCCTCCTGAGCGACGAGCATTTGACGCAGGGCGCCCTTGAGCAGCATCAGCTCGTCGCGAACGCGGTTGGCGAGCTGCTCGGCCGAGATCACCTTCAGTCGCATCTCGGCCGACCGCGACGGCGGATGCCGACGGCCCTGCAGTTCGTAGTTGTCACGTGCCAGCGCGCGATACGTCACCACGTCGCCCGGCTTGAGCGCCATCGGACGCAGGTCCCACGACCAGCTCACCGACACCGCCGCTCGACCGCTCGTGAGCTTCAGCCGCATCCGATCGCTCAGATCGAACGCCTTCGGGGCGCTCGATTGCTCGCGGACGGTACTCGCTTCGACGGCCAATTGGGTAACGCGGAAATCGTCGTCGGCCGACACCACCACCCCCAACGTGGCGGACGGCGTCACCTCCGTGACCGACTGCGGCTCGACGATGACGACGTGCGGCGGCTCGTCCTGCCGCACGGCCAACGTGTACGTCGTCCCGCCCCGATTGTCGAATCCGTTCTCGTCCACCAGGCCCACGGACATCGGCCCGGCCCGCTCGACGTCGAACGACGCCGAGAACCGCCGGCCGGATTCATCCGCCGACGTCATCGCCAGCCGGGCGCCGTCGGGCAGCGTCAAGGTCGCCCGCGACGGGCCGGACTCGGCCGGTCGCAACGGCTTGTTGGTCAGAACGTCCAGCCGAGCGCGGCTGCCGGCAACCGCCTGCGCGGGTGCGTCCTGCAGCACGATCGATCGCGGCTGCGTACTGGCCACATACGGCGGGTCCGTCAGCGTCAGTGTCGCCTGAACCACCGCGGGTCGGGGCACGACGACGACCCGAAACCGACCGCCCCGGTCGAGCGTCGAATCATCCCCCGCCTCGAACCAGTAGCTGAATCCCTGGCGAAGATCCTGAAACGCGTGGAAGTACTGCCCGCGCTTGGCGTCGAACGTCATGGCGTGCTGTTCGTGGTGGCCGTCATCGGCCTCGGTATGGACGTAGACGCGGAGCGACGTGTCCTGCCCGCGAACGACGCGAGCGCGGGCCTCGAACCACCCCCCCACGGGCCGCGTGGCGTCCTGGCTGGCCGGCTCCACCAAGACCCGTCGGGGCCACTGGACCGATCCGAATGGGTCTATGTACCGCTGCAGACCGGTCGTGACGAACCACGGCGCCGCCGCGGCGACCCCGACCACGCCGCCAGCCACCCCCCCCGCCGCGACCAGCATCAGCAGCGGCCGACGCCACCGGACCACCGTCCCCAACGGCAACCGCCCCGCCGCTTCGTTGGCCTGGGCGACCACCCGCCGGACCATCGCCGCACTGGCGCCTCTCGGCAGCTCGGCGAACCCCACCGCGCTGGCCAATCGATCCTCGAGCTCCCCGAACCGCGTGTCCAGGACCGCCGCGACCTCCCCCACCCCGATCCGCGTGATGATCGGGCGAACCACGTGCGTCCAGGCCGCCACGGCCACGCCCGCGCAAACGCATACGGCCACCACCACACGGGCGACGCCAGGCAGCCACATCAAATAATCCACAATTGCGGCAAGGAGCACGCAGATCATTCCGACGGCCAGGACCATCCCCACGCCGTCGATGATCAGCATCAGCCTGATCCGCCGACGTAGCGCCCCCAGTCGGTCCAGAAGCGGTTCGTCACGCATGCCCCAGCCCGAAACGAAACGACCCGGCTACCAGTGGCCGGGCGATCGGGTGATTCATCCAGTTCTCAGCGCTTAGACCAGTCCCAGCGCTTTGCGCATGATCCACTCTACGCCAATTATAAGCACGAACACCGCCAGCACCAACTTGGTGTCCCACAGCGGCTCGCTGATGTCGTCGGGGACCTCGACGCTCCGGTCCTCGATCTGCTCGGCGATCCGGGCCAGCTCGTCCAAGCCAACGGCCAGCCCGCCCGTCCGCCGGGCCAGCTGTCGAAGCGCATCGTGGTCGGGCTCCAGCTGACGCAGCTCGGGTCCCCTGGACACGACCTGGATCCTCGCCGACGGCGGCCGCTGGCCCGGTCGCACCACCGATGCATCCAGGCGTGCCATGAAGCTTCCCGGATGCGGCGGCGCGAACGTCCCCTCGTACGTCGCCGCGCCCTCGCCCAGCCGGTTCAAACGCGCGCGTGCCACGATCCGGTCGGCCTGGTCCGCAATCTCCACCAGCAGTTCGGCCGGCAGGGCCGTCGCCTCCGCTTTGTCCAGGACGGTCAGCGTCAGGACCACGGCATCGCCCAGGGCGTAACGAGGCCGATCCGTCTGCAGAACGAACCGACGGTCGCGACCCAGGAACTGACCCCGCGTCAGGCTGCGGATCAGCTGCAGCCAGTAAACGTCGAACAGCCTGCCGCCCACCTCCCGCCGCCATCGCCACGTCTCCTCGATGCCCGCGAATCCCGTGCTGCCCGCGCCATATCGACCCAGGACCAGCAGTGGCATCGGACCCTCGACCGTTCGGACGGTGGGGTGTTCGGCGAGCACCTCGACCCCCGGCGCCGGGCCTTGCGTCTGGGCGTGCCAGAACATGCCCGGCAGGTTGGCCACCGTTCGTTCGTTGGCGTTCGGATCCGTCTCGAAACGGAAGACCGATGACCGCTGCCCCTCGACGGTGAGTTGCAGGCGGAACTCCGACGTCAGCGGCGCGTCCGAGGGCACGGCGATTCGCGGATCGATCCGGACGGGGATCAGCTTCTCCAGCGCCGTCCCGACGTACGCGTGCGGCGACCAGCGCGGACCGGCGACCATCAGAAACCCCCCGCCGCGGTCGCCTACCCATTCGGTCAACGCCTCCATCTGCCGCGCCGACAGCCAGTCGCCCCGCGGGTCCACGTCGCCGACGATCACGACGTCGAACGGCTCGAGCTCCTCCATCGTCTCGGGGAACCGTGCGATGGGCTCGCCGCCCTCTTGAGCGAATCGCTCGTCCGCCGACAGCAGCAGGCAACTGACGACCACGGTCTCCTCGCGGATCAGCATGTTCTTGAGGTACCGGTACTCGTACCGGGGATAACCGTCGACGTAGAGGACGCGGACCTTCTCGTCGACGACCTGGACCTCGATCGGCTCGACGTTGTTGTTCGGGTTCGTCTCGAACGGCAGCGGCTCGACGCGTGCGCGGAGTCGCAGTCTGCCGGGGCGGTCCGGGCGATGGCGAAGCTCGACCTGGGCCGGGCCGGCGGACGGGCCGATCGTGACCGGTTCTTGGGCGAGTACCGCGTCATCCGGTCCCAGCAGTTGCACGTTCAGCGAGACCGGCTGGTCGAATCCGGCGGCGGCCACGCCGACGCGAACGGCCAGCAGGTCGCGCACGAACACGGTCTCGTCCGCCACGGCCGGGCCGACAATGACATCGCGCCGGCGCTCCGGCGAGCCCACGACGACCGCATGGATGGGCACGTTCGATTCTGTCGCAGCCTGTACAGCATCGTCCAGATCGCCGCCGGTCGTGCTGCGGCCGTCGGACGCGACCACGATGGCGGACAGCCTGCCGGATCGCGCGTCGGACAGGACCTGATCGATCGCGCCGGCCAGGTCGGTCTGCAGACCGGTCGGTTTGAACGCCGACAGCCATGCCTCGGCGGGCCCCAGGGCATCGCTTGGGGCTGGCGCGGCCTGCGGCCGGGCCCGGCCGGCAAACGCGCAGACGGCCAACCGGTTCCGTTCCGCCAGCGCCCGCAGACCCGACCACGCACTTCCCGACAGACCGGCTTGGAGCAGCTCGATACGCGACCGACGTGCCAACGCCTCGACCGCGCCGGGCCTGACCGACGGGGCCGAACGGGTCGCCGTCGCCGGCGCGGTCGCCGACGTTGTCCCAGGCCGGGGGGATTCACTCTGCGGCCGACGCGCTGAACCCGCGTCCCACAAGCCGAGCGCACGCGCCAGCGCGTCGGTGGCCTCGCCGGGCGGATACCGATCGGACGTGCCCATGCTGGCCGAGTCATCGACCAACAGAACGACCTGCGACGGCTCGACCCGCGTCCGCTGCAGCAGCAACAGCGGCTGCCACAGCAGCGCCAAGATCAACAACAGCAGCCCGATCCGCAGCAATCCGCCGAACAACCGACCCCACCGTCGCTGCCCGTCCCGACGGTAGATCAGCCACACCCACGCCACCAGCGCCACGACGGCCAACAGAATCGCCCATGCCGGCCAGGCGGACTGCCACCGGATCGTCAGCGGCGCCCCGCCGTCCAGACGAATCGCCTCCAGGTCCAGCAGCCATTCCAGCACGCGCGTCATGGTCATCCCCGATGGTGACCGAACCACATCGCCAGCAGCGTCTCGACCGCCGCCAGGCCCAACACGATCCACAGCAACAGCCACCCGATCTCCCGCCGTCCGCCGGCCGTCGCCGTCCTGACCGCCTCGTCCATGTCCCGGGCGTAGTCGAACGCGATCCCCAACGTCTCGCGAAGGCCGCGCGGGGAGGTCCGCGCCAGATTCCCCTCGCTCGGGTCCAGGTTCACGCTGAAGTCGAGCGTCCGCGGCCCGACGGCGAGCTTGTAGGCGCCGGGCTGGGCCGTCTGCTCGTAGCGGGCGACCACCCGGTCGGACGTCGGCTGGCTGGTCAGCGTCGCTCGGGCCCGGCCGTCATCAGGTCCGACGACGGTCACGGCCAACGACGCCGCCCGGCCCGACAGCACCTCACTCAACGGTTCGCCCACCAGCAGGTTCCGATTCGCGGCCGGGTCCCCCACCGCCCAGGCCAGCAGGCCCATCGAGAACGATACGTAGTCGCCCTTCGCCGGTAGGTTGGTCCAATCCATGTTGGCCCCGAAGCCGACCATCGCGACCCGCCCGCGGCCCACGCTTCGCGCGGCCACGGCGCAGTCGCCGTTCTCATAGGCCATCACCACGGCGGCGCCGTCCAGGTCGGTCGGGACCTCGAGCCGGGCGTAGCGGTAGAAACGGGCAAGGAACAGCCCGCTCCGCGGCTGACCGGCGAAGTCGACGATGGCGGGATGCAGCAGCCCCTCGGCCCGGAGGCGGACGAACTTCTCGCGATCCCCCTCGCTCCCGGCTAGGCCCACGATGCGGGCCGGCAGGATACCACGCCCTTCGGCGAACCCGAACCGGTTGTAGTCGTCCAGGCTGACCTGATCGCCGAGGTAGACGATCACGCTGCCGCCTTCGCGGACGTAGCGGGAGAGCCGGTCCCAGATCGGCCCGCCCAGTTGCCGGACGTTGCACAGCGCGACCATGGCGTGGTCATTGAGGGGTTCGGTCGCCAGTTCGCCGCCCATGATGACCCGCGGGCTGACCAGGACCGGGTCTGCGGGTCCGGTCTTGGGGGCCAGTGCGGCGGCGAGGTAACCGGTCTGGCCCGAAAAACGTTCGGCCCCGGGCCGGCCGTCCACCAGCAGCACCTGCACCCGATCGCGGACCGACAGCGACACCCACCGGATGTCGTCAAGCGGCAGGACGTCGGGCTCGGACCCGACCACGCGGGCCTGGACCTGGTGGCTGCCGGGGTTGGGCAGTTGCAGACGAAACCGGACCGGCCTGGTCTCGCCCGGCGCGACGGTCTGGACGGATTCGGTCCGAACGACCTGCCCGTCCAGGCCGACTTGTAGCTTCAGACCGCGGGCCTCCTGTCGACCGTGGTTGGTTACCTCCGCCGAGAGGGCGGCCGGCCAGTCGGCGGACAGGGCCGGCGCGGCCAACCTCAACGACGACAGCGTTAGGTTGTCGCGTTCGTCCGCGCCGACGTCGACGATCAAGATGCGGCCCTGCTCTGCCGCACGGCGCGCGGCGACCCGAACGGCCGACGACGGCTCGCCGCCAGGCCCGGCCCAGGCAGATGCCGTCCCATCCGTAATGACGTAGGTCACTCGGCTGGCGGGTGGCAGATCCGATTCGGACAGGACATCGGCGGCCGACTCCAGAGCGCCTGCCATGTCGGTCGTCGCGCCGGACAGCGCGCATCGTCTCAAGGTCTCGGTGACGGCTTGGCGGTCGTAGCTGGGCTTCTCGATCAGCGCCCGTGCCGGCCGACTGGCCAGGATCAGACTGACCCCGTCGTTGCGACCGAACGTTTCCACCAAACGCAGCGCAGCCGAGATGCCCCGGTCGAACGCCTGCTTGCCGTCGGCTCGGACCATCCCCATGGAGTAGGAGTCGTCCAGAACGAACAGGCGATGATAGCTGGCGCGACCGATCGCGAGCGGGCCGGCTTGACGCACCAGGGGACGGGCCACCGCCAGCGCGATCAGAACCATGATGAGCACGCGAACGGCCAGCAGAATGAGCTGCTCGATCCTGACCCGACGGGCGCTGCGGCGTTGGGCGGCGGCCAGGAACCCCATCGCCGCCCAGACCATCCGACGGTACCGGCGTCGGTTCCAGATGTGAATCAGGATCGGCACCGCCGCCAGCGCGACCGCGGAGGCGGCGATCCAAGAATGGACGAACGGCAACGTCGGCATTCCGAAATCTTCCCCACTCGCCGTCGAAGTGTCCAGCCGGGGAGACACCGACGAACGCTTCAGAGCGCATGACAGTGTGGGCGGGGGGTGCCCCGTCCTTTTCGAGTGGCCGCGGGGCGCGGCCATTGAAAAGGGTGGGGGACGGAATGGACAGTGAACTCGCTCTCGCGGCCCGATTCCGTCCCCCGCCCTTCGCTCCCTCTCGCGTACCGCGAGAGGGAGCGAAGAACGGGGCACCCCAAGATATCCCGCCGAATCTGACACGCACCGTGCGCCGTGGAAAGGCGCTGCTCTCCAGCGGGTGAGAGTCCCGCCCGGGAAGTTGGTTGTTCCACCCGGTAGCAGTCGGAACAGCCGAGGAGGTAACAAATCGGCTGAAGCTTCCGATGTCAAAGGGTCGCTGAAGGCGACTCAGCGAGCAGGCAGGCCGTAACGTGAGTGAACGCCGAGCAAGCCTCGAAACAAAGCTTGCGGACGCCGACCCCGTGGTGCAAGGGGGAAGGCCGCCGCCGTGGAAACCGAAGCCCCCACGCCTGGGCGAGAATAAGGCGGAACAACCAGGGCTCCACGGGTCCGCCGGGGTAGTGGCGACAGCATGTCTGCAAGGAGAACAGACGCAACACGGGAGACCCGCCGTGGTGGTGGCGTAGGACCACCAACCGGACGCCCGCGAGGGACAGGCCGGGCCGCGGCGGGAGTCGGACAGGCCCATAGTACCGAGGAAGCGGCTAATCCCCGCAGAGGGAAGGGGCCTGAGTTGAAGGGTCAGCGCAGGAAGCAACGCGGGAGCGATTAAGGAGAGTGACGTGAGTCTACCCCCTCCGCCTAAGCTTCAGAAGTTGCAGGCGGCGCTGCATGCCAAAGCCAAGGCATCGCCGAGGCAGCGATTCCATGCCCTGTACGACAAGGTGTATCGCTCGGACGTGCTGGCGTATGCCTATGCCTGCTGCAAAGCCAACGGCGGAGCGGCGGGTGTGGACGGCCAGACGTTCGAGGACATCGAGGCGTACAGGTTGGAACGGTGGCTGGGCGAACTTGCGGAGGCACTGAGGAGTAAGACGTACCGGCCAGAGCTGGTCCGGCGGGTATGGATACCCAAACCGGACGGGACCCGGAGGCCGCTGGGCATCCCGACGATCGAGGACCGAGTCGTGCAGACGGCCGCGATGCTGGTGCTAACGCCCATCTTCGAAGCCGACCTGCAGCCCGAACAGTATGCGTACCGGGAGGACCGGAGCGCGTTGGACGCGGTCAACCAAGTGCGAAGCCTGCTGAACAGCGGGCATACGCAGGTGGTCGACGCGGACCTGAGCGGGTACTTCGATAGCATTCCCCACGCCGAACTGATGCGAAGCCTGGCGCGACGCATCGTGGACGGCGCGATGCTGCATCTGCTGAAGATGTGGCTGGAGATGCCCGTCGAGGAGATCGACGAGCGGGGGAACCGGCAGCGAACGACGCGGAACAAGGACGACGGGAGAGGGACGCCGCAAGGCGCCCCGATCAGCCCGCTGCTGGCCAACGTGTACATGCGACGGTTCGTGCTGGGGTTCAAGAGGCTGGGGCATGAGGCCCGGCTGAAGGCCCATATCGTGAACTACGCGGATGATTTCGTGATCTGCTGCCGTGGCACGGCCCAAGAGGCCCTGACCGCGATGCGGGACATGATGTCGAAGCTGAAGTTGACGGTGAACGAATCGAAGACGCACGTATGCGAGGTGCCGGCGGAGACGTTTGACTTCCTGGGGTATACGTTCGGTCGGCATCGGTCGAACCGCACGGGGCGTTGGCTGTTGTGCGGGGCGCCGAGCAAGAAGCGTATCGCGCGGGTGTGCCGAGAGATCAGCGCGATGACGGACCGGAAGCGTGGCTACCTCAGCGAGCCCCAGATGGCCGTGGCGCTCAACCGCGTGTTGCGTGGATGGGCGGGCTACTTCTGTCTGGGGCCGATCAGTGATGCCTACCGGACGATCAATGCACACGTCCGGTACCGGTTCCGCAAGTGGTGGAGTGCCAAACACAAGACCCGGGTCAAGGGTGTTGGCTGGTACTGGAGTCCCTGGCTGGAGCAGCGTTTTGGGCTGCTCCAATTGCGATGGGATCCTTCCCGCTTGCCGCACGCGAACGCATGAACCTTCTCCGAGAGCCGGATGCGGGAGATCCGCACGTCCGGTTCGATGAGCGGGAGGTGGAAACGGGGTATGGCCCGTCTAGTGAGGCACCGGCAACCGAAAGGGCCGGACAACAGATAGGACGGGCCTAACCCACCGCGCCACCTCTCGACTCTACCGGTGCTTCACGTCAGGTCATCTTCCCGTTGACGCCCGGTGCGCCCCCGCACTACAATTCGTCGCCACACGCAGCGTGAACCACGCAAGCGACGCTGACTCGCCCCCCGTCGGCGCAACGGGAAACTTCAGCGCTGGAGTCGATTTGATGCCGTTCCAACCGTCCAAGAGATTGCAGGCGTTGCCGCCTTATCTGTTCACCGAGATCGATCGCAAGCGCCGCGAGGCAATCGCGGCCGGCAAGGACGTGATCAACCTGGGCGTGGGCGATCCGGATCGACCGACGCCCGAATTCATCCGCGAACGGATGGCCACCGCGCTGGACGACCCGCGGAATCATCGGTACCCGTTCGACGAAGGCGTCCCGGAGTTCCGGGAGCAGGCCGCCAGTTTCATGCAGGCCCGTTTCGGCGTCGAGGTGGACTGGGAGCGCGAACTGATCACGCTGATCGGCAGCAAGGAGGGGTTGGGGCATCTGCCCCTGGCCGTCGTGAACCCCGGCGACACCGTGCTGGTTCCCCAGCCCGCCTACCCGGTCTACGCCGCCGCGAGCATCTTCGCCGGCGGGGTGCCCTATCACGTGCCGCTGACCGAGGCGAACGGCTGGCTGCCGGACCTCGGCGCGATCCCCGCCGAGGTGGCGCAGAAGGCATCGCTGATGTTCTTGAACTACCCGAACAACCCCACGGGGGCGTGCGCGTCGGCGGCGTTCTTCAGTCGGGCGGTCGAATTCGCCTGCGCAAACGACCTGGTCATCGCCCACGACGCCGCCTACACCGAGCTGTACTTCGAGCAACGCCCGGGCAGCATCCTTGAGGTGCCCGGTGCCAAGGACGTGTGTATCGAGCTGCATTCGCTCAGCAAGACGTTCAACATGACGGGCTGGCGAATCGCTTGGGCCGTCGGGTGCGCCGACGTGATCGCCGCGCTGGCGAAGGTCAAGAGCAATATGGACTCCGGCCAGTTCAACGCGATCCAAGAGGCCGGTCAGGAAGCGCTGTCCCGCCTCGATGACGTCGAGGTCAAGGCCACCCTCGACATCTACCGCGAGCGGCGTGACGTCCTGGTCGACGGACTGAACAAGATCGGCTTTGCTGTGCCCAAGCCGGAGGCCACCTTCTACGTCTGGGCCCGCTGCCCCGAAGGGTACACGTCCATGGACCTGGCCACCCGCGCGCTGGAGGAGGCGTCCGTCGTGCTCATCCCCGGGGTCGGGTTCGGCGCGCCGGGCGAGGGGTACGTCCGCGCGGCCCTGACCGTCGAGGCCGACCGAATGGCCGAGGCCACCCGCCGATTGGCCGCCATCGATTGGTGAGACCTGACGAACGTTACGGAGCGCCCCCCGCCGTCGTGCCCCACGGGACCGACGTCCAACGACGCTCGCGCGCAAAGCGGTCCAGCCATTCCAGCAGGATCAGGAGGACCCACGCGATCGATCCGTAGTAGTTCGTCGGATCGGCGTCCAGGCGGCGCTGCAGGTCCGCCAGGAACCCATCCCTGAAGACACTGCCCGCTGTTGGGCTCGCAAACGCGTCGGCCATCCTCTGCCGCAGCGTCGTGTTCTGCTTCAGCCAGACGCTGACGGGCAGGCCGAACCCCATCTTCGCCTTGGCCAGAATCTCATCCGGCAGGAACCCGCGCATCGCCCGCTTGTAGAACGCCCGGAGCCGGAAACGGCGCAGGTGCCACGCCCCCGGGATCGTGCCCGCAAACGCGACCACGTCCGGGTCGAGCATCGGATAGACCACGCGGATGCCGGCGCGGGCCGACATCTCGGTGACCTTGCGCAGGTCGTTGTCGGCCACGACGAGTGCCAACTCCTGAGACAAGATGCGGTTGATCTCGCTGCAGGGTCCGGCCTGCTCGTAGTGGGCCCTGCGGACGGCCATCGGGTGATCGGTGTCCACCCTCGAAAGAAACTCAGGACAGAACACCTCGGCAGGGGCGACGGTTTCCAGGAACCCGTAGCTGGCGATCCGGTCGGGGTTGGGCGTGTTGGCCCGGCGGAGATAGCTTCGGGCCTTGCGGATCAAGCCGATTCGGTTCCCCAGCGGCCAGCCGTTCACCAGCGGCTCGATCAGTCCGCGTCGCAGCCAACGGGGAATGGCATGATAGACCTGGAAGTAGCGGTCTTGCAGGTAGTGCGGGTTGCCGGCGAAGATCTCGTCCCCACCATCGCCGCCGTACAACGTGTTCAGCCCGGCGTCCGCGGCGAGCTTCGCACACCAGTAGACGGGCACGGCCGACGAATTGCCGAGCGGCTCGTCGAACGTATCGAGCAGCGCGTCGATGACGGCCGTGGTGTCGTCGGCCGTGACCGTGCGGGTATGGTGTTCGGCCCCGAAGTGCTCGGCCGCCAGGCGGGCGTAGTGCATCTCGTCGAACCGCGACTCGCCGAACCCGATCGAGAACGCCCGAACCGGTTCGTCCGATCCGCCCGCCAGCATCCCGACCACGGTGCTGCTGTCGAGCCCGCCAGAAAGAAAGGCCCCGATGGCGGCGTCGGCCGGATCGGCCCTGCGCCGACGGTCCACCGCCTCGCCGATCACCTGGCACATGCGGCGGCCCAATTCCGCCTGCGAGCCGACCGCGTCCTCGGGAAAACGCAGCCGGCAGTACGGCCCGACCGACGTGGCCCCATCAAACACCAACGCGTGCCGCGGCGGCAGCTTGCGGATCGACGCGTAGGCCGTCAGCGGCGCGGGAATCACGCTGAGCGACACATAGTCGTAGATCGCTTGCGGGTCGAGCCCGTCGGTCACGTTCGGACAGGCCAGGATCATCCGCGCGTCCGACGCGACGATCAGCCGGTCCGCATCGTCGTAGTAGCGTAGCGGAAGGATGCTGAACAAGTCGGTGGCGGCCACGAACCGGCCCGTGCCGGCGTCCCATCGGATCAGGGCGAACTGCCCATTGGCCCGTGCCAGACCGTCCGGCCCGAACCGGTCCACCAGCCCGGCCAACAGCGCCGCATCGTTGGACGGCGCGCCAGCGTCGTCGAGGTCGAGCAGACGCTGCAAGTCCCCGCGGTTGTACAGCTCCCCCCACGCGCACGTCCATCGGTCGCCGTCGCGGTGTTGGACCGTCGGAAACACCCCCGCCTGCCCAGCGCCGACGACGGCCCAGCCCAGCGCAAGTCGCGATAATCCGAAGGGATTCAGCGGATCGCCGTGTTCGAGAAGCGATCGCTCCTCGTCCATCCGCCCGCGCTTGTCGATCCACGCAAAGAGCATGCCCCCTTGCCTCCGTGCAAGCACATGAGCGCGGCGCATTGTAGGTGCTAGGCGGAGTCATTGACAACCGAATGGCCCATGGACTAGCGTTGTGGCATAGGGTTCAGGGCTTAGGGTTCAGGACCTGGGCCGCGGCGAAACGCCGAGTCATCGGAAACGACCCGTCGAACACAGATGACCTCCCAGACCCCGACCCCTGAACCCCGACCCCCGAACCCTGAACCCCGAACCCTGAACTGTGAATATCCTCAGCACCACCCTCTGCTACCCAACGCCCGCCAACCCCAGCCAGGGCGTCTTCGTCCGCCGGCGTCTGGCGGCGTTGGCCCGGTCGGCGAAGGTCCAGGTGGTCTGCCCCGTGCCTTACTTCCCAGGCTGGTCGGCCAAGCCGCCTGACGATCTGCCCGACGCGGTTCTGCCCGTCGCGTACCCGACGATGTATTACCTGCCGGGCGTGCTCAAGACGTTGGACGCGACGTTCTATGCGTTGGCGCTTCGGAGTCGGCTGCAGACGCTCCGCCGGCGATTTCCGTTCGACCTGATCGACGCGCACTTCGTCTGGCCGGACGGCGTGGGAGCGGCCATGGTCGCCTGGAAGCTGGGCGTGCCCATCGTCGTGACGGTCCGGGGCAAGATCGTCTCGCAGGCCCGCCACGTCTTGCGCCGCCGGCAGATCGTCGCGATGCTCCGAAGCGCCGACGGTCTGATCGCGGTCTCGAACGCCCTCGCCCACCAAGTCCGTGATCTGGCCGGGGCGGGGGTGGACGTCCGCGTCATTCCCAACGGCGTGGACACCGACGTGTTCAGGCCGGCCGATCCTGTCGCTGCCCGGCAGGCCTTGGGCCTCTCGCCGGACGCGCGGTACGTCGTCAGCGTGGGACAGGTCCGTGAGATCAAAGGCTTCGACCGCCTCGTCGAGGTCCTGCCCGAGGTCCGCCGTCGGGCGGGTGACGTGCGGCTGATCCTCGTGGGGCCCGGGATCGGCGAGACGGGCTACGAGCGCAAGGTGCATCGACTGATCCAGCGGCATGGTCTGCAGGAAGCTGTCGACCTCGTCGGCCCCAAGGACCCCGAGACGGTCGCGCGATACCTGGCCGCCGCCGACGTCTTTGCGCTGGCCACGCGGAGCGAGGGATGGTGCAATGCCATCCATGAGGCCCTGGCCGTCGGCGCGCCCGTCGTGACGACCGACGTCGGCGGCAACCGCGAGCTGGTGGGTTCGGACGACCTGGGGCGGCTCGTGCCGTTCGGTCAGCCGAGCGCGCTGGCCGATGGGCTAATCGACGCGCTGGCACGGACCTGGGATCGACAGGCGATCTCCGCCGCGGGCGGGCAGAGATCCTGGGATCAGGTGGCGGCCGAGACGCTCCGCGTCTTTGAGGAGATCCTGGCGCGCCGGTCGACGTCGGAACGGACCCCCGCATGAACGCGTCATTGGTCAAGTACCTGGTCCTTCCGCTGCACGAGCACCTGATCGGTCGGGCGACCTTCGATCGGCTCGTCGAGTTGGAGCGTTCACAGTGGTGGTCGCTCGAGCGGCTGCGCGACCTCCAGGTCCGCAAGCTTCGCCGCCTCCTGTCCCACGCGTGGCGGCATTGTCCGTTCTACCGCCGTCGGTTAGCCGACTGCGGGTTCCGGCCGCAAGACGTCAGCGAGGTGGACTACCTCCGACGACTGCCCCTGCTGACCAAGCAGCACATCCGGGAGCACCGTCGCGAGATGCGCTGGCCGAACGTCCCCGGCGGCCTGCAGCGGTACAACACCGGCGGCAGCACGGGCGAGCCGCTGATCTTCGAATTCGATCTCGGTCGCCAGGCCTACGACCAGGCGGCCCGCATGCGGACGCATCGATGGTTCGGCGCAGACGTCGGCGATCGGGAGGTCTATGTGTGGGGATCGCCCGTCGAGCTTGGCCGGCAGGATCGCATCAAATCCCTCCGCGACCGGCTGACGAATCAGTTGCTGCTCAGCGCGTTCGAGATGTCGCCCGAGCGAATGGACGCCTACCTCGACCGGATCGAAGGCTATGATCCGGTCAGCCTGTTCGGCTATCCAAGCAGCCTGGCCCTACTGTGCCAACACGCCGCAGGGCGCGGCCGACGATTATGTCTTCGACGACTCCGCGCGGTTTTCGTTACGGGCGAACGGCTCTACGACCACCAGCGTGAACCGATCGAGACGTGCTTCGGCGTACCGGTGGCGGATGGCTATGGCAGCCGGGAGGCCGGCTTCATCGCCCATCAGTGCCCCACCGGCTCGATGCACGTCACCAGCGAGAACATCATCCTCGAGATCCTGGACGATGACGGCGAGCCGGTTCCCGTGGGCGAGCCCGGACAGATCGTCGTGACCCATCTGGACACGTTCGGCCTGCCGTTCATCCGATACTGCACGGGGGACACGGGTCGATTGGCCGACGGGGTGTGCGCCTGCGGACGGGGGCTCGAGCGGATGGCCGTCGTCGAAGGTCGGCACACCGACTTCGTCCTGTCCGCCGACGGGACCGTCCGGCATGCCCTGGGGCTGATCTACGTCCTGCGAGACATCGACGCCGTGCGGCAGTTTCAGATCGTCCAGTCGGCCAATCTGGACCTGGACGTCCATGTCGTCAGTGACGGGCCGCTGTCCTCCCGCGACCGCGAAGGCATCGAGCAAGGCCTGCGAGCGCAGATGGGCCCCGGGTTGGCGATTCGAATTCACTCGGTCGATCGGATCGAGCTGGCCGCCAGCGGGAAGTACCGATACGTCATCTCTGAAGCGCCGCGCCCTGGCGGCGATTGACGGGCGCTAGGCCGCCTTCTTCGTGGTGGGTGATGACGGCTTGCCCAGGCGCTTCAGCGCCTTGCGAGCCTCGTCTGCCATGGCCTTGTCCTTGGACGCTCCGGCCACGTGTTGGAAGTGCAACCGTGCCATCTGAGTCGCCCCGGTCGCTTCGTAGGCCACCGCGATGTGGTAGTGGACCCGAACGTCATCCGCGAGCGAGATGATGGCACGTTGTAGCAGTGACAGGCCCTCCTTCGCCTGACCGCGCTTCACCTGCACCCAACCCAGCGTCTCGGCGGCGGATGCCTGCCGGCCTCCCCGACGAAACGCGCCCTCGGCCAGCTTCTGGGCCCGACCCATGGCCGCGGCATCTCCGCCGCGCAAGTCGCACAGCAAATAGGCGACGTTGTTGGCAGCCGCGAGGTGATCGGGGTTGTGCTTGAGGCATCGCTCGAACCATTTCAGCGCGTCGGCCCTCCTGTCCTTGTCCAGGGCGGCGGCGCCCAGCAGGTAGGCCAGATCGGCCTCCACGCCCCCGACGGGGTCCCAGGCCTTCAGCGTCCCAACGGCCTGATCATACTCGCCCCGGGCCAGCGCGGCCCTCACCGATGCTGCTCGGGCCAGCAAGGATCCGCCGAAGCGCTTCACCATCGCGTCGGTGAGTTGCCTGGCCCGGTCGGACCGCGCCGCATCCATTCCCCACAGGGCGGCCAGGCGGACGTAGTGGGCGCCGGCGCTTTCCTTGTCGGCTTGGACGGCGGCGTCCGCCAGCCGGTAGGCGAGGGCGGGCAGCCGCAGCCGACGGGCCGCCATCGAGCCTGCCGCCCACTGACAGGCCTTCTTGCCGGCGGGCGTCGTGCTCCGCTTGAAGAAGGCCTCGACCAGGGCCCGATCGGTCCCGACGCCGACCGCCTTGCGGAGCTGCGCGACGTCGGCAGCCTTGCCCGCCGACATCCGCGCGACCGCCGCGACGGTCCGCCACGCACCATGCGCGTCCTGGCGTTTGAGCAACCCGTCAAGCCGGGCGACGCCCGCCGCCGCCTGACCATCGGCGATCTCGGCAAGCCCCAGCAGACACACCGCCCCCGGGCCCGGCTTCGGGACGGCCCGCCTCGTCGCGGCGGCGCGGCCCGTCGTCGCAGGTCGGGTCGGCGGCCCGCTGACCGCCGAGGCCAGTACCTTCCGAGCGCCCTTCCCATCCCCCCGGGCCAACAGGCACACGCCCAGACGCACCGACAAACCGACGTTGGCCGGCTGCCGCTCGAGCGTGGACGCCAGGATGTGGGTGTCGCCTGCCGCCAAGGCCCACCGCGTGTGGCCCCCGCTCGGGCTGCTGGACCGGCCCTGAGCCAGCTTGACGGCTGGGTCAACCTGGCCCTGCCGGAGCATTACGCTGAAGAGCGCCCAGGCCAGCGCATCTGACTTCGGCGCCGCGGCCGCGCCCTTCGACAGGATGTCTTGGGTCTCCTTCCAACGGCGTCCGTCCTCTGCAGCCTGGGCCCTCATCAGACAGGCGGCCGAATACTGACGCGACGTCGGCGGAATTGTCGCGAGCAGCTTGACACCCTCATCTGTCTTGCCTGTTGCGATCAGGCATCGTCCCAAGGCCACTTTTGCGTCGAGGTCGACCGGACCCGGTCTGGCGAGGACGGTAGCCAGGTCTTCTCGCGCCGCCTCATACAAACCGAGCCTGCTCAGCATCAACGCGCGATCACGGCGGGCCACGTCCTTGCCACGGGCGCTCGACGAGGCGATGGCCGCCAGCGTCTCGAGCGCCTCGTCGAACCGCCCGGCTTGAGCCCGAGCCCTTGCCAGATCGCGGCGGAGCTCGAGGGACCCCGGCCAATGCCCCAGCGCTTGTCGGTACAAGCTGGTGGCCTCGTCCGGCTGTCCCGCTTTCCGGCGCAGGTCTCCCTTGGCCCGCCAAGGCCAGACCGCGCGGGGCAGTCTTCTGGCGATTCGGTCGTACATGCGGGATGCGTCGTCCACCTGCCCGATTCGCTCGTAAGCCCCGGCCATGCGCGCGAGCAGCCAGGGCGACATCTTGGCACTGTTCGGGGACTTGGCGAACTGGTCGAGCAGGCCTTTGACCCGCCGATGCTGTCCGATCCGCATGGACAGGGCAATGGCCGCCTCCAAGCCCTTCATGCCGACCGGGCTGTCCTTCTTCATCATCTCCTGATAGACGGTCATTTCGTCCTTCGCCTTGCCCTGCTGCTGATAGACCGCGCCGATGGCCAGCCGGAGACTCGCCTCGCTCTGCCCGTCCAGCGCCGGGCCCTTGCCGGTCAGGAGCGTCTGGTAGGTCTTGATCGCCTGGCTGGGTTTGCCCGTCAGGAGCTGGATCCTGCCGATGCCGAGGGCCACGTTGGCCTGGCTCAGTTTGACGAAGCCCCGCAAGCGGTCGATGCCCTGCTTGGCCTTGCCCGCGCCGACGTACAGCTCTGCCATCCGAAGGTAGAGCGCCATCTGTTTGGGGTTGGCCTTGATGGCAGCTTCGAGCTCACCGGCCGCCTGATCCAGACGACCCAGGCGGGCCAGCGCCACGTGGGTGACGTACCTCGCCATCCAGTCTGCCTGTCCCTTCACGTCGGACAGGGCCTGTTCCGGGCGCCCCGTCAGCAGATGCTCGACGGACCGTTCGAGCGGCGTCGACGCCCGCCACCCGACCGTGCCAAGCGCGACGAGATGCCCCGTCGCCTCTGGCAGGTCGTCTTGAAGCAAGGCCAGCCGCAACGCATGCCACAACGCCGCGGGGGCACCGGGATCTTCGCTGCGAAGTCGTTGATTCAGGGCTGCCGCCTCCGCCAACATCCCCAGGTCAGCGTACAACTCCGCGGCGCGGAGAACCGTAATGTAATCGTTTTCACCGGCGACCACCGCTTGCTGGAGCAGGGCGTCCGCCCGCTGCAACTGTCCCCGGATCCCGTAGGCCTCGGCCAACGTCAGGTACACCTCCGGTGACTGATTCTTGTCGGCGGCCTGCGGACCCAATTCCCCCAGCGTCTTGTTGGACTCTTTGTCGGACAGGTCGATCGTGCAGGTCATCCGGGAGATCGACTGCTTCGGGTCGCACTTGGGCGACTTTGCGACGATGCGGTTGGCCCAGTCCGGGCGACCTAACCGGATGCAGTAGATGGCCAGCTTCCTCAGCATCGCGGGCCTTTCAGCCGCGCCCGCCTCTGTCCTTTTGACAAGCGCATCCAGCCTCTGGGCCGAGCCACCCCGCACCGCCAGTTCCGCGGCCGCTTGGAACGCGGGCATGCTCATCGGATCCCGCCAGAGACCATCGTCCAGCAGCGCCGCCGCCTCGTCTGACTGGCCGCGGTCTGCAAGGAGCCGGGCCAGCTGGAGCCGCACCTCCCCATCGTCGGGATCGAGCGACAATGCCTGGCGGAGCAGCTCGCAAGATCGATCCGCCAGGCCGCACCTGCCAGCGGCTTGGGACAACGCCTGCTTGACCTCGGGCAAATTCGGCACCTCGGCGTCCAGCGCCTCCAGAAGCTTCATCGCCTCTTGCGGCTCGTCGCGCCTCAGCAGCAACTTGCCGCGCAGCACCCGCACCTCGGGGGAGGGCTTGGCCACCGTGGCCGCCTTGGTGAGAAGCTGCTCCGCCGCGTCGAGGTCACCCGCCTCCAGTTCGATGGTGGCCTGCTCGAGCTTGATGTCCAGGTTGAAGGGGTAGTTCTTGGCGGCCTGGGTGAGGATCTCTCGGCTCAATGTACAGGCCTGCGCTCGTTCCGCACTCGTCTTGCCGAGTACCAGCGCCATCGTCGCCCGGACGCCCAGGACCACGGTCTTGGGGGTCGGCCGGGCCACCGTCGTGGCCGTCCGGTACGCCACCACCACCTCGGACCATCGCTTCGCGCGATAACACGCCTCGGCGTATACCTCGGCAAACCCCATGTCCTTCGGCGCGAGTTTGTAGGCACTCGCCAGCTCCTTGATGCCGGCGGCGCGGTGTTTGTCCGCCTTGCTCCGCCATTCTGCAGTTTGCTGCTGCTCGGCCCGAGCCTGGTCGGCGCGCCCCGCTGCGCGGGCCTGCTCGGCGCGGGCCTGATGGGCCTCCGACAGTCCCTGGGCCGCATCCGCCCGGATCGTTAGCAGCTGACCGCTCTCCAACAGGATCAGGGGATTGGCCCCCGCGGCCTTGCCGGCCTCCGCGAGGAGAGCAGCCGCCTGGTCGCACAGCCCGCTGATGCGATCATGCCGCGATGGGTCCATCCCGGCGCTCGGCTCGCCCAGGATGTGGGCCGCCTCATGCCGAAACACCGACGCTTTCTGAGTCTTGGCCAGGGGCTCGTTGGGCACGGTGGCAATCGCCTTGTCCGCCCACTGGCGGGCCTGGTCGTACTTGTTCTGGTACATGCAGGCCTGCGATATGCGAAGCATCACCGCGGCGCTGTCGGGCATGTACGTCAGCAGTTCCGTGAACAGCTCCTCGGCCCGCCGGTAGTCCTGCTGGCCCATGGCGACCCGGGCCCGACCGATGATGAGTTTCTGCTTGCGCTCCCGCCACATCCCCGGCGCGAACCAGGCCACCACCACCACGATCACCACCGCGGCTGCCACCACCAAGAGGGGCAACAGCTTCTTGTTCTTGCTAGCCATAAGTCGCTCTCACTTCAGGGCTTCTGAGAGACCGGCGCATGCCCAAATCGTCCGCGGAACCCGAGATCTGCATCCATCCCTCCGCAATATAGCTGGCGTCCCAACCGGTGACAAGCTGGGCGCTACATGCGCGGCGATTATGGGCGGGCGGTCCGAACAGCGCGCTTGCCCGCCCACAGGGCCACGCCCGTCGCACTGATCATCTTCAGTCCGGCCAGGCCTGCACAGGTCGCCCAAACGCCGATGCTCGGGACCAGCGCGACGCCCGTCAGCAAGGCCCCCACGCACGCACCCAGATGGTCGGCCGCATCGACCGCACCGGCGGTCCGGTCCGCCCGGCCGTCGAGCGCCGCGTGGATCCGCGCGGCCAGCGGGAACGCCGCGCCCCCCAGCGCGCCCGTGACGGCGACCAACCCGTACACGGTCATCGTCACGGTCCAGCCGCCCTTGGCGCCGGCAACGGCGATCAAGACGACCGGCACCACGGCGACCAAGACGGCCAACGACAGGTCGACGGCCATCAGCCACCACCGGCTCCCGGGACGACGCGCCAGCGATCGGTTCATCGCCGCGCTGCCCACGACCAATCCCAACATGAACAGACCGATCATCGCGCCAATCTGTTCGTAGACGTAGCCGCTCAGCGACTGGTACGCGAACAGCAAGACGATCTCGGCCGCCATCGCTACGAATCCCGTCGACGCCATCGACGCCAAGGCCGCCCCCGCGCCGAGGCCCCGATGCCTACCGTGCCGGACCGCTCGCGCTCCCAGCCACAGGGCCCAGGCCCCCAGCAGGAGCCCCGCGGCGAGGGACGGCCTGAACCGTCCCAGCCAGGCGAACACGGCCCGCTGAGACACGCGCGGCGCGCCCTCGGCGCGTTCGAGCCGGCGGGAACTCCGTTCCCGCATCTGCTCCTCCCACCGCTGCAGCCAGAGCAGGTAGATCCGAGGGTGCAGATCGGTGCTGACCGCGGCGCCCGCGATCGCGTCGAGCTCCGACCTGCGCTTGGCCACGAGGGTGGCGTCGAGCTGATCGTCGATGGCGAAATCCTCGGCCACGAAGTGATCCGCGGGCACCCCCCGCTCGGCCAGACGCCGCCCGAGTCGGGCGGTGTCGGTCGTCAAGACGCCAGACTGCTTGCAGGCCAGCACCCACGGATGCGGCCCCCACCCAACGACGACGTCGGCATAGGCATGTCGCAACGATCGGTAGACGACGCCCATGCACGCGGCCGACGGGCCCCGCAGTTCCGCGGGCGACGACTCGGTCTGGAAGGCTAATACGCCGTCCGGGCCCATCACCTCGGCAAGACGCCGGTAGAACGCCACGGAGTAGAACCGCGCGACCAGCGCCGAGGCGGGCGATCCGAACCACCCGATCACCAGGTCATACGGCCCATCGGTCTGCTGCACGAACCTCCGGGCGTCCCTGTGGGCCACGCGGACCCGCGGATCGGCCAAGGCATCCCGATCGCGCGGCGGCAGCTTCGGCGCGACCAGCCGCAGCGCTGCAGGATCCAGCTCGACGTAGTCGACCCGCTCGACGCATACGTGGGTCAGGACCTCCGCCAGCAGCCCGTCGGCGCCACCTCCCAACAGCAAGACCCGTCGGGGGTTCGGATGCTGACACATGGCCATCTGACCAGGCCAGCGCAGCGCGGTCGGCTCTGGGAACGTCGCGGTTGGGTGGCCGTTGGCGTACAGCTCGAACTGTCCGTCACGCCAGCCGAGCGCCAGGTCCTGGTACCGAGACGACACCGACGCGCGGAGCTCCATCCCCGACGCGAAACTCCGCCATCGCTGAAGGATGGACCACTGCTCGACGTGACGCCCTCCCCACAGAACCGCGCCGCCCAGCGCAAACGCCGCGCCGATCACCACCAGACCCCATCGATGCCCCGCGGGGCTGGACGAATCTCTCGAGCCATTCCCCGACGCCATTGGCCTGCCGGCGCGCAACCAGGCTCCCGATGCAATCAGCAAGACCACGCCGCATCCCGACGAGGCCATCACCCCACCGACCCGGCCCGCCAGCAGGAACGTAAACGCCAACCCCCCAACGAAGCTGCCCGCTGACTCCACCAGGTAGACCCACCCGATCCGGGCCGAGTCGTCCGACCCGCGTGCGGCCTTGCACGCCAGCGGAAACGCGGCCCCGATGAGCAGGCCGAACGGACTGA
Source organism: uncultured Planctomycetales bacterium (assembly GCA_964390905.1). Classification (GTDB taxonomy): domain Bacteria; phylum Planctomycetota; class Phycisphaerae; order UBA1845; family JAFGLZ01; genus JAFGLZ01. The sequence goes on along the minus strand of CAYMLO010000016.1, from coordinate 47,610 downwards.
CCAACAGCCCACTCAACCAGACCATGGTGAGCATGGGGATGTACTGGCCCGGCCCGACGTCGAGCCACGCCCGCGCGACGCGGAGCACCACGATGCTGACCGGCCCGGCGACCGCGAAGCCCGCCACCATCGCCGACAGCCACCGATCTGCCCGGCGCGTCCGACGAGCCACGCGCCCCCCCAACCCTGCGCCGATGCCCACGCCCACCAGCCACGCGAACAGAACGATCCCCCAGGAGATCTCGCCGGCGAAGAACAGCACCGTCGTCTCGCGGATCAGGATCGACTGGGTGATGACGGCCGCCGCCCCCCACGCAAGCAGGAGCACGGCCAGCACGACTTGACTTGGATGCTGCGTCGTCACAGGAGGTCGTTGTGGCACGAACGGCCCGCCGGATCAAGGCCACTCGCCGGTGAAGACCTCAGCGGCCGGGCCTGTTTTGTAGATGTGATTGTCCGCCGCCCAGTCCAGACGCAGATCGCCGCCGGGCAGATGGGCGAGGACGGCCCGGTCGGTCCGGTCGGTCACGGCGGCGGCCACGCAGACCGACGTCGCCCCCGTCCCGCACGCCAGCGTGATCCCGCTGCCGCGTTCCCAGGTGGCCATGGTCACCTCGTCGCGCCCGTCCACGCGGACGAAGTGGGCGTTGATTCGCTCGGGGAAGATACCCGCGGTCTCGATGGCCCGGCCCTCAGACGCCAGATCCACCGCCCCCAGGTCGTCCACGAAGACGACGGCGTGGGGGTTGCCGACCGACACGCACGTCATCACGTAGGTCCGACCGTCGACGTCGACCTCGCGGTCGACGATCCGGTCGCCATCGAGCGTGCACGGCAGGTCGCCCGGCCGGAGCGACGGTTCGCCCATGTCGACGCAGACCATGCGAACCTGCCCGTCAACGACCGACAGCCCCAACGTCTTGACGCCCGCGTCGGTGTCCACCGCGACGGCCAGCATCTCACCGTCCGATCCGCAGGACGACGACGTTCGTTCGATGATGGTCTGCACGTCGCCCGGATCGGTGCCGGGCACGGCATCGGGCGCGCGGTCGATCAGCCCGTGCTCGTAAGCGTACTTGGCCACGCAGCGAATGCCGTTGCCGCACATCTGCGCGCGGCTGCCGTCGGCGTTGTACATCTCCATGCGGACGTCGGCCCGGTCCGACGGACAGACCAGGATCAGCCCGTCCCCGCCCACGCCCATGTGTCGGTCGCTGATGACGCGCGCCAGGGACACGGGATCAGACACCTGCTCGGCGAAGCAGTTGACGTACACGTAGTCGTTGCCGATGCCGTGCATCTTGGTGAACTTCATCGGCCCGGGTCCTTTGACTCACCGACGCGGAGGTAGCTGCAGCCGCGCCCCGCACGCCCGCTCGACCAACGCACATCATATCAAATGCTTTGGCTTGATGTCAGCCGTGTAGCGTGCGTCCTGACGCACCGTTCTGTGCGGGGTGCCCCACCCTTCGGTCCGCTTCGCGGAACGCGAAGCGGACCGAAGGGTGGGGGACGGAATCTCCCTGCGGGGGCCGGTTCGCTCTTCACTCCGTCCCCCGCAGAACACGACAACGCAGAGAAGGGAATCGTCGTGCGGGGTACGTGACAGATTTCGTGGGCTGTATTCAGGCCCGAAGGGCCGGAGGAACGTAGCCAGGGGTGAAGGCCGCCGCCGAGGCGGCGGACGGAACCCCTGGTAACCGAGCTTCCAACCCATCAGCCCCGGCGGGGCGTAGGAAGGCCTTCCTGCGCCCGTCCGGGGCTGATTCTGCAATGGGTTTTCGACCAGGGGTTACGTCCGCCACGGGCGGACTCCACCCCTGGCTACGTTCCTGGGCCCCTGCGGGGCCATCGGTCCGCGCGAGACAGAAGGTGCGTCAAGACGCACCTTGCGTCGATCACAGCCACAGCGTTCGGACGAGGCGGACGGCCTTGCGGTACCATTGGACGGCCAGGGGGCGCTCGGCGGCCTCGAAGCGGACCCGCGCGACCGCGCCGCCGGGCAGCCGGAGGTCCGGATCGGTCGGCACGATCTCGGCGGTGATGTGGCGATGCAGCAACTTGGGTTCGTCCGGATCGGCCGTCGGGTCGAGCAGCAGGTCTTCGCCCGCCTTCATGGTCAGCGCGGGGTGCGGCACCTCCCGGCTCCCCTGCGGGCCGAGCGTCTCGATGCGGGCGGCGATCACCTCCCCCGGGCGGGATCGCAGACGGATCTCCACGGGCTGTCCTTCTGCATCGCGATACTCGTAGAGATCCTCCTGGGCGATGGCGGCCTTGAGCAGCGGGTGGTCGACGTCGGCGACGGTCATGATCTCGTCGCCCGTCTCGGCGTACCGGCCGGCCAATTCGTCCAGCCGGCCCGTGATGACCACCCCGTCGATGGTGGCCTTGATCGTCAACGATGCGACCTTCTTGGCCAGATCGTCGACGTAGCTCTGCCGGGCGGCCACGCGTGGTTCGATCGCTTGGGCCGCGGCGGGGTCGGTGACCTCCAGCGCCGAGACCTCATACTTGACCGACGCCAGGTCGGCCCGCGCCCTGCGGAGCTCGGCGACCTGCTGTTCGTTGGTCAGCCGGGCCAGCACGTCGCCGGCCTTGACCCGCTGGCCGGTCCGCACGCAGACCTCAGCAACGTGACCGGGGGCATCGGCCCGGGCGACTTGGACCTCGCGATAGTCGACGGCGGCCGTCATGTACAGTCGCATCGGGAAGTCCACGACGCCCAACAGGACCGCGACCGCGGCCACCAGCCCGGCCGTCACCAGCCCGGACCGTCCCCGCTGCGACCGCGTCGAGGCCGTGAAGAACATGTGCTTGATGCCCTTCCCGATCGGCACCACCCCCCACGCGATCAACGCCCCGATCGCCATGAACAGACCCAGCCCTTTGAGCTGGCGACTCACGAACAGGATGATGCCCACGCAGACCGCGATTCGATAGAGGAACGACGCGATGCCATAGCCCAGCCACAGCACCCGCTGACCGACCGACTCGGCCGGGCTCTCCCGCTTGTGGCCCAACAGATACCGCGCGGCCAGGTACCGAAGGTAGGCGTGCGAATTGGTCCAGAGGTTGGGCAGCTCGAGCAGATCCGACAGAATGTAATACCCGTCATACCGGAGCAGCGGGTTGCCGTTGAACAAGACCGTCGAGACGCTGGCGACGAACATGACGTTGTACGCCAGCGCGTGCGTGAGCCCGGGGTTCGTGGCCAGCCACACTATCGCCGCCAGCGACGCCAGGAACAGCTCGACGTACATGCCGGCCACCGAGACGTAGATCTTCTTCCACTTGCTGTCGAACACCCACGCGCTGCTGGCCTCACAGTAGAAGAACGGCGTGAAGACCAGAAACAGGATGCCCATCTCGTGGACCGGCCCGCCGTACTTCCGACAGACGTACCCGTGCCACATCTCGTGGAACAGCTTGACGAACGCGTAGGAGACGTACAGCAGGATCAGGTTGCTCGGCGCCAGCACGGCGTTCGCCCTGCTGATCAGTTCGGACCAGTGCGTGGCGACGATCGCGATGGCCGTCGCCAGTGACGCCAGCCAGACGACGAAGAACGCCCGACCCAGCAGCGGACGAACGTAGGGCAGCGTCCGCCGCAGAAACCGATCGGGGTCGACCAGCGGCAGGTTGATGAACAGAAAGTTGCTGGCGACCTGCAGGCCCCGTTTGCGCCGGGCCGTGCGATAGGCCTCGTACAGGCTGGTGGGGTCGAGCTGCTCGTGCGTCTCCAGCAGATTGGACTGCTGCAGGTAGTTGAGCAGTTGGGCGGCCAGCCCGGGCGAGAGCGTGTCTTCGCCCAGCTCGGCGGCCAGACGCATCAGGATCGTGCCCACCGTCTGCTCACCGTCGAGCTCGCGGATGAACCGATACTCGGTCGGGCCGACGCGGTGGTATTGGCAGGTGATGGGGTCCTGAACGATGAACCAGCTCTCGCCGCGGAAGATCTGCTCGGTGATGCGGATGTCGCGCCGCAGCTTCGGGCGAAGCTGCCGGACGTCCTGAACGGCATGATCGGGAAGCTCATCCATGTCGCTGATCGGGTATCACGCAGGCGTCCCCACGGAGTCGAGACGTCCCGGAGCCGGGCCGTCCTCGGCCCGGTTCCCCGCCGCACGCGGCGGGGCTAAACCGGGCAGGCGCGATCACCGCAAGGTCACCACCAGAACTTCATTCGGAACCAATCCACGATCCCGCGCGTCAGCACCCACCCGAGCGGCTCTCTGCCGATGCCGATCTTGGCCGTGCCCTGCATGCCCGGTCGCAGCCACCCCTCGGTGTTTTCGATGGCGGCCTCGACGACGAAGGTGTTCTTCTCGTCGCGGATCTCCGCCTGCGGTCGGACGCGCTCCACGGTGAAGGCGATGGTCTCTTCGGGGCGGGCCTGCAGGGAGAACTCGCCTTCCTGGCCGGCCTGGACCCGCGCGGCGTCGGCATCGGGCACGGCGACCTCCAGGATCATGCGGGCCAGCGGCGCCAGCTCGAACAGGACCTGGCCGCGCTGGACCGGCACGCCGCGGGCTCGCTCCAGATCGCCGCTCAGCACGACGCCCTCGAACGGGGCCGTGAGCTTCACGTGGTTCAGCTTGAACTCGAGCAGGTCGATCTCGGCCTGTGCCTTCTCGGCGCGGATTCGGGCGAGTTGGGCCTCAGCCAGCTTGTTCTTGGCCCAGAGGCTGTCCGCCTCCTTGGTGGCCTTCTGCCATTCCGCCCGGGCCAGGCCCAGTTCGTCGCGGAGCTGGTAGTCCTCCAGCTCGGCCAGGAGCTTGCCCGCGGGGACGACGTCCCCGGGTCGGACGTTGGCCTCCTTCAGGACGCCTTCGAACCGCGCGGTGATGTAGCGCCTCGGTGTGGGTTGCAGCACGCAGTCGCCCCCGACGCGGAAGGGCACGCGGACAAGGATCATCACGGCCAGGAACGCGACCAGGCCCAACGTCAGGGCCTTGGCGACCAGGTGCTCTCGGCCGAACAGTCTCGAGCCCATCCGGGCGACGGATCGGCCCGCGCGCCGAACGATGCCCTGGTCGGCCCGACGCGCCCAGTCGATCACCGGACCGATCTGGCCGGTCGCCACGGCGATCAGGCGCTCGTCGGCCGGGCTGGGCGGGCGGTCCTTGCGCCACTGGAACGTCCATACGCCGATCACGTCGTCCCCGCTCCGCAGCGGATGCGTGATCACTTGGTGGGTCTGACAGACCTCCAGCAGGTACTGGTGGGCCAAGTCGATTGGCCGGAGGCCCGCGTCGTCCTCGTCGGCGTCGGGTTGCCCGGTGTCGCCGGACTCGACGCGGCCGTTCACCGCGACGGTCGGACGGTCCGACCCCACGCCGATCGAGACGGGCCGCTCTTGTCGCAGGCATTCGGCCATCGCGTCGCGGATCGCACGGGCGGTGTCGCCACGCTTGTTGAATCGGGCCTGGCCGCTGATGGCGACCAGCTTGGCCCGGTCCCGACGCGTCCGCCATCCGACGGCGATCTGATGGCAACCGAGGTGTTGCTGCACCTCGTTGGCCAGGAAGTAGGCCATCTCCGTCGCGTTCCGCGCCGCCACCGACCGGCCGACTGCATCCAACACCACCGACATCTGCTGGCTGAGTAGCTGGTGGGCCCCGCCGAGACGACGGTGAACGTGGATCTGGAAACAGGCCGCGACGGCCTGCAAGACGGCCAAGTACGGTTCCGGCCGGCCCTGCGCGCCCAGGTCCAGCACCAGACAGGTGGCACCGAAGACCTGGTCCTGCCACAGGACGGGGGAGGCGATGGCCACCCATCGATCCGTGGCGATTTGCCCTTGGAGGTCGTTGAGGGGCTTGATGCCGGCCCGCCGGGACGAGGTGACCTCCCCGGCCAACTGGCCCAACGCACCAGGCAACGCGGGCAGGGCCGTGGTGAGCTGCTCCGGCCAAAGGGCATGGAGCAGCTTCGGCTCTGACTCAGGATCCTGCCAACGGAAGTTCGCCCCGCCCCGCGCCCCGGTCAGGCCAACCATGACACCCAGGAGCTTGTGGAGCAGGTTCGCGCTGTCGTTCTCCGTCTGGGTCAGGCCCAGCAGGACGCGCTGCAGATTGCTCAGGTCAATCGGGGTGGCGCCCTGGGGGGTCTGTTGTCCCGGGGTGCTGGTGGTAGACGACATGTCCTGAAGTCTCGCTGGCCAATCGAATAAGGTGCTGGGCGGATGACCGACACCCAGTGTATCGGCACATTGGGGCCAGGTCATCCAACCCGTCGTGCGGGTCGATCCATCGGCCCATACGGCATTCTAGGCCTCAAATCCGCGGGGGGCGCGGTCTATTCCGACGACTTGAGGGGATTCGGCCGGGAGGGTTACGTGTCAGTGCGGCGCCGCCGACCCAGGGCCAGCCCGACGCCGGCCGCCAGCAACGCCACGCTCGCCGGTTCGGGAACGGGGATCTCTCCCGAGTCGCCCGTGAAGTCGGGCATGAAGGTGTTGACGGCCAGCCACGGCACCCCACTGGCGGAAATGCCCTCGATCCGCCCGTCCAGGTCGTTGTCGACGAACTTGTCGCCGTCCAGGATGGCCATCAACTCGGCCTCGCTCAGCAGCGGAAGGGTCGTGCCGTAGTGGCTGTTGATGGCATCGATGAAGGCGTTGGCGATCAGGCCGTGGCCGATGTCGCTGGGATGCGCCCCGTCGGAGCTGAAGACGCTGGCCTTCATCTCGCCCAGGTTCGAGACGTACCACTCGGTGTTGACTTCCCAGTCGCCGATCATGTACCCGTTCTCAGCCAGGTCGCCGAAGATGGATTTTATGTCGACCAGCGCGACGTCGTGGAGGGCAGCTTCGTCGGCGATGGTCGCGTTGAAGCCGTCGATGGCCGTGTCGATGGCGGCGGCCTCGGCGGCGTCCCAGTAGTTGTCCGGGTCGGCCAGCATGTCCACGGTCCAGATGTCTGACCCCCACATCGCCACGTCGTCGAACAGGATCGCCGCCGCCATCAGCTCGCTCGTCAGGGCGTCTGCCGGCATCGGGTTGGGGCCCACCAGTGCCGTGATCTGGTCCTTGTTCAGCACGCCGGCGATGTGTTCCAGATCGGGGAAGTTGGCCACCGCCATCTTCATCCCCGGGACGGCCGTCAGCGCGCTCATCATGTCCGCGTAGTCCGTCGCGAACGAGGCCTGATCGGTCAGATCGCTGACGTTGAGCGGATCCGTCGGCCACGGGATCCCGACCTGACCCAGGAAGTCGTGCAGGACCGTTCCGTACTTGGTCAGCGTGTTGAGGAAGTCGTTTCCGCCCAGCCAGGCGGTGGTGAAGGTGGCCCCATCGCTGACGGCCGCCGAGACCTGCGTCGCGCCCGTTCGCGGCGCCAGGACGACGTCCGTCCGGTCCGACGACTCGTAGTTCGGCGGCGAGAGCGGATCGGCCGTTCGGTACAGGGCATGGTGGAGCGTCGCCCCGTTCACCGCCAGGTTGGCGCCGGCCACGAAGTTGGGGGCGTCCACGCGGCTCTGGATGTCCATGCCCGTCGCTTCGGTCAGCAGCGGGAGTTCGAAGCTCGTGCCCATCTTCTCGGCCAGATAGACGGGGTACGCGAACGGCTGGGTGCGGTAGTCGACGACCTTTCCCCCTTGCGTCCCGTGGGTCAGGCTGTCGCCGAGCGAACGGTAGACCGAAAAGTCCGCTTGTCCCGACGCGGCGCGCGACGCGACCAACGACACGCCGACCAACACCCCGAGCCCACTGACCCTCCGCGAACCGATTGTCTGAAGCATGGACTTACTCTCCCTCTCCCTCGCCGGCGCCTGGACGGCACCGGTATGACGCACAACGGTAGGAAGCACCGCATGAGAAGCGATGCGGCAATTCAAACTCACTGTACCGCTCAGCACGGTAGGCGCCAAGACGGAGCCACCTGGAATCCCCTACGGGCCAGGTCCCGGGTAGCAATGGCAAGGCCAAGGCGTTGTGGACCCAATGGCCGTGCGGTTTCGGGCCTCGAGCAGATGGCTATGACACAACGGCGTCCCCATCAGCAGGACTACCTGCCGCGGGCGTTCGGCTCAGCTTCCCCTCGGCCAATGTGTCGGGTTCCATCTCATCGGCGCGGTGGCAGGCGGCCAGGTGCTCGGGCGGCGCGCCGGCGTGGGGCTCGAGCGGCGGGAGGGCCGTCTTGCAGACGTCGATGGCGAGGGGACACCTCGGGTGGAACGGGCACCCGCTGGGGGGGTTGACGGGGCTGGGGACCTCGCCCGGCAGGACGATCCGGCGACGCTGTCGGGAGGCACTCGGATCGGGGATGGGGGCCGCCGACAGCAGGGCCTGGCTGTAGGGGTGTTTGGGGTTGCCGTAGACCTCCTCGCGGGTCCCGATCTCGACGATCTTGCCGAGGTACATGACGGCGACGTCGTCGCAGAAGTGCTGGACGACGGCGAGATTGTGCGCGATGAAGAGGTAGCTCAGCCCCATGTCAGCCTGCAGGTCGTCCAGCAAGTTGAGGATCTGCGATTGGATCGAGACGTCCAGCGCGCTGACGGGTTCGTCGCAGATGACGAACTGGGGCTCCAGGGCCAACGCGCGGGCGATGCCGATCCGCTGGCGTTGCCCGCCGCTGAACTCGTGCGGATACCGCTTCATGTGCGCCGGGCTCAGGCCGACGCGCTCCAGGAGGCATGCGACGCGTTCCTGGCGGTCCCGGCCGCGGGCGATGCCGTGCACGGTCAGGGCCTCGCCGACGATGCCGCCGACCGTCATCCGCGGGTTCAGACTCCCCACCGGGTCCTGAAAGATGATCTGGAGTTGCCGTCGCAGCTCGCGCATCTGGCCGGACGGTACGTTGAATAGATCGACGCCGTCGAAGGTGACGCGTCCCGCCGTCGCGGGGATGAGTCGAAGGATCGTCCGCCCGACGGTGGTCTTTCCGCAGCCGCTCTCGCCCACGAGCCCGAGGGTCCTGCCGCGACGCACCTTGAAGCTGACGCCGTCGACGGCCTTGACCCATCCGCTGATGCGCGAGAACACGCCCTTGCGAACGGGAAAGTGGGTCTTGAGGTCCTCGACTTCGACAATATACTCGCCGTTCTGTGTCACGCGTCGTCCCTCGACGGTCAACTGTCGCTGGGCGTCTTCCCGTCAGGGAGGCCGGCCAGCGTCGTCTCGGTTCCGGGCGTCAGGAGGGTGACCGGACACTCGGCGGCGGCCTCGAAACGATCGGCGTCGCCGCGGCCGCCGACGATGTCCCCCCAGTGGTAGGGGATGGCCAGGGCCGGCTTGATGGCCTTGACGGCTTCGGCGGCCTGGTCGGCGTCCATCGTGTACGTCCCACCCACGGGCAACAGGGCCAGACTGATCCCCCGCAGGTCGCCCATCTCGGGGATCAGATCCGTGTCGCCCGCATAGTAAACAGACACGGCGCCGAGCTTCACGACCACGCCGAACCATCCGTTCGCCTTGGGATGAAACTCCTTGCCGATGTTGTAGGCGGGCACGACCGACACCATCGACTCTACTGCCCTGTCCGGATGGCCCGGGCCGACGTCGATCTTCCGGTCCTCGATGATGTAGCTCTGACCCGGCGCGACCACGGTGACGTCGCCGCTGATCTTCGCGACGCAGTCGGACGGGGCCAGCACGATCGTGTCGTCCTTCCGTAGCTTCGCTACGTCGTCGGGACTGCAGTGGTCGTAGTGGCTGTGCGAGACGACCACGACGTCGGCCGGACCGACGCCGTCGGGCAGCTTCCACGGGTCGATGAAGACCGTCTTGCCGCCTCCGCTGACTTGGAAGCTCGCATGGCCAAACCATCTCAGCGTGATTGCCATGGCACACCTCCCGCGTCTGGACAGACACTCCGGCCCCTGGTTGTACCCCCGCGGTACACCGGCTGCAAGGCCCGATAACTCGGCCCAAGACCACATCGGCAGGAAGTTGGGCGCGAGATCACGGACGCGCGCCAGCCCATCCGCGATGTTCCCAACCCCATCGGGGCCCGCGGCCAAGCGGTCCCGGCCCCGCGGTGTGCGGGCCGACGAGCTGCTCAAGACGGGGATTTCGGCCTTGCGACCCCTCGGAATCCCTCCCTACAATAGGTAAGAGCACGCTGTGACAGCGTGACGGCGATTGTGATTGGTGGCGGAGCCCCACGGTGCTGGCCAAGCGGATCATTCCCTGCCTAGACGTTGATGAGGGACGGGTAGTCAAAGGCGTCAAATTCTTCGACCACGTCGACGCGGGCGACGTGGCGGAGTGCGCCATTCGCTACGACGAGCAGGGGGCCGACGAGCTCGTTTTTTACGACATTACCGCCAGTCACGAGGGGCGACAAATCATGGTTGACGTGCTCCGCGACGCGGCGGAGCGGGCCTTCATGCCCCTCACCGTCGGCGGGGGATTGCGGACATTGGATAACGTCCGGGACATGCTCAACGCCGGCGCCGACAAGGTCAGCATCAACTCGGCGGCCACGCAGGATCGTGACCTGATCCGCCGAGCTGCGTTGCGGTTCGGCAGCCAGTGCATCGTGCTGGCCATCGACGCCAACCGGGTCCGACGCAAGGGTCGGGAGTTCTGGGAGGTCTACATCAACGGCGGTCGGGTCCCCACGGGGTTGGAGGTGGTCGACTGGGCGCGGAGGGGCGAGCGAGACGGCGCGGGCGAGATCGTCCTGAACGTCATGAACGCCGACGGGACGCGGGAGGGGTTCGATCTGGAGATGACGGCGGCGGTGAGTGACGCGGTCGGCATTCCGGTCGTGGCGAGCGGGGGAGCGGGCAGTCCCGAACACATGGCGGACGTGGTCACCGCGGGGCACGCGGACGCGGCCTTGGCGGCAAGTATCTTCCATTTTGGCATGTACACCATTCGGCAGACCAAGGAGTTCATGGCCAGCCGCGGGATCCCCGTGCGGTTGTAGCTGGCGCTAGTGAGGAAGTGAATACGCGCATGTCGATGCTTATGGTTTTGCAGGCGGATGGGTCTTTTTTGAGCAGCTTGTTGGCGGACGCGCCGCTGGGACAGTACGCCCATCCGGTCAAACTGGCGTTGGTCGTGTTGGTCGCGGGGGTGTGGCTGGCGATGTGCGGATGGGTCGACCGCGACGCCGTCCGGGTCAAGACGAACCACACGCAATGGTTGTTCATCATCTACGGGGCGGGGGTGTTGGGGTTCATCTTCGGGGTTCTTCTGCCCTGGTCGGGCTATCTGTTTCTGCTCGGCTGCCTTCTGTACGTGCTGATGGTCGCGGCGGCGTCGGTGCTCTACGTATTTCACCGCAACAAACTGGTCGCGGTGGAGGCCCAGGTGAACCCCGGATCGATGGCCCGCCAGGTCGCGGGATGGTTCTCGGGCAAGCCGATGGAGGCGGAGATCACCGAGAAGATCCGCATCACCGACGCGCGGGGCAATCAGGTCCAGGTCCCCAGGGACAACGACGAGCAGCTCGCCTACGCCGCCGCCCAGGACCTGCTGGCCGACGCCATCACGCGCCGGGCCGCCGACGTCGACGTCGTCCCCGCCAAGGACCAGGTCCGGGTGGCCTACCGCATCGATGGGGTGGTGACCGAGCGGGACCCGCTCGACCGCGAGAGCGGCGAGGCCGCCCTGCTGTTCCTCAAACAGATCGCGGGGCTGGACGTCTCGGAACGCCGTCGGCCTCAGGCGGGCACGATCGAGGCCAGCCGCGGCATGAGCGGAACCGATCTGGACAAGCAGGTCCAGGTCGAGGTCCGCACGAGCGGCTCGACGGTGGGCGAACGAATGATGCTGCGGGTCCTGGCGGACGAGGCCAGCTTCCGGCTCAGCGACCTGGGTCTGAGCAATCTCCAGCTGGCCCAGCTCGAGGCGGCCGCCAACGCGCCGAACGGATTGTTGATCGTCACCGGGCCCAAGCTGAGCGGCCTGACGAGCACGTTGTACGCCATCCTGCGCGGCTGCGACTGCTTCACGCAGAACATCCACAGCCTAGAGCTCGAGCCGTCCATGGAGCTGGAGAACGTCACGCAGAACGAGTTTGACGGCCAGCAGGAGGGGGTCACGTTCGCCCGGCACCTGCAATCGGTGTTGAGGCGCGATCCGGACATCTTGATGGTGGCGGACTGCCCGGACCGGGACACGGCGCGGCTGATTGCCATGGCCGCTGCTCAGCGGAAGCGCGTGTATCTGGGCATGGCAGCCAAGAGCAGCCTGGAGGCGCTCAAGCGGTACATGACGCTGGTGGGGGACCACGAGCTGGCCGCCAAGCCCCTCCTGGCCGTCACGTGCCAGCGGCTCGTGCGGATCCTCTGCGAGAACTGCCGCGAGCCCTACAAGCCCGACCCCGAGATGCTGCGGAAGGCCAACCTGCCGGTCGACCGGATCGAGGCTTTCTACAAGGCCTCCGGCACAGTCCCCGACAAGGACGGCAACCCGATGACGTGTCCGATCTGCCATGGGACGGGATACATAGGTCGGACGGGCGTCTTCGAGCTGATGATCATCAATGACGAGATGCGCGAGTCCCTGGCCCGAGGCGACCTGGCCAAGGCCAAGGCCATCGCCCGAAAGACCAAACCGCCCATGCTCTATCTGCAGGAGGAGGGCCTGCGGCGGGTCATGTCGGGGACCACGAGCATGAAGGAGTTCCTCCGAGCGATCGCCTCGGACAACGGCGGGTAGGCGGTCGCCTCGGCCCGAACGGTACCGGCGTCGGCCGGGCGAATCCGGCAGAGCCGGACACCCAGGGAGCGAATGATGCTGTCACTCGGTTCAACGTTGCTCATCGTGCTCATCACCGTGAGCCTCGCCATGCGGAAAGGGCTCTACCGCACGACGATCCTGTTCTTCTGCTGCTTGATCGGGGCGGTCGTCGCCTTCGCCTTTTACGAGAACTTCTGGGCGTTGCTGTCCCATCCCTTCCTCCAGCGATTCGGGGAGGGGCTTTCGCTGATGCTGATCTTCCTGCTCGTGGCCCTGACGCTCGACCTGCTGTCGGAGCAGCTGCTGACGGGGAACATGCGGCTGCCCCCGATGGTCGATACCGTCGGCGGCGGGTTCGTCGGTTTCTGGACGGCCATGCTCGTGGTGGGCGTTCTGTGCGTCTCGATACAGATGCTTCCCTGGCAGCGATCCGCCATGGGGTTCGAGCGGATCTACCGCGACAAGAAGCACCGCGAGCGGACGCGGAGCCTGCTGCTGAGGCCCGACGCCTTCACGGTCGGCCTGGTCGGTTACCTGAGCGACAACATCTTCAGCGGCAAGAACAGCTTTCGGTCCGTGCACCCCGAGCTGCTCGAGGAGTTGGCCAGGAGCAACATGCGGGTGCAGGCCGAATCCCGGCGGATGGTGCCCCCTGACGTCGAGAGTGCCCCGTCTTTCGACGTCATCACCCTGGTGCAGATATCAGATCCGGCGCTGGACGCGGCCAAGCCCGTCAAGGACGAGAGCGGCGATTACAAGATCGTCATCCAGAAGCGGGGCAAGACGCCCGACGACGGCCATCGGTACCTGGTGGCCCGCAGCAAGCTCAGGGGTGAGGTGGCCGATCTGGAAGACAACTGGCACCGGTTCACCCCTCAGCAGGTCCGGATGGTGGGGACTCTGCCCAACGGTAAGGTGGAGCAGTACTACGCGGCCGGCTACCGCGAGCCCAGGTTGATGGAGACGATCGGTCTGGTCTCGAGCGAGCAACCGATGATGGTCAAGGGCCGTGGTGAGCATACCTTCGATCTTCTGTTTGAGGTTCCAGACGACTTCACCCCGTCCTTCGTCGAGTACAAGCGTCTGGGCCGGGCCGAGGTCCGGGGCGAGAAGATCAACGCGAAGGATACCGAATCGATCCTGGGCGGTCTGAGGTACGTCGAGCCCTTAGACAAGAGCAAGTTGGGCGCGCGGAAGATTGATAGGGAAAAGCTCCAGCAACGGCTCAAGGGACGACGACCTCGCAAGCCGTCGGCCAAACGGCGTCCGACCCCCCGGAAGCGACCCGAGGCCAGGAAGCCGGCGCCCAGAACCAAGACGCCCCAGAAGCCGAAGGCCAAACCTTCTGCGGCGAAGAAGCCCCCACCCAAGCCGAAGCCCCAGAAGACTCCCCCCAAACCTCCGCCCAAGCCGACCGCCAAGAAGCCGTCGGCCAAGCCCGCCCAAAGACAGGCCAAAGGACGGATCGCCGGACGCGTCGCGCAGAGCTACAAGTTTGGCGACGAACTGCCCTTCAAGCTCGACAGGAAGGCCGTCCGCGGGACGGATCCACAGGCGCGGGTGGCCGGCTCTAGCCTCCGGGCGGGGCACCTCTACGTCCCCGCCGCCCATGCTAAGGGAGACAAGCTGGTCGCCACCTTCGACGTGCCGAGCAAGTATCGCCTGCTGCAAGTGGAATGCGGCGCTCTCCATGCCGGGAGCACGTTGGGGCGTGCCGTCGCCTTCGCCGTCAAGACCGTCCGCCAATACGCCGTCGTCGACGACAAAGGAGAGAGGTACCTGCCGGTGGGCGAGTATCGTATCGCCACGATTGACGGCAAGAAGATGATGGAGCTCCAGTACGACGTCGAGGCCATGTCCGGCCAACGACTTCGCCAGGCCAAACACATCAAGGAGAACCAGCTGAAGGAAGGCAGCTCGATCACGTTGCTGTACTTCATCCCCCCGGGCACGCAGCTCGTCGAGTTCTCCACCGGCGGCACGCACAGAACGGCCAAGGACCCCTTGAAGATCAAGGCCCCCAGCTAACCGCAGCGGCGTCGCGGCCGACCCCAATCGCTTTGACAGGGCCCCTCGGGCACTTCATACTCCCGGCGTCAACCGAACCGCGTCACCGGTCCGGTGGACCGCAGCTACTGCAGACACGCCGCCTTGCCGACGTGCGGACCTCTCATCATGTTGCGCTGCGCGCCGCGGACCGTGACGTTGGGAGGACGATGACCATGGACCCCGCAAGCGGTCAACTGTCTCGCCGACGCTTTCTGGAGAAGACTGGCCAGGCGACGCTGGCGGCGTCGCTGGCGGGCGTGGCCTCGTCGGCGTCGGCCGCCGACGCGCCGGATCCGCCCGTCAAGTCGGACCGCAAGATCCGGATCGGCGTCGTCGGCGGCGGGTTCGGGTGCGGTTTTCACTGGCACGAGGATCCCCACTGCATCGTCCAAGCCGTCAGCGATCTTCGGACCGATCGCCGCGATCGGCTGATGAAGACCTATCGGTGTAGCACGTCCTACGAGTCGCTCGAGAAGCTCATCCTGGCCAAGGACATCGACGCCGTCGCCGTCTTCACCGGCGCGCCCGACCATCCCGCCCACTGCAAAGCCGTCATGGACACGGGCAAGCACTGCATCTGCGCCGTGCCGGCCGCGATGGACCTCGACGACTGCGCCATGCTCAAGGAGACCAAGGAGCGCAACAAGGTCACCTACATGATGGCCGAGACCAGCTACTACCGGCAGCACACGATCGCGGCCCGCAAGCTGTTCCAGGATGGTGCGTTCGGCGAGCTGTTCTACAGCGAGGTCGAGTACTACCACCCGTCAGGCGAGAAGGAGCGCCGGCGGCTGCATTACTACAAGGACAAACGGACCTGGCGGTATGGATTCCCACCGATGCTCTACCCAACCCACTCGACGGGGTTCCTGATCGGTGTGACCGGCGAGCGAATCACCGACATCTCGTGCCTGGGCTGGGGCAACCCGGAGAAGGCCAGCCTGAAGGACAACGTCTATCAGAACCCCTTCAACGCCCAAGCCACCATGGCCAAGACCAATCGGGGCCACATGTGTCGCGTCAACGTCTTCTGGGACGGCTGCGCCCACGGCGAGCGGGCGCAGTGGTTCGGCACGAAGCTGGCGTACTACATGCCCGGATCGGGCGGTCAGCCCTTCCGGCTTCGCGGGCCGGGCGCCCCGAGATGGCAGCGGCTGCCGAACTTCTGGCACATGGTCCCCCGAGCGATGCGGCGGGACAGCGGGCACGGCGGGTCGCACCCGTTCCTGACGCACGAGTTCATCGCCGCCCTGGCCGAGGGCCGCGAGCCCGCCGTCGACATCTACGAATCCCTGGCCATGACGGCCCCTGGCATCGTCGCCCACGCCTCCGCCTTCAAGGGGGGCGAGCAGATGAAGGTGCCGTGCTATGATCCGGCGTAGGGACGAGGGGGGGGGAACGTCGAAACATCAAAACGTCGAAACGTCAAAACGTCGAAACGTCGAAACGTCGAAACGTCGAAACGTCAAAACGCCGGAACGCCGGAACGCCGGAACGGCGTGAACCGTGATAAACTAGATGATCATGACGGATGAGCCGCGCCCAATCCCGCCAGGCGAGGGCCATGGCGCAAATCAGGCCGGGACGACGGACTCGATGGGGTCGCCGGCGGGCCCCGCGCCGATCTCGGCCAAGCCGGCGGCGGTTCCGTACTACGCCCCCGCACTCGTTGGCTTGCGAGTGGTGAAGCGCTTGCCGCAGCCGCCGGTGATGTCGGTGCCCATCACGCTGGTTCTGCTGTCGGCCGTCGTCATCGTGTACTTCTGCGCCGGGGGCGGCGCCTACTACCTGATGAGCGCTCACGGCGGGGTCGCCGAGGCGCTCGGCATGCAGGTCACGGTGACGCTGACCGAGTGGCTGGTGTTCTTGATGCTGCCCGTCGGGCTGGTTCTGGCCATGCGGGCAGATCTCCGCATGACCTACAGCTGGTATCGCCCGCGGCTCGATCTGACGATCCTGACCCTGGCGATGGCCCTCTGCCTCGTCGGGACGATTCAGTACGTCGGCGACCTGGCTTTCGTGTTCCTGGCCGAACCCTACGACCAGCTCCTCAAGGGGTTCCTGCCCACGACCGAGGAACGGTTCGCCCAGATGAGCCAACTGTTCGACGCCGACACCCTCGGTCAGCTGATCGTGGCCATCCTGCTCGCGGCGGTTACGCCTGCCATCTGCGAGGAGCATTTCTTCCGCGGTGTGATCCAGTCGTCACTGGACAAACGTCTTCCCGCGGGGGTGACGATCGTCATGGTCTCGGCCATCTTTGCGGCCTTCCACTTCGAGCCGGTCGGGTTCGCGGCCTTGATGCTGATCGGCCTGATGGTGGGGCTGCTGACGACGCGAACGGGGTGCATCCTGTACGCCTGCGTGATCCACCTGATCAACAATTCGGTCGCCGTGCTGATGTACAACGGGGTCACCAAGCACATCGATGGCGGGCTCGCCGGGGCCGTGGGCAGCTTCGACTCGCTGCCGATCTACATGGTCGGCGGCGCGGTGGGGATTCTAGCGTTCCTGGCTCGCGCCCCACGGCGCCATCGGAGGCGATGGCGCGACGTGCCCGACCCGGACGACCCCACGGTCTTCCGACCGGGGCGCTGGCATCGGTCGTCGTTGTGGTTTGCGCGTCGGTGGCGCGTTGCGGCAGTCGTAGCCATGATCTGCAGCGTTGCGGGCCTGTCGCTGGATGTCCGCGACCTCCGCGAGATCGCCGCCCAATCGACGACCCGACCCGCCCAAGACCCCGAGCCGGACGGTAACGATCCCGATCGGATCCATCTCCAGCAGAACGCACCGGACCCAGCACCCGGCGAGCCGCGTAGTGAATCTGAGCCCCTCCACGTGGATTCAGGGCCCGGCCGCGCCGTTCCGTTCAGGGGCGGATCGCTATCCGGGCGACCGTGCAGCGCTCTTGTCCTGTGCCCGAGCCCTTGGTGATTGCAAGGTCGCCAGGTCGGGCGGCGTCGCGGAGCCCCAAGCGGACATCGTACTCACCGAACCTGGCCCGGCGTCCGGCACGGATCAGGATGCGGTCGGCCACCCGGCAGGCCTGGTCGTTCGGCCTGCCGACGAACGGTTCGATCCCGTAGGCGAGCTCGTGCGTCAGGTCGCTCAGGAACCCACCGCTGCCCTGGATCTCTCCGGTCACGAGCAGTCGTCTTGGCACGTCCGCCGGGACGCGCCAGTAGGTGGTCAGCTCGACCGTGGTGTCCGGCTTCATCGGCGCGTCGCTCAATGGATCAACGCCGAGCAACTCGACGCCCCCCGCGAAGACCACCCCGAGCCGCTGGCGAGGCGCGGCGGCGTCCGGATCGGCATAGACCTGAGCCAGCGGAGGAACCTTGGCCGGACGACTCACCTGCCAGACCACGACCCCGCGGGCATGCCTCGTGAGGACCCACGGCGGGGCCTCGAATCGCTGAATCTCACGCGCCAGGGGGGCGTCGGGTGGACCGAACAGCGTCGACTCGCGCCCGGCCGTGTCACGCGCCCGCAGGACCAGCCACCGAACGCCGCGGTCCACGAACGCCTCTACCTGCTCAGGTCGAATCTCAGGCTCCTGGGGCCAGACATAGCAGCCTATCCGGCTGCGGTGGCCGGACAGCAGGGGAGGAAGCCAGTGTCGGCGCGCCAACCGATCGCCGGCGGGGACGTTGTCGCGGACCCAGTACTCGGCCCGGAACCGCGGACCGGGGAGGGCGAGTTGATAGTCCAAGACCAGCGACCGGGCGGCCGGCACCAGCAGCAGCAAGACGGCCCCCCAAGTGGCCAGCCGCGTTCGACCAGAGAGCTGGCAGATCATCCCCGCTGACGCCAATGCCAACGCCGGGACCATCGGCAGGGGGTAGTAGACGGTGATGACCTTCTGGGTCATCATCACGGCGCTGTAGGCCAGCACGAACACAACCAGGAGGACCTCGTACCCACGACGGCGGACCGCGCGGACCAGCGCCCAACACAGGCCCGCGCCGTAGACCCCAAACAGGGCCCAGCCGAATCCAGTTGGCAACAGGAGGGTCAAGTAGGAACGGACGGGCGTGTCGTTCAGGCCCCCTCGGTCCAGCTGCATGAACCGCCTCTGGCCCTCCAGCTGGCGAAGCGCGTCTTGGGCATCCAGCAGCAGGTACGGGTTGAGGACGAAGAAGACGACCAGCAAGCAGATCATTCCGAGCGCCAACCGACCGATCAACAACCGCAGCCACTGCCCTCGGCATGAGCCGAGGGCGTGATGGATCCACGTCGCCGCGGCCGGGGCGACCAGCAGCACGGCGTTGTACTTGACCGCGCAGGCCAGCCCGATCGCCGCGGCCGCCAACGCCGCGCGGCCGGCCGAGTCTCGCTGCCACCATCGGATCAGCGCCGCCAGTGCAAGCAGTGTGGCCAAAACGAGCAGCGGCTCGGCCTTCTGGTAGTGGCAGAAGATCACCTCGACCGGCGTGACGGCTAGCATCGCCGCAGCCAAGAGGCCCTGTCGACGAGATCCCAGCAGGCAACCGACGCGGTAGAGGACGACCACGCTGATCAGGCCGACGGTCACCATGATCATCCGCGTGAACAGGTAGAACGCGCTGGGATCGTCGAGAAACCACTGCTTGAACTCGGTCACCCCCCCCACGACGCCCAACGCCCGGCAGACCGCAAACATCGCACCATAGCAGGCGGCCAGGAAGTAGAACGGCGCCGCCGGCCAGGTGAACCAGTGCGGGTTCAGGTCGCCCGTCCCCATCCGCAGGGCGACGTTGATCAGGCACTCGTGGTCGGGTCCGGTGGGGACGGGTAGCTGGTAGGTCAGCCCGACGGACCTCAAGACGGCGGCGATGACCAAGATGAGCGCCAGCCATCGCAGAGCGGTGGCGCGCGAGACGCCGTCGCGCGAATCGGTCGGCTCGTCGGGGGCCGACGGCCCCGCTGCGGAAGGGCCAGGCGTGCAGGACGGGGTGGATTCCGACGTCGACATGTCGATCGTCCGGGCCTATCCGGAGGCGGCTCGCGCCGATCGAGCGTTTCTGCGCCGGCCGCGAAGGGCCAGCCAAACGAACGGCGCGCCCACCAACGCGGGCAGCCACAAGCTAACGGCCGTGAAGATCAGCGACGACAGAAGCGCCTCGCCTGACGCCACGCCGATCCGGCCAAACACGTACACGGCGACCGCCTCCCGGGTGCCCAGCCCGTTAGCCGTTAGCGGGATGGCCTTGGCCAAGTCCATCAGCGGCGCGGCCAACAGGACGAACGCCATGGGCACCGGCAGGTGCAACGCTCGACAGATCAGGTAGTATTGGCCGTAGGCCAGTCCGCACGCCAGCAGGGACAACCCCATGGCCGCCAGCTTCAGCCCGATCGGCAGGCGGGACGCCTCCAGGGCACGCTCGTGTCCCAGTCGCTTGCCCAAGACCTTGTTCAGGACCCAGCCCATCAACCGCCAGGGGATCAGTTGGGGCACGAAGACAAGCACGATGAGGGCAGCGGCGATCGCGCCCGCCAACATCATCGCGGCCCACAATCCCTCCGACGCCGCAGCGGCCACGCCCACCAGCATGGCGGCGATCATCCCGAAGGCCTTGTCGATGATGACCACGCTGAGCACGATTTCCTTGGCCAGGCCGTATCGATAGCCGTAGTACGCCTTGGCCACGTCGCCCAGATTACTCGGCAGCAGGACGTTCAGCGACGTCCCGACGAACGTGATGATCGTCGCCCGACGCAAACCCAGCCGGACCCCCGATTTGCCCAGGATGCGGTCGAGCCTGAACCCGCGTGTCGCCATCGCGACCGGCATCAGGGCGGCCGCTAACGCCAGGTACCGCGGGTCCACCTGCCCGATCGTGCCGAGCAGGTCGGCCTGTCGGGCCGAACTCCACAGCACCGCCAGGATGGCGATCGAGACGCCCAGACTGACGAGCTTCCCGATCCACCCCCCCGACGCCGTCGGCGCGCCGACAGAGGTCAGATCAGCGTCGTCGTTGCCGGAAGGAGCAAGCGTGGCGATGGACTTCGTCTCCTGACACAAGCGCTGCGGCGAGCACGGACCATGCCACCGTGCGCGTCAGACCTGGCGATTCTGATTACCCGCTATCCCGCGGTGAATCAAGGCGGGGGGGGCTTTTGACATGGTTAGGCCCCCCAGATATGGTGGACTTGGCGGGCGGGCGCAAAGGCCACGTGGAAGGCTGTAGATGGACCGCGAACGGCGCTGGACTCGAAAGAAGCGGTTCTGGATACCGGGCCTGTTGCTCGTGGGTCTGGCCGGCTACGTGGCGGGGGACTACTACGAGCCGGCGGTCGTTCTGCTCGAGCCCGATCGCGCCTGGGGCCTGCCCTGCCTGAGCGCGGAGGACCTGGTCATCCAAGGCCGCGACGCCGCGGGCGACACGTGGGCGACGCGCGGGATGTGGGCCTACCGCCGTCGAAAGGGCGACGACCAGTTCGTCCGCCAGTATCACATCCCCACCGGGTGCTCCAGGTATTGGCTGTTGAACCTATCGCTGGTCCGCCGGCTGGCGCACCGTGACGAATGCGTCGAGCTGCTGCCGCTGCCGGACGGGGCCGTTTGCGTGATGTCGGGCGGCCACATGTGGCACAGACCAGCCGCGGGCGCCGCCTTCACCAAGGCCCTGACGCTCCGCCACTATGGGGTTGGGATCGGACGGGGCGTCTTCCATGCCGGGCTGACCCGGCTGAGCGACGGCACGATTCTGTTCGGAGAGTACTTCCGCAACCACCAACGAACCGACGTCTGCATTCATGCCAGCAGGGACAACGGCAAGAGCTGGGAGGTGACACACCGGTTCGAGCCTGGCGAGATCCGGCACGTCCACGCGGTTCAGCGAGACCCGTACAGCGACAAGGCCTGGATCTGCGTGGGGGATGCCGACACCCAGTCGATGATCGCCTGGACGACCGACGCGGGCAAGACGCTGCATCCGATTGGTCGGGGCAGTCAGGTGTGGCGCACGTGTCAGCTGGCCTTCACGAAGGACGCCGTCTACTGGGGGGCCGACACGGGAAAGCCGTCGGTCTCCGGCATCTACCGCTGGGACCGCAAGACCCACCAACTGACCAAGCTCGCCGACGTGCCGGGGGCCGTGTTCTCCGCCACCCGTTTGGCCGACGGCACGATCGTGATGGGCACCGACCGAGAAGGGGCCAAGGGCGAGCAGGACGACCTGACCCGGCTGTGGGTCATCGACGAAGAAGACGCGGTCAGGTCAATCCCCTTCGGCAGGTGGGCGAATCGAAAGGTCTTCGCGTATCCGCGGTTCGAGAGGATGCAGGGCGCTGACGCTCTCTATGTGACGTGTCACAACATGGAGCCCCACAACGGCAACCTGCTGGTCATCGGCTCCGCCGACCTGAAGGGATCGCGCGCTCAACCCGAAGCGCGTCCGAGCACCCGGCGAAGCACTGGCGGACAAGCCGCCAGTGCCACCCTTTGACTTGGTGGGCAAAGCTACTTCAAGGGGATCTCGGCAAACGTCACGGTTCGCGGCCCGAGCCTGAGTCCGAAGCGCCTGCTGGGGAGCTTGAAGTCCTTGCTGCGAAGGGCCGCGGGCGCCAACGGCTCGCCGGGCGCCGCCTCATTGTTGATGCGCCCTTCGAGGATGTGGAGCCTGCCCTTCGGGCCCACACGCGTGAATGCCTTCAGGTCGATCACGACCTCCTGCTCGTCCTTGAACCGGCGGTTGACCATGTGGACGAACAGTGCGTCCTGCGTTCGCGTCGCCAGCACGTCCACGGTCGCTACTCTCTTCGCCGGCCCGAGCCCCGCAAACTGATACGGCTGCTCGTAGGTGGGCATGTTCTTGATGTCCACGGCGAGCAACTTGTCCCCGTGGTGCTGGGAGTACATCGTCGTGACCAGCCCGCTGGGGAACATGTAGCCCGGTACCTTGTCGTTCGGGTCGACACGGATCGCGTTGATCGGCCAGCCCTGCCCGATCAGCATCGACTGATTGGCCATCCGGATCACGTCGCCGTTCCGCAGCATCGCGTGGAGGAACGACGCCGCGCCGATGCCTCTGGCCTGCAAGGAATCGAGCTTGTACCCGCGCGTCGCCCACCAGCCGTTCCAGTTCCATTCGGTCAGGGCGATCTTGTAGCCGAGCCTTCTGGCTCGGTGGAGGGCGTGATCCACCAGGAGCGCCTGACCGTCGGGCCCCGTCGTCGGGCAAGCCGCCCACCCCTTCCAGATGTCCTCGGGCGACAGCGTTGATACGTCCACGGGTTTCCCGTTTCGCCGAACCTGGCGAATTGGCCCGGGATGATAGCGATGCACGGCGAAATAGGCGATCGCATCCCCAAGGTGCTTGTGGGTCATCGCCGCAACCTGAATCGGGTAGCCGTCCACGATGATCTGGATGCTCGGGTCCACGGATCGCATGGCGTCGACGTATGCCTTCAGGCACCGGAACCAGTATCCGTTCGTGTCCTTCGGAGCGATCATCATCGCGTGGGCGCGGAAGAACCACGTCTCGTTGCCGATCTGGAAGTACCTCACGCCGTAGGGCTTCGGGTGACCGTTCTTGGCGCGGAGCTTGGCCCACTCAGCAAGCCCTTCGGGCAGGTTCGCATCGATGGGCGCGTTGCAGTAGGCAACGAGCCGTGCGGCGTGGCGTGCGGCATCTTCGAGCTTCCTGACCTTCAGCAGGCCGTCGCGAAAGTTCACCACGACGATCGCCTCCGAACCGTGCCGATCGCAGAGACGGAGGAACTCGTCATACCCGAAGCCGTTGCTGATCTGGTTGCCCCTGGGCTTGCTGATCGGTCGCTTGGGGTCCTTTCGGCCCGGGGCGTTGTCGATCATGTCGGTCCAGTCCAGGTAGTCCACGTCCGTCCCGCCGGGGAAGCGGAGCACCGGGATCCGCATCTGTCGGATGAGCTCCTCCGCCCGCGGGCGAAGCTGGTGCGTCCCCGGAACCAGGGCGGCCTCGGGGCCGATCTCCCCCGACCAGCTAGGGCGCTCCATGAACTGACCGAACAACCTGGCGTCGATGGCGTGCTTCACCTGCCTCGTGACGGTGATGGTCGGCTTCTCTTGCCCATGAACGACGGCTGGCGGGTCGACGGCCAGAAGAGCCGCGAGAAACATGACGGCGTGACGTCTCGACACAGAGCACCTCCCACCCAGATTGTGTTGGCTACAGCGACCGGAATCCAGGGGGAAGGCCAAGGTCCTGTCGCCCGCGGGCCGACCACGCCCGCGTCCGCTCCTCCAGGATGCTCATCAGGTCCATCATGCCCATCTCTCCGCAAACAAGACACGCGCCGCACGCTGCCAGGCGGAGGGCGCGTGAAAGCAAAGCCCTTCCCGCGTTCCCAGCCGCAGGTCGTGCGACACGTGTCACCCATACACACTTTCACAGGTACTTTGGGCGGGCGTCGCGGCGCCGCTTCTTGCGGCAACGGCGGTGGGCGGCGTCGGGATCGCCAGGTTTGACACCGATCCGACCCGCGGATATGGTCAGATCGGCCTCGGGGCGCGGGGGTTGGATGGGCCCATTTCTCGGGATGGCGCGATGACGGCATCGGAGGCCGGGCAACTCTATCTCCAGCGGGCGCTCGAGCAGATGCCCCGCTCCATCAGCCTGCAGGACCGCGAGTCGCTCAGCAGAACCTACGGCTGCTTTGATCGAACCTATTGGGCATGGAAGTTCGTCGACTTTGCCGGCGCACGATACCAGGAGGGCGTCTATCCGTTGGCGTTCGTGTTCGCCGTCGACGACGGCGGGCAGGGATACCTGAATAACCCCCGGGTGCTCGAGTGGATCGAGGCGGGGATGGCCTACTGGGCGAGTATCCAGCACCGCGACGGGGCGTTCGACGAGGCCTACCCGCATGAGCACTCGCTGGCCGCGACGGCGTTCACGAGTTTCTACATCGCCGAGGCCCTGCGGTTGGTCGACCAGACCGTCAGCGCCGCGACGCGCGACCGGACGCGCAACGCACTGATCCGCGCCGGTGAATGGCTGGTCCGCAACGACGAGACGCACGGGCTTCTGTCCAATCACCTGGCCGCCGCCGCCGCCGCGCTGATTCACGTCGGCCAGATATTCGATGACCGACGATTCGTCGACCGCGGCCGGCATTACCTCGATCGGATCCTCGCGCACCAATCCCCCGAGGGATGGTACGAGGAGTACGGCGGGGCAGATCCCGGATACCAGACGCACGCGACGTTCTACCTGGCGCGGTATTGGCAGCTCACGGACGACGAGACCTTGGCCGCCAGCCTCGATCGGTCGGTCGAGTTCATCAAGCACTTCGTTCACGTCGACGGCACGTTGGGCGGCGAGTACGGCAGTCGCAGCACGCAATTCGTCTACCCGGCCGGTTTCGAGATCCTGGCTGCCCGGAACGAATCGGCGCGGTGGATCGCCGCGCGGATGGCCGAATCGATTCGTTTTCGCCGCGTCGCATCGCTGGAGACGATGGACGCCCAGAACTTCTACCCGCTGCTGAACAACGTCCTGTTCGCCAGTCAGGCCGCCACTGAACGCACCGACGTATCCGATCAGGTCGAATCGGCCTCGACGGAATCCGCCACGATCGCGTTCCCCGACGCCGGCTTGATCAAGGTCGTCCGACGCGGCTACGAGCTCGTCGTCGGCACGAGCAAGGGGGGCGTGTTCAAGCTGTTCGACCGCAGGCAGCGTCGGCTCGTCGCGAGCGACTGCGGGTTCGTCGGACGGCTGCGCAACGGTCAGCTCGTGGCCTCGCAGATCCTCGACCGGTCTGGCCACGCCGAAATCTCAGACGATCGGATCACCGTCGAGGCGCCTTTCTACGCCGTCAAGCGAACGGTCTTCCGACCGCTGACGTTCATGCTGTTCCGACTCGTCAGCGTGACGCTGGGACGCGTGCCAGCGGTCGCGCGCTGGGTCAAGTCCCTGCTGGTCAAGGTCCTGATCACCCGTCGCCGTGCGACCCCGTTGACGCTGCGGCGGACGATCGTGCTCGGACGGGACGGCATCGACGTGCACGACCACCTGAAGGCCGCCCAGCCCCTGCCGCTCGAGCGTCTCGGGCGCCAGGATGTCTTCTCGACGGTTCATATGGGCTCATCCCGCTACTTCCAAGCGAACGAGCTGAACCTGGCCGGTGCGGACACCCCGACCGCCGACCTTGACCACGCGGCGCTGGAACGTCTGACCGAAGGCGTCGACCTTCGTCAGTCCATAGCAATTGACAATGCCGATCGGCAGTAGAGCGTTGTGTGCTGGGGCCAGACTGTGAACGAGTCCGGCCCGCCCGCTGGAAAATTTGTTATAATATATCCCGGTATTATAGTTGATATATGGGTGCCCCGTCGACGGCGGGCCGTGGCCTCCCGAGCGGGCGGCGCGGATCACCCGGGCCTCCGCCTCCGCCCTGGGGGGAGGTGACGGACGGCTGCAGCCTCACGGCATCGCAACGAGATAGGATGCATCGTTCTACAGGACAAAGTGTTACGACCGATACTCTTGTGGGAATCCTCTGCGCCGCCAACAGAGAGACCCCCCTTCACACCGTATGGTGCTGGGGATGAGCATTTGCACAGAGGGGACCCGGAAGCGCCTGAAACTGCTGGCCTGGCCCCGCGGGGCCGATCCGAGGCCCCAGACTCCAGGTCTCGAGGATTGGCGCGGGCTTGACTTTTTGCGGATCTGCCGGCACCATGTCGACAGGGCGTCAAGGACGAATGGACCTGTCCGGTTCGGGACAGGAGCCCTGCAGCGCGTCGGGAAGATCCCCGACGGAGACGTACCAGAGGTGGGCTCATGTCCCGCAAACGACCAGGACTTGTCCGCCCTCGGCGGGCGCGCCGGGCGTTGAACGTGGCCGCAGCCACCTTGGGCGTATGGTGGCTTGGGGCCGATCATCCCGTCCCAGCGGACTGGCCGGTGGCACACGCCACGACTGTGGAGTGGACGGAGCGCGGGAGCATTCCGTCCGTGCTTCGCAAGGCCCTGCTGTGGGGCGGTTTGGACGACGGCGCTGACTGGCGCGAGGTCGGTCATGTCGCGGACAGCGGGCAGCGGGTCGTCTGGCCTGAGGATTGGTGCGACCCGGCCCTGAGAATCATCGAACCGAAGCCGACAAAAGGAGTTGTCGCGGCTGCGGAGCCCGGCGAGCGACCGAGCGCGGTCAGGTCGTCCGAACGGGCAAGGGATCAGGCGGAACAGACAGAAGCGGGCTCGCGTCGTGCATGGTTTACGGTTACGGCGTACTGTCCGTGCGAGACGTGCTGCGGACGATGGGCCCGGTATCATGCGACGGCCTCGGGGCTGCCGCTGAGCTACAACGGCGGCCACTTGGTGGCGGCGGATACCCAGGTGCTGGCGTTCCACACGCGGGTTCGGATTCCCGGCTATGCCGACGAGCAGCCGGTGCCCGTGGTGGATCGGGGCGCGCTCGTCCAGGGGCAGATGCTCGACGTTTTCTTCCCCAGTCATGAGCGTGCGACGCAATGGGGTAGAAAGCGTTTGCTGGTGGAAATCGTGCCGTAAGCTACCGGAATCGTACTGGCATTGCAGGACTGGCGGATACAGCACCATGAAACTCGGGATCCTCACATCGTACAGCGACCAGATGGTCGAAGTCGCGTCTCGGATCGGGTTTGACGCTCTGGAGCTTCAGGCGGGAAGCTGGGGTGATCCCCCGCCGAGCACCGCTGCCGCCGCCAGGACGCGGTGTGCCGGTGCGCGCGATCGCTTGCAGGAGGCGGGCATCAGCGTCACGGCGCTGGGGTTCTATGGGAATCACATCGCCGCCAAGCCCAGCGTGCTGCGCAAACAGTTCGCTGCGATCATGAACATCGGCGACGTGCTGGGCTGCAAGGTCATCGCGTCGCTGGTCGGACGACTGCCGGACACGACGATCGCCGAGAACATCTCGGCGTACAAGAAGGTCTTCGGCCCGATTGCCAAGATGTCCGAGGACCGCGGGTTCGAGGTGGCCTTCGAGAACTGGACGGGCTTTCGTGGATACCCGTTCCAGGGGACGAACGTCGCCTATCGTCCCGAGGCGTGGGACATGCTGTTCGACGCCGTCGACTCGCCCGCCTTGGGGATCGAGTACGATCCCTCGCACCTACACTTCCAGATGATGGACTACGTAGGCCTCGTCCACGAGTACGGCGAGAAGATCTTCCACGTCCACGCCAAGGACACCGAGATCTTCTGGGACAAGCTGCGAGAGAACGGCATCTTCTCGAGCGGGTGGTGGCGGTTCCGCGTCCCCGGATGGGGTGAAATCGACTGGACGAAGTTCATCTCCGCCCTGCAAGACGTCGGCTACGAAGGTGGCATCGCGATCGAGCACGAAGACCCCGTCTACTCGGGGGATCGGTTCGATGAAGGCCTACAGCTCGGTTACAACACGCTCGCGCCGCTGTTGGTGCGGTCCTGATCCGGCCCGATCGTTGACGCCCACTCCCGAAACCTACCGGCCCGGCGTTCGCCAGCGATGGGTGCATTGACGTGCTCCGTGCCTGCGCTTTGTGTGGTTGCGTCCGCTCCAACGGAAACGCCCTGGGTGATACGATAGTGTTGTCTTGTCGGGTCGAGCCTGTTGGCCAGCTGAACGGCAGGGAATCGTGATCGGTTGAGTCCACCGGATCAGACATCGAGGCCCGCCGGCGTAGTCTGGCGCGCGCCGGCCGGACGGGGAATGGCCGTCTGCATGGCCGTCGTGCTGGCGACGGCGGTTGTCGCGCGGACCGGGTGGACGGTCTATCGCTGGTGGGGCAGCGGCGGCGAACTCGGTCTGGTATTCCCCGACGAGCACGACTACTGGGCTGGCGCGGTCAGTCTGGCTGGGGGCGACGGCCTGGTCGACGCGGACGGTCGGCGCGCCACCCGCATGCCACTCTATCCAGCCCTGCTGTCTCTCGCAGCCGACCTCCCGGAGGGGGGCTGGTGCTTCAGGGGGGTGCAGGGCTTCTTGGGCGCCTTGATAGCGCCGCTGATCGCGGGGCTGGCCTGGCGACTGGCGGGCCGACGGGCCGCCTGGTTGGCTGGACTGCTGGCCGCGGTCGACCCCTTCGCTGTCTACTTCAGCCAGCTCCTGCTGACCGAGGCGCTGTTTACGGTCTGTCTGGTGGGTTTCTGGGTCGCCGCGTGGCCACTCGTGCTGCCGGACGGTCGGCGTCGGACGTGGCGCTGGCCAGTGTCCGCGGCGATCTTCCTGGCGATGGTCTACCTCCGACCGTCGGCCATCGGCCTGCTGCCGGTCTGGGGCTTGTTCGTGGTCGTGGCCGCACGCCGTGCGGGTGGGAACTTCGCCGGTCTGACGTTGATGGTCACGATGCTGGTAGCAGGGCTGGCCCCGTGGGCGTGGCGGAACCATCGGCTACTAGGGCAGCCCGTGCTGTTGACGACGCGGTTCGGCATCAGCCTGTACGACGGTCAGGGCCCGCGGGCCGACGGTAGCAGCCATCTGGGCTTCACCCGCAAGATGGCGGCCCACACGTTGCCGGAGTGTGAATGGAACCGCTGGTTCCGGAACGAGGCGATCAAGGCCATGCGGTCCGATCCGTGGCGGGTCTGGCGGCTGGCGTGGGTCAAGGCCCGTCGGACGTGGGATCCCTTCCCCCACGCCGCCGAGGCCCAAGCGCCCGCGATCCAGGCCGTCAGCGCCGGCTGGACCGTCGGCGTGCTCGTCTTGATGGCCCCAGGCCTCTGGTGCTGGCGGCGGCGGGCTGGCGGCCTGCTCCTGCTGCTCTTGCCGGCGGTCTATTTCACTGTGGTGCACATGATCTTCGTGGGGAGCGTGCGCTATCGCCTGCCGGTCATGCCGTTGATACAGATCCTCTCGGCCGTCGGCGTGTGCTGGCTGGGCGGATGGCTCTGGCCCGCGTGGCGGCCCGCCTTGCCGCCGACGCGCCCTCGTCCCACGGATCATCCGCCGGCCACCTGGTTCGAGCAGCACGTGTACACGACCCGGTACGGCCGGCGGCCCGTTCCGCTCTGGCGGCGGCGCCTGGCGATGGCGGGCCTCCTCTCGCTCGGGCTGGGCTACTACGGCTACCAGTACTTCACAAGCGACGAACGCATCCGCCAGCAGGCCGTCAACTTCTTGACACGGTTCACGGGCGGTGAGGTCCGCATTGGTCGTGCGCGGTTCGGCTTGTTCAGCGGCATCTCGCTACGCGACGTCATGATCGCCATGCCCGGTCACATCGACTTCGACCCGACGGCCCAGAGCCTCGAGCAACGCCAGGTCTTCGCCGCGGTGACCCTCCAGCTGCGGCATGAGCCCTTCAGCCTGTTGACGGGCCGGCTCAAGGTGGCCGAGATCCTCGCCGACCGGCCGACCGTTACGCTGGTCAAGAACGCCGGCCACCCCGACTACACGTACAACTGGCAGACGCTGTTCCCCCCGCGCCCACAGGAGGGCAAGGGCGGACGTGCCGTCCTGCCGCTGATCCGGATTCGAGACGCGCACGTCCGCATCCTCGAGATCATCGACAACCGGCGGCGCCCCCAGCCAGAGATCGACTTGAGCGCGCTGGCCTGGCCGGACCTGCACCGTCTCGAGGCCTACACCGTCGAGTGGCGAAAGACCGGCGATCAGCCCGACCGCGGCAGGCTGTTCTACAAGCCGGGCGCCGGCACCTACAGAGGTGAGTTGCCAGCGTTGCCGTTCGCGACCGTCAAGGCCACGCTTCCGGAGCGCTACCGGGAATGGCTGGAAGCCCTGGAGATCGCCGGTCAGATCAAGCCGGAGCAGATTCACTACGACGCGCGACGTCAGAGCCGGGCCACCATCCGGCTCGACGGCATCCGGCTGTCGGTCCCCATGGAAACCGAGGAGCGCCCGACCTCGCAGGCGGTCAAGCGGTTCCTCAAGCTCAGCGACGTCACAGGACAGCTGGTCCTCACGCCCGCGCAGAGCACCGCCAAGATCACGGGCAAGCTGAACCAGGCCGACTGCGAGGTCACCGCCACGGTCACGAACTACGCCGGTCCGCTCGAGGAGGCGGGCTTCGACATCCATCTGAAGGTCGACAACGTGCTCCTGCCCGATCCCAACGACGCCGGGGGGCGGCGGTTCATCCAGCGGATCAAGAAGGTTCGCGGCCTGTTCAACGATTTCGACCCCCACGGCCGGGCGGACATCGATCTTCACCTGACCAAGGCTCCCGGTCGGGATATGGGCGTGATCGTCCGCGGGACGATGAAGCCCAGGGGATGCGACGCCTCCTACCGCTTCTTCCCGTATCGACTCACGAACGTGACCGGCACGGTGCGATTTGCCGACGACGGGGTCTGGCTCGAGAACCTGAGCGGCGATCATGGATCGGGCCTGGCGGTCATCAACGGGCACCTGGACAGCCCCGATTGGTTCACCGGACTGCGCCTGGATATCACGGCCGACAACGCCCCACTCGACCCTGCGCTCCGCCAGGCCGTCCCCGAGAAGTTTCGCGACATCTGGCGGCGATTCGACACGGTGGGTCTGGCAAACCTGAACGTGCGGCTCCGTCGGGCGCCCGGGACCCGGGAGAAGGGCCCGGGCCCGTGGACGACCTATATCGACGCGGAGCTCGTGGAGACGTTCGGGCGATTCGTCCAGTTTCCCTATCACCTCAGTCACGTGACCGGTCGGCTGATCATCGACAACGATCGCATCAGGGTCTCGGGCCTGACGGGCATGCACGGCCCGACCTCGGTGCGACTGGACGGTGAGGCCCGGTATGGGGCCGAGGACGGACGCGAGCTCGAGTTTCGACTCGAGGCCAGGGACCTGGCGATCGATGAGGACCTCGCTTCGGTTCTCCCCCCTGACGGACGGAAGGCGTTCGATCGGATGCGACCCTCCGGCCGGGTCGATCTGCTGGGTCGCGTGTTCATGACCCGCGACGCGCAGCACGTTTCCTACGACATCGCAGCCGACCTACA
This sequence comes from uncultured Planctomycetales bacterium, assembly GCA_964390905.1. GTDB lineage: Bacteria > Planctomycetota > Phycisphaerae > UBA1845 > JAFGLZ01 > JAFGLZ01. The sequence continues at coordinate 16,047 of CAYMLO010000016.1, read as the reverse complement.
CGACGTGGCCATCTGCTACGAATCGCTGCCCTGCCCCGTCGAGAAGATCCGCGGCAGGTTGGCCTTCACCCCGCAGAGGATCGTGCTGACCGACATCTCCGGTCGTCGGGCGTCGGCGGCTCGCCCTCAGACGACGTCCGCCGGTGACGCCACGCCGACTGAGATCACGCTGCGCGGCCACGTCGAGCATCGAGCCGACGGCCCCATGGTCGATCTGACCATCGGCTGCGATCAATTGCTGTTGGACAAGGCGCTGTACGACGTGCTGCCGGCGGGCCTGAAGAAGACGTGGGATACGTTCGCGCCGACCGGCCGGATCCATCTGACCACGCACATCCGCCGTGCCGGTATCGGCCCCAAACGGGTCAGCACGCACGAAACCACGATCGAGACGCTGGGCAACACGGTTTGCTACCCGGCGCTGCCGGTCAAGGTCGGCGACGTTCGCGGCCGGATCCACATGACCGACGAGTGGGCGGAGCTTCGGAACATGACCGGTCGCTTCGGCGAGGGCCGCCTGCAACTAAGCGGCCGGATCCCCCTGGTCGGCCGGGAACGCACCGGTCGGCTTCGCCTGCGCGCGGAGGGCATGCGGTTCGACGAGCCGCTCCGCAAGGCGCTGCCCAACCGAATGCGCAAGGCGTGGGACGGCCTGGAGCCCTCGGGCACATTCGATCTCGACCTGACCGAGCTGACCTATCACGTTGCGCCCGACCGTCCGGTCGCGTGGACCTACCGCGGACGGCTCGCATTGCACGACGCCACGTTGAACCTGGGATTTGAAGCGACCGAGGTGGAAGGCAGCCTGAGCGGGCACGGTACTGCGCGCGGGGACGGGTCGGACCTTACGGTCGACGCGGCGCTGAGCCTGAAGCGGGGGGCCATCAACCAGCGCGTCCTGACGGACCTCACCGGACGGATGCGACGGGCGCCCGGGAGCAGTACGCTCGTCCTCAGCGATCTGATCGGGCAGATCTACGGCGGGCGGGCCTCCGGTTACGGTCAAGCGGAATTCGGCCCCTCTGACACGCGGTATGGGCTGCACATGATCGTTCGTGATATGGCGCTCGGGCCGTTCCTCAACTCGACCCGGTCCAAGGACACTCCCCCGACCAAGGCGACCGGAACCGTGGACGGCCGGCTCTACCTCAGTGGCGTGAGCGGTCAGGTCGGTTCACGCCACGGCGCGGGCGAGGTCCACGTCCGCCATGCTCAGATGTACAAGTTGCCCTTCGTGTTGGCCATGCTCAGCACGATCAACTTCGCGATCCCTGACGACAACGCCTTCCACAATGCCCAGGCCGTCTTCCACCTACAGGGCGATCAGCTCGTCTTCGAGACCATCGAACTGCAGGGCAAGAGCCTCTCGATGCTCGGCAGCGGATCGATGGACACGGAGACCGAGACCCTCAATCTGACGTTCCTGACGGGCAGCCCCCACCCCCTGCCTCGGATCCCGCTGCTGACCGAGATGGTGCAGAACGTCAGCCGCGAACTGATGGAGATCGAGATCACCGGGCCGTTGAGCGATCCGAGCATGCAGGGCCGATCCCTCCGCAGCTTGCGAACCACGCTCGAGGCCTTGTTCGCCGCGCCCCGGCCGCGACCGTGAAGGGGGCGCCTCTGTGAGTCCAGGCCGGACCGCGCCCCATCGCCTGCATGGTAGGGAAGCGCCCCGGTTCTCAGGGCTCGCGAGATTTGCCGTGCCCTATCGATTCGTGCGACAGGCGCGATAGGATGTCATCCGAGGCAGCGCGGCCGTTGTGTGTCTTGGTGCCCCGCCTTCGTTGAGGAAGTGCTGTTCGTTTCTTCTGGGCGAGTCTTTTGTTGTTCTTGGCCATGGGGTTCGTATCGGTCGGCCAGACGGCAGACCTTGGGAAATTCTTTGCCGACAAGCACTTATCGGACGGACGCTCGGCGAACCTCTGTCGAGTGCGGGACGGTTCCGGGCCGGAGGGCGTGGCAGCGGCTGTCGAGGTACCCCGGAGGACAACCCAGAACCAGGTTTTGGGTTTAGTAGGCTCATGGTGCTTCTGATGCGAGGCGGCTTCTGCCGTCGAGGCCCCGCCTCTGTCGCCCGGGAGCCCCTGGCAGGGCGAAGGGAAGGTCGGCGGACCTGCAAGCTGATGGATCACAAACCCAGGTCCTTCGCTGTACGGTCGTAGCCCGGTGCCAAATGCCTTTACCGGAGGACTGGGATGGGTATAATGGCAAAGCTGGCGCGAGGGAGGGCTCTTGTTCGGAGGTACGAGATGATAGGGCTGTATGTCAGGTTATTGGGGTTGATGGGGTCTCTCGCAGCACTGCCGATCCTCGAGCTGGAGCTGCTGGACTACCTCCGGGGCCTGGAGTTCCGCACGTTTCTCTCCCAGAGCGTCGTGGCCCCCCTGTTGAGCGCGCTGGTCACGGCGTTGGTTCAGCTCTTCTTCAACGGGCTGTTTGGCGTGATGTAGGTTCTTGGCAAGGCCCGGGGATTCGGCCGGGCTCGACATGTAATGGCCTCGACATCAGGCGGGCGTCGGCACCCCGAGGCCGACGCCCTTTTCCGTTGGCACAGCCAACTGCGGTGGACGTCCATGAGCTATACGAATCCGTTCGGCCTGCCGGGCCGGTTCTACCGCGGCAACACCCACACGCACAGCACGCACTCCGATGGTGTGCTGACGCTCGAGGATCGGTTCGCCGCCTACCGCCAGCGCGGCTACGACTTCGTGGTGATGACTGACCATCACGTGGTGAACGCCGTGGATCACTGCAGCGGGGTCGGGTTCCTGGCCGTGCCCGGGGTCGAGCTGCACCCGGAGAACCCATACGGCGGCGAGACGTACCATTTCGTCGGCATCGGTGTGGACCGCCCCATTGAGGCGGGGAGCATGACCCCCAACGATGTGCTGGCGGCCATCAACGACCAGGGCGGGTTGGCCGTCTTGGCGCATCCGTACTGGTGCGGGCACACGGTGACCGACTACGCGGACCTCCGCGGCTTCATGGGCCTGGAGGTCTACAACACGACGTGCTGCGTCAGCATCGGCAAGGGGTACAGCGAGTCGCATTGGGACGACCTGCTGGACCGTGTGGGCCCGGTGGTCGGGCTGGCCGTCGACGACACCCACCGCGAAACCGAGGACGCCTACCAGGGATGGGTGATGGTCAAGGCTGTCGAGCTGTCCACCGCGGCGATCCTCGATGCCCTGCGCGCCGGGGCGTTCTACTCGACGCAGGGACCGGAGATCCTGGACCTGCGCGTCGAACCGACGGATGAAGGTCCCCGTCTACGCGTTGAGACGACCCCAGCCAGACGGATCGTCTTCAAGGCCCGGGCCTACTGTGGACACTGCATCGACGCGGACGACGGCGAGCCGCTCGAGGGGGCCGAGTGCGTGATGAAGCCCGAACACAGCTACCTCCGCGTCGAGGTGACGGGTGCCGACGGCAGGAAGGCTTGGTCGAACCCGTTCATGGTCAGCGACTATCTGTAGGGACCGCGCGCGGGCCCTACCCTCCCGCCACCGTGCGGGTCATCGATGGGGATCCTGATGAGCCCCTATGAACGATACAAGTGTCGTCTGCGGGGCGAGCCGGTCGATCGCGTGCCGAACTTCGACATCATGATGGTCCACGCCGTTCACTACGTGCGTCGCCCCCTGTCCGCCTACTACCAGGACTACCGGGTATTGTGCGAGGCGAACCGGGTCGTCCAAGAGGTGTTTGACCTCGACATCGTGCAGGCCATCTCCGACCCGTACCGGGAGGCCGCCGATTTCGGTGCAGAGATCCGGTTCCCCTACGATGGGCTGCCGATCTGCGAGCGACCGCTTCTGGGCGACCCGGACCGGCTGAAGGATCTCCGTCCGCCCGACCCGTGGCAGGGGCGACGGATGAGCGACCGCCTGCAGGCCGTCCGGCGGTTTCGCCGGCTCGTGGGTGGAGAGGTGCCCATCATGGGATGGGTGGAGGGGGCGTTGGCCGAGGCGGCTGACCTCCGCGGCGTGTTGGGCCTGATGACCGATCTGTACGACCGGCCCGAGTGGGTGGGCGAGCTGCTGGAGATGTGCACCGAGGTGGCGATCAAGTTTTCGCTGGCCCAGATCGAGTGTGGGGCGGACATCATCGGCCTGGGCGACGCGATCGCCTCACAGATTGGGCCCGAGGCCTATCGGCAGTTCGCTCTGCCCTACGAGCAGCGGATCTTCGAGGCGATCCGACAGGCCGGCGGAGTCGGCCGGCTCCACATCTGCGGCGACACGACGCTGTTGCTGGACGACATGGCCAACAGCGGCGCGGAGATCATCGATCTCGACTGGATGGTCGACCTGGCCCACGCCGCATCGGTCACCGGGGACCGGGCTGCGCTGTGCGGCAACTTCGACCCCGTGGCGGTGATGTTGCAGGGCACGCCCGATCAGGTGACTCGGGCCACGCTGAGATGTCTGGAACAGGGCGGGCCGCGATGCTTCAGCGGCGCGGGGTGCGAGATCCCTGACGGTACGCCGAGCGAGAATCTGCTGGCCCAGTCGGCCGCGCTCGGTGAGGCCGGTACCGGGGAGTGACCGGGTCGCTTGCTTGGACGCATTGCGGTAAACTGACGATCGACATGTCTGACGACACACACAAACCAGGTGCAATCACGCGGGCGCTGGCCGTGGTCTGCTCGTGTTGTCCCTTCTGCATCACCCGGCGGCAGTGGCCCGAGTCAGCCTACGGTCGATTCATGAGACACATCGAGCGGGTCTGCCCGTTCTGCCGCGCGTACGACCGACTGCACGCCGGTGATCCCGGCGACGCATAGGTGGACGGTGGGCAGAGGGGATGCAGGGAGGCGTCATGCGCTCGGCGATCCAGCGGCGTCTGAGTCTCCGCCGTCGGCGACGGCGGATCTTGCCTGGGCTGTGGCGGCGTCGGCCTTGGTTGATGGCCGGGCTGGTGTTGGCGGTCGCCTTGGGGGTGGTGGCCCATCGCTCCGTTGCACCCATACCGGGCGGCGACGACTACGAGCGATACCACGGGAAGGTGTTCTCCGTCGCCCGAGTTGTCGATGGGGACACCGTCGATCTGGCCGTTCCGGATGGGCGACATGCGCAGACGCGCGTGCGGCTATGGGGCGTGGACACGCCGGAGGTCGCGGGCAGCGACCGCGGTGAGATGTACTACGGGCCGCAGGCCAGCGCGTTTGCCAAGGCGGCGCTGGCCGGACGGGACGTCGAGATCTGGCTCGTCCGCGAGAAGACCCGCGGTCTGTACGGCCGAGTGCTGGCGTACCTCAAGGTCCCGGGCGAGGATGTCACGTTCAACGAGCGTCTGATCGAGACGGGGCACGCCTACGCGGACTGGCGATTCGACCATCCATACAAGGAACACCTCCTGGACGCCGAGCGCCGTGCGAGACGCGGGCGCAGCGGACTGTGGGCCAACGTTCGCCCCGAGCAGATGCCAGCGTGGCGACAACGGATGACTCGCCGGTCTGGGATACCTCGCGCTACGTCGGCGCCCAATGACGTCCGGTCGCCAACCACCACAGGTGAGCATCGCTAGATAGGCCGACCGGAGAGGCACGGCGACCCCAGTCTAGGGAGCGCCGGATGATTCGGAAGGGGACGGAGTCTGTCCGGCCTACCAGGCGCCCTGGAAGAACGTGCCGAACGTCCGGAGCATGATGATCAGATCCAGTTCCAGGGACATGTGCTTGACGTAGTACAGGTCGAGCTGGTGCTTCTTGCGGGCGTCGTCGACGCTCGCCCCGTAGTGGAAGTTGATCTGGGCCCAGCCGGTCAGGCCGGGCTTGAGGAGCAAGCGTTCGCTATAGAAGGGGATCTCTCGGGTGAGTCGCTCGACGAACTCGGGACGCTCGGGTCTGGGGCCGACCAGCGCCATGTGCCCCAGCAGAATGTTCCACAGTTGGGGCAGCTCGTCGAGGCGGCTCCCACGGAGGAACCGGCCGATGGGGTTCACGCGCGGGTCGTTCTCGACGGCCCAAGCCGGCGACCCGTCCGCCTCGGCATCGGGCGGCATGGTGCGGAACTTGTAGAGGCTGAAGATCTTGCCGTTCTGACCGACCCGCCGTTGCGAGTAGAAGACCGGTCCGCGGCTGTCCAACTTGACCAGCAGGGCAATCAAGGGCCAGAGGGGAAGCGATAGGACCAGCCCGACCGCTGACGCGATCACATCGAGGATCCGTTTGACGGCCTCGGTCTCCTCGCGGTGCCTGTGGAGGTCCGAGAAGAGGAACCAGTCCGGCCCGATGTGCTCGACGGGGACCTCGCCAAAGGTCTTCTCACAGAAGGTCACGTCGTTGGTGACGCGACATCCCAGCCGGAGGCACGCCAGAGCCGCTTTGGCGACCTGAGGGTGTTCGGCCAGATTGCTGCTGATGATGACTTCGTGGACGTGGTTGGCCAGGCAGATGTCCTCGATTTGCTCGACGGTGCCCAGCACGCGGTGCCCCTGGCGGATCCGTCCGACCAGGTCGGGGTCGGTGTCGACGAAACCGGCGATGCGGTATCCGCGTCCCAGCCGGCTTATGAGGGCCTTGACGGCCAGCTGTTCGGCCGGCATGGTCCCGATGATCAGCAGGCCCCGCGGGTACTTCAGCAGGGACCAGTAGGCAAGCATACGGATCGCCGGCCCGAGAATCAGGAACGTGGCGACCCCCCCCGCCGCCACGCGCCTGCTCAGGCCGGCGTACATGAAAACGTGGATCACCACGTAGGTCAGACCGGTCGCCAATGCGATCGACATCACGCTGCGAGCGACGATCCGGGAACGGTGGAGGAACGTCTCCGGCTCGTACCAGCCGAAGATCATGCCGCTGATGACCAGAGACGCCCCGAAGACGCCTTCAATGACGAAGGGATACGGCACGCTCGCCCAGGGCCACCACACCAACAGGCGGACGCCCAACCAGATTCCCCCCCACAGACAGAGAAGGTCGAGCAGCATCCATGTGGGCTTGGGCATGGCCCAGAGCACGCGCCCGATGAGGGCCCAGATGCTCCGACGGGTGGACCGGACGGCTTCGTAGCCTCTGGAGGCGGCTTCGGTCAGCGAGTTGGCGCTCGCGACGTTTGCCGATTCAGCGATCACCCAGCCATCTGCTCCCACAACTGACCTCTCTCTCGGTGGTGCTGGAAGGATCGGCACGATAATCGGACCAGATAAGTTCGGGGCCGAAAACCGGGCTCACAGGTCGCATCTGGCGCGCTGCAAAGGCCCGGACAAGCCGAGCGCGGGGCTATCGGAAACAGGGCCGTTATCGGACGAGTGATGCCGCTGACGAGGTCCTCGTGCGTGTTTTCGCCAGCCTGGTCGGGGCCATCGCGGTCGGTTCGGAGTTTCTAGGAACCCCGCGCCGTCCACAGACCGATAAGACTGTCGAGCGATTCGCCGTTGGAACACGCGGAAGAACAACATGATCAGCACAAGAGATGTTGCTTGGCGCTTCTACAGGTTGCTGACGGGGCTGACCGTGGCCATGCTCCTGGCAAGCGCGGTGGGTTGCCGGTCGGGACAGGTGCGACATGGTGGCGTCCGCCAGACCGAATTCGGGATGTTGGCATCCGACGTCTCTGAAGTCGAGGCCAACACCTACAAGGTCTTCCAGAAGGCCAAGACGGTGGCCCGATTCCCGTGCGGACTGGCCATCATGCGGGTCACGACCGAGCCGCCCGACGACCCCGATGCGGACGCCGGCGGCACCCTCAAGATCGATCTACTGAATGAGATCAAGGCCGTTCCGTGGACCGAGCTGTTTGACAACTACCCGGCCATCACCACCGTGAAGGTCATGGGTCGCCCCGCTGTTCCCTTCGAGCAGGTCTCGGCCCGCGAGCTCATCGAGGCCGGTCGGCGGCAGCACGCCAAGCTCGTCCTGATCTACGGACAGACCGACCTTCCCGCCTGGAGGGTCAGACTGGATGGCGCGCTCTATGACTGCAAGACGGGGGAGCTGGTGGCCGTCATCCACGCCCAGGTTGAGCCGATCCCGGGGCTTCCCACGCCGCCCGACCGACTCGAGGAGGACAAGCGGCATGAGGACCCCGAGTGCCTGACGGCTGAACGGTTCCAGGACCTCGTCCTGCGTTGCGTGGACGAGCTGGTCGGACTGGATGCGCCTGCGACGACGACCCAGCCCAACCCGTGGAAGCGTCCCGGCGTCCAGCCGATGTTGAGCCCGTGGACCGACAACCGCTACTAGCTGCGGCGGGATCGTCTTGGCTGCCACCACCCCAGACCATCGCGATTCGGACACGGCGCCCCCGCGGCAGCGCCGGGCGATCTCCGACGATCGGTTCATCAGCCGTCTACATGGCGGTATGCCGACGTTCTTCCTGGTCGCCTACCTCTGTTTTCTGGTCTACTGCAGCCTGCTACCCTTCGGAACGTCTTCGTCCGAGGAACGTCCGTTTCACTGGGCCGACTGGTCGGGGATGACGATCCGATCAGCAGGCCTGAAGGATATCATGCCCAACATCCTGTTGTACGTTCCCCTTGGCGCGGGGGCGTACGTGGTGGCCCGACGAAGGGGATGGGGACGTCTCCAGGCGATCTTGGGCGGGATTGGACTCAGCGCGGGGACCAGTGTGATCCTCGAGCTGCTGCAGCAACTGATGCCCCTACGGATCTCGTCATGGGTCGACGTCGCCAGCAATACCGTGGGCGGCCTGGTCGGCGCTCTGCTGGGCGGAACGTGCCGCAGCCTCGTCAACGCCGGCTTCAGGCGCGGGCGCTTCGAGCTGAGACACATGCCCATCTCCACGACGGCCCGGGCCTACGCGACCGTGCTCATCTTGGCCGGGCTGATCCCGCTGGACTTCACCTACGACCTTCATCGTCTGGCCCGGGCGGCCAAGAAGGCCAACCTCGTGCCGTTCGCCCAACTGACGATCGACCGTGTCGCGTCTCGGCAGGCGGTGTTCGGACCGGATCTTCCGGGGTACGTCACGGCCCGGCGCATCAGGGTTGACCTGTGGCTGGACATCGTCGCCGAGGCGGCGACGTTCGGTCTGCTGGGGGGTCTGCTCGCGCTGTGTTTCCGCCGGGAGCACAACGCCAGCGGGTTCCAGAGCTGGCTTTCGGCCGCCACCTACGCCGCCCTCGTGGCGATGGGGCTGGCGGCATTGCAGTTCTTCATCTTGTCTCGTGGGTTCGACGCCACCGCCGTCGTCGTACGGGTGTCCGGCGCCTGCATCTGCGCTTCGGTGGCGGCTCTGTGGGTGGGCGGACGTTCGCGGTCCCGGCCAGATCCGCATCCCTTCGGGCCGCTCGGCACGCACAACCGCGTCGCGGGCGTGATGGCCGGGGGCGTTCTGGCATACGTCCTCTGTCGCGGCCTATCGCCCTTCCTGGTTCTGCCGGATGGAACGCTGGCCTCCGATGGATGGGGCCAGATTGGGATCATCCCGTTGGCGGGTTACTTCCACAGCGCCGTCTACACTTCGGCCGACGATATCCTCTGCAAAGTGCTTCGCTTCGCCATCCTCGGCGGCCTGGCGAGTCTGGCGATCGGGCTCGAGACGCGCGGGCCCTACCATCGGCGGGCGTGGCGGCTGGGGCTGTGTTGTGCGGCCATCGCCATGGTCATCGAGGTCTGCCAGATCTATCTGCCCACGCGCTGGTGCGATGTGACGCACGTGATGCTGGCGGCGTTGGGCGGGTATGCCGGTGCGATCGCCGCCCGCTGGCTGAACGACTACTACCACGCCGTCCGCAGCGACTGGGCCGCCCGCTTCCGATCGGCAAGTGGGCGTGCCGTCGGCCCGACCGGCGCCATCCTGAACGTAGACGTTCCGCCGGCCGACGACGCAGCGCCCAGGGAACTGCCCGCACGGCCCCAACCCGTTGAATCGGCCAGGCAGGGCGAAGACGGCGGCGGTCTGAACGTAGAGATCCCCCCGCCCGACGATACGGCTCCCAGAGAGCAGACCCCAGACCGGACCGCCTCAGAGTCCACACCGCAGGACAGCGATCCGTCGTAGGCCTCGTACCCTTTCAGGAGTCTTCTTCTCGGGCGTCCGTGGCGCTTGGCGCCTCCGCGTGGGCCTGCCACGTGCGGACGCGTTTGTGCTTGTGTTGGCCGCGCTCGGCAAGGACGTAATCGCTGTCGACGGCCATCACTTCCGTGTAGCGGATGGAGTAGTGTCGCAAACGCTGCTGGAGCAGCTCATCGGACAGTCGTCGGTCCCTGGCCAGGACGTCGGGCTCGGCGGTGAGCCACTCGTCGAGGTCCATCGCCTCGACCTCGTCGACGAGCCGCTGGTACTGCTCCGCCGCCGGCCAATCGCTGCGGGCGTTCACGGACCAGTGGAAGGTTCGCTGCAGCTTGCGGATCAACAGATCGGTGGGCTCGTCGAAACGCAGGCAGCTCGCACAGAAGTAGTTCTCCATGCCCTCGATCTTGTCGCGATCGATCAGCCCGGCGGACTCGGCGATCGCGTAGCTCTCCGTCCCCTCGAACGGGAAGAAGATCGCCCACCGCATCCGCCCGGGACGGACGCGGACCATCAGGTCGATCGTTTCGTCAAGCGTCTGGCGCGTCTCGAACGGCAGGCCGATCATCAGGAACGCGCTGCTGTGCAGTCCGTGGCGGCGACAGGTCTCGAACGCCTCGGCGATCTTGTCGTTGCTCATGTACCGGTGGAGGACCTGCCGCCGCAGGTCGTTGCTGCCGGACTCGACGCCGAACTTGACGATCATGCACCCCGCCGCCGCGAGCGTGCGGGCGACGTCATCGCCGAAGGCCTGCACGTGGGCGTTCAGAACGAAGGGCAGACTCACTTTCGCGGCCGTGTAACGCTCGAACAGTTCGATGCAGTAGTCCCGGTTCAGCGTCAGCAAGTCGTCGTCGAAGATGATGGTCTCGATGGCGGGATGGCGATCGCGCAGCGCGATGATCTCGTCAACGACGCGCTGCGGCGGCGTGTGTCGCAGGTAGGCACGCGGCGGTTCGTTGGCCTCGTCTGCGTATCGATTCCGCATCTCCCGGTTGAAGCAGTAACTGCAGCGGAACGGACACCCCCGGCTGGTCAGGATGCTCTGCCACCCGTTCTTGCGCCCCAGCATGTGGTCGAGGTCGTAGACCTCGTAATCCTCGGGGGGCAGGGCTTCGAGGCGCGGGTATCGGCCCAGCGGGTTGTGCCGGTACGTGCCGTCCGGGGTGCGGACGCAGAAGTTTGCCACGTCGCGGCAGGTCGGATCTCCTGCGGCCAACCGGTCGACCAGCTCCGGCAGGGCCTCGTCGCACTCGCCCACGCCGATGAAGTCCCAGATATCGTCGGCCTTGATCTGCTCGGTGCACATGAGCGTGTGCACGCCGCCGATCGCCAGCGCCACGTCCGGCAGGGCGCGGCGGATCGCCCGGGCCAGCCGTCGCGCGTGGGCGTACTGCTGGCTCATCGCGCTGAAGGCCACCAGCCCGGGGTCGAACGCCCGAACCCGCTCGACCAGCTCGTCGTCGGTGGGGACGTCGTACAGGGCCTCATTGATGTTGATCAACCCCGTCGGATGGCCCCTTGCCTTCAGCGCGCCGCTCAGGACGGCGATGCCGTGGTTGAAGCCTTCCTCGGCGTTCAGATTGGGATAGATGAACAGGACCCGCATGCGTCCACGCTACCGATGAGCAGGGACGGCGTCAACGTCGTCGAGGCCCCGGGGCCGCGCCAGCCCCAGCGTTATCGGAATCGCCCCGGCGGGTGCCGATCCACCGCCCCATCCGGCCGCCCCGCGGGGGCCGCTTTCGGCGCGCCCGCCGGATCGAAACTCCGCTCCCGCCTCCGCCGGAACGATATCAGGTGGGGCGAGTGTGCCTATGCCTCGCCGTTGACACGCAGGAGGTCCGCCCAGAGATGAGCAACGCAACACTAAAGGTGGCAGAGGTCCTCTCCGTCGAGGGGAACGACACCCGAGCCCTGATCACCACGGACGGCATGATGGTCGAGCACGAAGGCCGGCCCCGTCGTCTCGGCCAGCTCGGAACGTACGTGGCCCTGCCCATCGACGACGTTCGTCTGATCGGCTACGTCACGGGCGTGGCCCGTCGCGATCCCGCCAGCGCAGGCGCGCCGCCTCAACACGTCATGTCGCTGCAGCTGCTCGGGACGATCCGCGAGGACTGGTTCGACCGCGGCGTCGACAGCTACCCGACGGTCGGCGACCCTGTCCATCTGGCCACGCGCGAGGACTTCCAGGTCATCTTCGGCACGATCGACCAGATCGCCGGAACGGCGAGGTACCCGCGGTCCTTCCGGATCGGCCGGTTTGCCATGGACCCCGATTTCGACGTGCACGTGCTCGGCAAGGAGTTCTTCAGCAAGCACATTGCCATCGTCGGCAACAGTGGCTCGGGCAAGAGCTGCACGACGGCCAAGATCATCCAGGAGATCACCGAGCTCGACCAGTCGCAGATCATCATGTTCGACCTGCACGGCGAGTACGCCGCCGCCTTCAGCGACGAAGACGGCAGCATCGACGCGAACGTCACCTATCTGGGCGAGCGAGACCTGATCCTGCCCTACTGGCTGCTCCAGTACCAGGAACTGGAGACGATGCTCGTCGACCACGCCAACCCCAAGTACGTGACGAACCAGATCGCCTTCTTGAAAACGGCTCTGCAGGAGTTGAAGGGCGAGACGGCCGAAGCGCTCGATCTGACCAGCGAGTTCAGCCTGGACACCCCCATCTACTGGTCGCTCGACCGGCTGAAGGTCTACGCCGAGAACATGAACGACGCTCGCTACGTGCTGAACTCCGATCAGCTGGCGCTGAGCAAGCTGGCCCTTCGCTCGCTGGACCCGGCCGAGCAGCACGAGCTGATTACCACGCAGCGCGTGCAGTTCAACAAGGGCGCGGCTGAGGGGGAAGTGCCTCATCCGCAGTACTACGGTCAGCTCCAGGGCATGCTGACCCGGCTGGAAACCCGACTGAACGACCGCCGCTACGACTTCATGCTCCGTCCCATCCGCCACGCTAAGGGGTCGCGATACTTCAAGGACGCGTTGAAGTTCAGCGGAACGCCCACCGAGCTGTCGCAGGCCATGTCCCACCTGATCCGGCTGCTGACGGGCCAGTGGGAGACGCGAAGCAACCTGACGATCGTCGACATGTCCGGCGTGCCCTACGAGATCGTCGACATCGTGGTGGCCGTGCTGACGCGGACCTTGTTTGAGTACAACTTCTGGTGCCCCCTCGAGCAGCGGCATCCGATGCTGCTGGTCTACGAAGAGGCCCACAACTACATCTCTCGTCTCGTCAAGGAGCAGCGCAGGACCGATCAGCGGAGCTTCGCGCGGCACATCGTCGAGCGCGTCGCGAAGGAGGGCCGGAAGTACGGCGTGTCGGCCATGGTGATCAGCCAGCGCCCCAGTGAGCTGAGCGAGACCGTCGTGTCGCAGTGCAACAGCATGGTCGTCATGCGGCTGAACAACCCCGAAGACCAAAACTACATCGCCAAGGTCGTGAGCGATCAGTTCGGCAGCCAGATGGCGATGCTGCCGTCGCTCAGGCCCGGTGAGGGATTCGTTCTCGGCGATGCCGTGCTGATGCCCATGCGGACGTTGGTCGAGCTGCCGGCCCGCACACCGCGCAGCGCCGACGTGGACTTCTTCAAGCACTGGTCGCTCGGCACCGAGACGGGAGACATCGACGACATCCTCCAGCACTGGTGGCGCCAGGATCGAGGCCTGCTCAACGCGCAGTTGGCGCTGGGCGCCGCAGCCAAGGGCTGGACCGACGAACCGGAACCCGGCGCCGAGCCCGCCGGCGTCTTCCCGGAGGAGGACTGAGCCCGCCCCCGGGCCTTGCGCCGAACCATGCGGTGCACGACGCTTCTGGCTGATGGTGAAGCCTCGTCAGAGAAGGGGCATGTCGACGTGAAGCGCCGCCGTCTGACCGACGGCGGGGGGCGTGAACGGCACGAACGCCCCGTCCCGCCAGCACAACCATCTCAGCGACGGGTCTTCGAGGGGAACGGCGAATTGGAACGTCACCTCCGCCGGTCGGCCGTCGTCGGTCAGCGCCGTCACCTCCGCCGTCATGCCCGTCAAGACGACCCGGTCTCCTGAGGCCATCGGGTGTTGCTCGTCGCGAAACAGCCGGTCGAAGATCCACTCGAGGTATCCCTCCTCCGGGCGAATCACGAGCGTGTGCGAATCCGGACGACGCATCGTCACCGAGGGGGTCCCCGGCGCGAGCGTCCGCGTGTGTCGCGGGACGGCCTGCCGCGCCATATCGCGGAGCAACGGCAGGTATCCGGCGTGCAGGGCGCTGGGCGGGTTGACGATGATCACGTCCTGGTCCGCGACGGTGCCGTCCATCGGCGTGTAGACGTGGAATTGGTCGACGAAGGCCTTCGGGCCCAGCGGACACGCCGTGCGAAAGGCCAAGACCGCCGGCGAGACGATTACATGAATGAGGATGAAGACGACACCGAGCGAGACGGCCCCGACGCGCCACGCCAGCGAGCGCGGTCGCCAATCCGGCCGGCCGAACGCGACGCCGAGAAACCTGGCGAGCAACGCCATCGCGCCGATACCCACAAACGTCAGCAACCGGTCCGCCGGGAACGTCGCACAGATCGGCACGACCGACAGGAGCATCCCCAGCGCCCAGAACCGGGCCACCCGATCGCGCCGCAGCAACGGCAGGAGCACCGCCGCCAGCAGCACGAGGAACACCATCGCGCCGATCCATAGCCAGCGGACCGTCTCCGGCGCGACCAGGGCGGTGGTCTCCGACGGCGGCGCCGCCCATTGCCCCAACAGCAGGACCGGCGCCCGCGTCACCGCATTGGCACAGAAGCGCAGCGGCTCGCCGAGCGGATCGATGTAGAGCCCGATACTCGCCACGCCGTAGCCCAGCCACCGCCAGGAGGCCCGCCAGATCACCACCACCAGCACGTACGGGGCGAGGGCCCGGCATCGCTGCCGCCACGTTCCGGGATCGACGAAGAGGGCGTGGGCGGCCAGATACGCGCACGTCGCGATGCCGGCCTCAGCCGACAGCAGACTCGCCGCGAACAGCACCGCCGCGAGCACCGCGCCCGCACGCCATCCGCCGCGCCGCCATCGGTCGTGGACGAGCAGTGCGCAGACGCCGAAGAACGCGGCCACAAGCGCGTTGCGGCCCGCCAGCCACCCAGCCGCGACGCCGCGGGCGTCATCGATCGCATACAGCAGCGCCGCAGAGCCCGCCGCCCAGGTCGGCCCCGAGATCCTGCGGTACAGCAGCGCCACGACCCCCGCGAGTCCGCCGAACCACAGGAGGCTCTGCGCGTGCATCAGGCTGGGCCGATCCGGCCAGAGCCAGTAGTCGATGCAGTGCGTGAGCACCGTCACCGGCCGCCAGAACTGCGCCCGGATCCCCGTGTACGTCCACCACGGCAGGACGCCGAAGTCCATCAGCCGGGTCGTCCGCTCGGCGTCGCCGTCGAGGAACCGGAACATGTCCATCGGCGAGTCGAAGAACTCGTTGAGGACCGGCAACCCCAGGATCGCCGCCCGCTGCAAGTAGTCGTCCATCAACCACCCCGCCCCCAACGACGGCAACCCCAGCGCGACGGCAACGAGCGCAGCGACAAGCGGCAGACGCCTATGCGTCAGCGCCGCACGCATACGTTCTGGAAGGCCAACACGAGGATGAGCGGGAAGGTCGTTGCGATGCACGTATGAGGTCCCAGGGACAGCGGTCAAGACGGACCACGGGGTCCTCCTCGCGTCATGATACACGATGTCGTGGGCTAGGTATCCGGAAGTCCGTCAAGCCAGGACTCGACCTTCGCCACCATGTGCGGCATGCCGATCTTGGCGAATAGGTCGCGGGACTGGATCCAATGCTCGCGGGCAGAGCCCAGATCCCCACGCTCTCTGTAGATCGACCCGAGGTTAGCGTAGCCGTGGGCCACGCCTTCGAGTTGCCCAAGCCGCTGATCGATCTCCAGCGACTTGCGGTGCATCTGCTCGGCCTGGTCGAGGTCCCCGCGGGTTCCGTTCGGCCCTGAAGGGGCATCCTAGTGCTCTGTCTCCCGAGAATTGATGGACTGAAGTAGGCTTCTTTGCCGAT
>CAYMLO010000015.1:17237-84352 GCA_964390905.1 uncultured Planctomycetales bacterium | reverse complement strand
CCGCCCGGATGTTCTGGGCGTCCTGCAGCAGCACGCCCCAACTGATCGTCGGCGGACGGAGCCCCAGCCGCAGGAAGCTCAGCGACGTCTCGGCCAGGATCATGGCCGGAATGGCCAGCGTCACCGTTACAATCAGGTGACTGAGGAACCCGGGGACCAGATGCTTCATGAGGATCGTGAATTCCCTGACGCCGCAGACCTTGGCCGCCATCGCGTAATCCTCCTCGCGCAGCGCGAGGATCTTGCCCCGAACGACCCGCGCCAGACCGGTCCAGCCGATCAATGCGAGGATGACCGTCATACAGAAGTAAACACGGAGCTGCGACCAGTCGGCCGGCATCGCCGCGGACAGCGCCAGCCACAGCGGAATCGTCGGGAATGATCGGAGGATCTCGATGAACCGCTGAACGATGTTGTCGAGTCGACCCCCGTAATAGCCCGAGACGCCCCCGATGATGACGCCGAGAACCAGACTGATCGTCACGCCCACCAGGCCGATCGAGAGGGAGATCCGTCCGCCGTACAGGATGCGGCTGTACAGATCGCGGCCCAGCCGGTCCGCGCCGAGCAGGTAGAGGCGCTCACCGGACCCCAGCCCGATCAGGCGGCGCTCCATCGGGATCAGCTCCCACAGCCAGTAGGGGTCGCCCTTGACGAAGAACTTGATGGGCAGCGTCGTGGAGGTGTCGTTCGTGTAGGTCCGCGCCAGCGTTTCGGAATCGATGTGTTGTACCTGCGGATAGACGAACGGCCAGCGGATTTGGCACTGGTGGAACAGTCTTACCCGCTGGGGCGGGGCGTAACTCCGGCTGGCATTGCGCCTGAGCGGATCGTTCGGGGCGAGGCACTCGCAGAAGATGGCCACCAGATAGAACAACACGACCACGCCCGACGAGAAGAGCGCCAGCTTGTGGTCCTGGAACTTCCACCACATCAGCCGCCACTGGGAGGCCATGAAGAACCGCTCGTCCATGGTGGACGTCTCGGCATGTTCGATCTTGTCGGTCATGCCTCCTGCCCCCCGAAACGGATCCGCGGATCGACCCAGGCCAGCAGGATGTCGGAGACCAGTGTCCCGATCACGGTCAGCAGGCTGAGGAGCATGACGATGCTCCCGGCCAGGTACATGTCCTGCTCCATCAAGGCCCGAAGCAGCAGCGGCCCGACGGTGGGCAGGCTCAGGACCATCGCGACGATGACGGCCCCGGAGACCAACTGCGGGAGCATCCACCCGATCGTGCTGACCACGGGGTTGATGGCCACGCGCACCGGGTACTTGACGAGCAGCCGCGACTCGGACAGCCCCTTGGCGCGGGCCGTCACGACGTAGGGCATCTCGAGCTGGTCGAGTAAGTTCGCGCGGAGCACGCGGATCAGCCCTGCCGTCCCCGCGACGCCCAGCACGACGACGGGCACCCAGAGGTGCTTGAGCAGGTCGATCACCTTCGCCCACGACCAGGGCGCCCCGACGAATTCGTCGGAGAAGAGCCCGCCCACCCCCGTGCCGAACCATCGATAGGACAGATACATCATCACCAGCGCCAGCAGAAACGCCGGCGTGGCCATGCCGATGAAGCCCAGAAACGTGAAGAAGTAGTCGGAGAGCTTGTACTGGTGCGTGGCCGAATAGATGCCGATCGGAATCGCGACGATCCACGTGAAGACCAGCGTCACCAGCGAGATGGTGACCGTCAGCCCCAGCCGCTCCCAGATCAGCTCGCTCACCGGCTTGTTCATCGCGAACGATTGGCCGAAATCGCCCACCACCACGCCGCTGATCCACTTCCAGTACTGGACCGGCAGCGGCTGATCGAGTCCGTAGCGAACGCGAAGGCTCTCGATGACGGCCTCGTCGACCTCCTCACCCGTCTCCTGCAGGTTGGCGATGTAGGTGGTCAGGTAGTCCCCGGGCGGGAGCTGGATGATGATGAACGTGATGACCGAGATCACGAACAGCGTCGGGATCATCATCAGCAGGCGTCGGATGATGAACGTGACCATAGATGCGCTACTCCTGCTCGATGTAGAACTGCTCGACGCCGATGTAGCCTGGCGTCATCAGCCGGTAGCTTTGGATGATCTGGTCCGGGACGTTCCTGAACCGTCTCGACACGATCGTGAGCACCTGCCGGCGGACGATGCCGATGGTATAGCACTGCTCGGACCACTGTCGCAGGATGTTGCGGCCCAGCGCGAGCTTGCGGTCCTCATCTCCCACCACGGACCGGAGCTCCAGATACCAGTCGATCAGGCGCTGGTATTCCGGCGGCGGTTTGACGCCCATCGTGTCCTTGCCGTGACTGGCCCGATAGCGTCCATACAGCGGCGCGAAGTAGCTGGTGCTCGCCCACGGGATGTACCACTCCGGGTTGATGGTCCAGTGCATGCCGGCCGTCGCGTAGGCCCAGAAGTTCGTGTTCCCGTTGCGGACCTGCATGCCGCTCAGCGTGCGGGCGTCCATCTTGACGACAAAATCCAATCCCACCTCCCGCCAGTAGTCGGACACCAGCTGCCATAGGTCCGCGCCCACACCCGTCTCGGCCGGGTAGCAGTTGATGATCTGCCGGAAGGGCGATCCGTCGGGCATCCGACGCATCCCCCGTCTCCCTCGCTTTAAGCCAACCTCGTCCAGCAGCCGGTTGGCCTGCTCCGGATCGTACTCGAGGTACCGATCGAACTCCGGCAGGTGGTAGGGATCGAACGGCGAGGCCACTCCGCGTCCCTTCACGGCCATGCCCGTGTAGATCAGGTCGATCAGTTCGTCCCGGTTGACGGCGACCGACAGCGCGATCCGAAACCGCCTGTCCGCCAGGATCGGCCGAATCCGTTCGTCTTTGCTGTGTGGGTTGACGTAGATGACGGCCGACCCGGGTTGAATGTCCCTTCGAACCGTATAGCCTTCCGCCTTGCAGTTTGCCATGAACAGCGGATAGTTGGCCGAATCGATGAAGCGGGATTGAAAGTCGACGTCACCCGTCATGGCCTTGAAGTTGGCGATCTCCGGGTTCTGGACGATCGCGTAAACGATGCGGTCGATGTAGGGCAGCTGGTTGCCCGCCGGATCGACCTTCCAGTAATACGGATTGCGCTCGACGATGACGCGCGTGGCCGGGAGCGGGACCTTCATCGTCCAGGGCTTCAGTGTGGGCAGGTCGGGGTTCTCGTCCCTGTCGGCCTTCCGGCCGTGGAGCTGGCGCCAGTGGTCCAGGCCCCGCTTCCTGGTCAGCCGCTCGAGCACGTCGGCGTCCGTGTATCTGGGATGGAACTGCTTGAGGTAGTGCTTGGGACAGATCGCCTCCATGCCGCGGTAGGCGAGCATCTCCAGAAAGATCCCGTACGGCTGGGTGAACCTGAACTCGACCGTATAGCGATCGGGTGTTGCGATGACGACGGGCTTCCCGTCGATCTTCAGCCAGGCGGGGATGACCGGGATGAGCTCCTTGTTGTTCAAGACGTCCTCGTAGTAGTACTGGAAGTCCTCGGATGTGAAGGGGTGGCCGTCTGACCACTTCATGCCCTTGCGGAGATGGAAGACGTAGGTCCTGCCGCCGTCCCGGATCCCCCAACGCTCCGCCAGGCCCGGAACGACGTTCCTGCCCGTGCGGTCCCAGCGAACCAGCGGCTCGTATCCCAACCGGCTGGTCATGCCGACGTCATAGCGTCTGATGGCGATCCGGCGCCAATCGCCGCCATACTTGCCGATCGAATGCACGGGTTCTACGACTGCCGGCTTGTCGGGAAGTCGCTGCTCGACGGGAGGCAGCTTCCCTTCGGCAACCCGCTTCGCGAGCATGGGCGCTTCTTGGTACCCCCACACTGGGGGCGCGCCAGCTGCGAGGAGGAACATCGCCAAGATGACAATCACCAGATCTCGCTGCATACCTTGATCATCGCCTCCGCAGCGATACACGACACGGTCAACCGGGCCAGCAGTTTAACCACACTATGCGACTTTCACTAGGACCCCAACGCGGCCAGCGCGAACGTACCAGCTGCTGGGCAACGGGATGTCCAGTGCCTATCATGGTGGGACCATGTGGGAGCGGATCCGCAATCCGGCGTTGGTGGTGTGTGCCATTCTGGCGGTCGTGCTGCTCTGGCCGAGGGTGTCGCCGCCGGAAGGGGAGAAGGTCCAGCAAATCACCTACTGGCTCCACGGTACCGAGATCATCACCGTTCGCGACGCCATCGACGAATTCGAACGCCGCTGCGCCAAGAAGGGCATCAGGTGTAAGATCATCACTGGCAACGCAGCGATCCGAGATGCCACCGAAGATCCCCAGCGGTTCCTGACCGGCGTGGCGGGCGGCACGCCCCCGGATATCATCTACTTCGACCGATACGCCATCGCCGAGTGGGCGGCACGGGGGGCGTTCCTGCCGCTGGATGCGTTCTACAAGGAAAAAGACCCGGCAAGACTCGCGCAGCTTCGCAGGGATCTCGACGAGACCCGGAGGCAAGGCGACCCAGCGAAGACCGCCCAGCTCGAGCGCGAGGTCACGGCGTTCGAGGCGATGATGATCGACCCGAACGACTTTTACCCGAACTGTTGGAACGAATCCATTTACGCCGGCAAGCAGTACGGCATCGCCAACAGCACGGACAGCCGGGCGCTCTACTACAACTGCGACCTGCTGATCCAGGCGGGGTTTGTCTACAAGTCCGACGATCCTGAGGTCCGAGCCGGCAAGGCGAAGGTCGGCGACGCCCGCCCCCCCAAGACCTGGGAGGAGACCTGCTACAAGCGCTGCGACGCGCGGGACGGGGTGGTGACCGAGGGCAGATACCTGACGTCGGGGTCGGTGGACTTCGTCGCGGCCGGCGTCACAGAGAACGACCAGGTCTGCCTCGACCCGGCCGGTGCGCCGCAGCTGGCCCGCGTGACGGCCGTCGAGCCGCATCGCCTGACGCTGGAGACGGTCAGCAAGGAGCCCCGCAACGATACGGGCGTGCGGTTCAAGGTGTACGACGGGTCGGGCTACGCGATCCGGCTGAGCCGCTGGGACCGGAGGGGCCGCCTCCGCGTCGTCGGCTGGGCGCCGCAGTGGGGCAACAGCTGGCTGTACATGTTCGGGTGGGAGGCCGGTGGGCGGTTCATGTCGGCCGACGGGAAGACCGTGACGCTCAACGACCCGAAGATCGAAGAGGCGCTGCAGTGGATGGTCGACTGTTACGATGCGATGGGCGGCTACAAGGCGGTCGAAGCGTTCCGGGCCAGCACGCTGGAGGGCGGGACGCTCGACCCGTTCATGAGCGGCAAGATGGCCATGCGGATCGACGGGGACTGGTTCACGAGCCTCATCGCGCAGTACAAGCGCGACCTGAACTTCGGCGTTGCGCCCGGGCCCATGCCCGCCCGCGAGTTGGCCAAGGGTCGCAAGCCCGTCAGTTGGATGGGCGGCTGGGCGTACGCCATGCCGTCCACGATCCCCGATGAGAACCGGGAGCTGGCCTGGGAGTTCATCAAGTGGATGGTTTCCTGGGAGGCCAACCGCATGCTCCTCGACGTCGACCGCGACCTGCGTCGCGCCCAAGGCCGGCTCTTCTTTCCGCGCCTTCACCCGAAGGTGGCCGTCTGCGAGGCATTCTACGAGCGATACCTCCAGGCCCAGCCGAACATCCCGCAGAAGTTCCACGACAGCTACAACGTCTTTAAGGCGCTGTTGCTGCGGGCCTACCACCGACCGATCACGCCCGTCGGCAACCGTCTCTGGTCCGAGCACCGCCGGGCGATGGAGCGATCGCTCAACCACGATCCCGCCTATCCGACGCCCAAGGTGGCCCTCGACTACGGCACCCGCGTGGTCCAGCGCGACCTGAACCAGATTCTGACCCCACCCTCGGGCAAGAAGGTCAACTGGTATTGGCTGATCGCGCTCTACGTCGGGTTCGTCGTCGTCGTCGCCGGTGGCGTCTACCTCCATCACACCCGCAGGTACAAGAGCCGGGGCTACTGGCGACGCGAGTGGTGGGCGGGGCTGACGTGCGCGTCGCCGTGGATCGTGGGGTTCCTGATCTTCACCGCCGGGCCGATCCTGTTCAGCGTCCTGATGAGCTTCAGCGACTACGACGTGATCAACGACGCCCGTTGGTGCGGGCTGGGCAACTATCGCGAAGCCTTCGCCGACCCGCTGTTCGGAAAGTCGCTCTACAACACGGTCTTCATGGTCATCGGCGTGCCATTGGGTCTGATCGTCGGTCTGGCGATGGCGATCCTGCTGGACAGCGGCGTGCGCGGCCTGAGCTTCTACCGAACGATCTACTACCTGCCGGCGATCGTGCCCGCCGTCGCCAGCAGCGTGCTGTGGCTGTGGGTGCTTCAGCCGGAGGACGGCCTGATCAACTCGTTGCTCGAGGCCACGCGCATCGACACGGCGCTCGAGACGCTGGGCGTCTCGAACTGGTTGGGCGTGGGGATCCCCATCAACTGGCTGGGTGAGGACCGGATGGCCAAACCCGCCCTGATCCTCATGGGGCTGTGGGGCGCGGGCGCGGGCATGCTGATCTGGCTGGCGGGTCTCAAGAGCATCCCCGAGCACCTTTACGAAGCCGCCAGCATCGACGGCGCGAACGCCTGGCACCGCTTTCGACACGTCACGCTGCCGATGCTCAGCCCGTACATCCTGTTCAACCTGGTGATGGGCACGATCGCCGTGTTTCAGATCTTCACGCAGGCCTTCATCATGACCGAAGGCGGTCCGAACGACGCGACGCTCTTCTACGCCTACAACCTGTTCAACCAGGCGTTTCGATACCTGCGGATGGGCTACGCGAGCGCCCTGGCATGGATCTTGTTCGCCATCATCTTCGTCCTGACGCTCATTCAGTTGTACTTCAGCAAGAAGTGGGTGCACTACGAGAGCCCGTGAGCCGTCTGCGCGGGCAGAAGCACCCGCGGACCAGGTTTCGGGCGCAGATCCCCGATGTAGCGCCCCAGTGACGTTCGGCGCCTGGCCTTTCTGTTGACTTCGATGCGGCGTGTTGTGACGATGGGGCCCCATGCCTCGTTGTGAGTACGTCGTTGTCGACGCCTTCGCGGACCGGCCCTTTGCGGGCAATCCCGCAGGCGTCGTCCTCGACGCCAATCCGCTGACCGACGAGCAGATGCAGGCGATCGCCCGGGAGATCCACCTGAGCGAGACGGTGTTCGTTCTGGCATCGATCCGGCCGAATGCGGCCGTTCGGTTTCGCACGTTCACGCCGACCGTCGAAGGCAGCGTTTCGGGGCACGCCGTGCTGGCTGGAGTCACCGCTCTGATCCAAAGCGGGAGGTTCGTTGCGCTGCTTGACGAGCCTGGGATGCGGCTGCCCATCGAGACGCAGGAGGGGATGCTCAGCGTTCGGGCGGAGCGAATCCGGGCGGACGGCGACGAGTTCCTCGTCTGGATGAACCTGCCCAGTCTGTTGCTGTCCCGCTATCCCCACGATCCGGACAAGACGGCCGGTCTGCTCGGCCTGGACCCCACGACGCTTGACGATACGATGCCGGGCATGAAGACGCAGGACGGCGACGTCCTGTTGTTCGTCCGGTCGTACGCCGCCCTGATGGAGGCACGCCCCGACTTTGCGGCGCTGGCCGAGTACAGTCGTCGGCGGAAGGTCCGCATCTGGTGCGTGGCCACGCGCGAGACGTTGGCCGACTCCGTGCAAGTTCACTCGCGATGCTTCGCGCCGAGGGTGGGCATCGACGAGGATCCCGTTACGGCAAGCGTCCACGGACCGCTCGGGGTCTATCTGGTTGTGGCCGGTGAGGTCGGTGTCGCCGGCGACCGGGCCGCCGTCAACTGCGTACAGAGCGATTCGACCGGTCGCGCAGGTCTGGTGCGGGTCCTGGTCGGCAAGAACGAGCAAGAGGGCTATGAGGCCTGGGTAGGGGGGCAGTGCTGGGGCACCATGACCGGTCAGATCCACGTGCCTGACTAGACCATCCTGCAATTGGGGACATACAACGCCGTTCATCTCCGCCGTTGTGTTCTTCTGCGCGATGATCATCGGGAGAATAAGCTTGAGTTGATCGGACCGAACTGGTAGCGTGCGCGCACCATCACGGGGCGGAGGGACATATCGGCCGGATGCGTCAAATCGTTGACCTGGGGGAGTGGGAGACTCACGATGAGAGGGAAATGGTCTGTGGGGTTGTGGATGAGTTGTCTGTGTGGGTTGCTGGTCGTGGGTATGACGGCCACGGCGCTGGGTGCACCGAGCCTGCCGGTGAGCAAACCGCCGGTGCAGCCGTACACGCTCGAGACCGGGCCGTCGCCGACCGACCCGACTTCGGCCAGTGGCCAGTGGTTCCGGGACCTGGACGGACAGGAGGAATTCAGAAGCCACGAGTTCTACGACAACGTGTTGGACCATGGGGGTGGCTGGGCATCGTCGCGGGCCATCCAAGGTCATGTGACCGACATCACCTACGGCGCAACGAGCGCCAACATCGTAGCGTTCAAGGTCCTGGCGACGATCACCAATGACCTGCCTGGCGTGGGCGAGTGGGCGGACGGCACGAACTCCCATGAGGAAAGCCTCACCTGGCGGGAGCAGTACTACGGGCCGCTGTTCGCGGCGAAGATGGCGGCGGAGTTCGCGATCGCGGACACGGCCACGCTGCCGAGCTTCACGCCTGGCACGCCCTATCGCAAGACGGACCCGTTTATCATCGCTGAGAACGAGGACCAATACGCGTGGTACTGCTACTCCAACCTACCGGCCGGTGGTCTGCCGGAAGGCGACTACTACGTACCCGTCTGGGACTTCGGCGACATTGACGAGGGCGCTTCGGCGAGCGTCACGATGGAGTTCAGGGTCGATGGGGCCGGCCTGGACCCGACGGACCCGCGCTACGCCGTGATCGAGTGGTCGTATCAGATGGGCAGCGAAAGCGACATCCTGCTCAACCGGACCACGAGCTTGAAGGTCAGCACGTGGATCGATGACCCGGCTGTGGATGACGGCTCGCCGTACCCCGGCGGGGCTGACGAGCCGCCGTTGCGGTCGAGCAACGCGAGCGTCTTCCACAACATCGCGCCGATCTACTACACGCTGGACCTGTGGTTCAAGAACCCGTCGTACGGCACGTGGACCGTGACGCCGGATTGGGTCGCCTATCCGCCCGGCTACAACGTGGTGCTCCAGGCGTTCCCGAATTCGGGCAAGTCGTTCAAAGAGTGGACCCTGTATGATCCGAACTACCCGGGCGACGCCAACTATGCGACCTACGATACGTCGAACCCGGTCATCGTCGTCATGATGGACGATCGAGAGGTCCAAGGCGCCTTCAAGTGCGGCAGCAGTGGTATGCTACTGCCGTTGGGGATGGCCCTGCTGGCGCTGACGATCGGCGCGGTCATTCGCCGCATCATGTAGCAGTGCAGCACCAAACGATGACGACGGTCGGCCTCGCGCCGGCCGTCGTCTTTTTATTGTCTCCGCTCGTGCTGAGAGGATGGCCCCGTCATTTCTTGTGAGGGGGCAGGGGTTGGTCTCCTACGCGGGCGATCCATTGGCGGGTCCATTCGACGGCCTCGAAGTCCAGGTCGGCGACGGTATTGGCCAGGAAGATCATTCCCTCGATGCGTCCCTCCTTCAGCCACTGCAGACCCAGCTCGCACTGCCTTTGCATCCGGTCCACGGGCATTTCGCCCTTGGCGCCGAAGTCGTACATGTACAGGCCGAGGAGCTTACCGCTTCGCCCCGCGAGCTTCTCGAACCTGGCCATGTTTGTCTCGAGGTGCTCGAGATCTGCCGAACGCCACGTCCACAGCGTGACCTTGTCACAGAGCTTCAGGTGCTCTTGGACGGGCAGATCCAGTTGATGCGTGTACAGGACGACCCACAGGTCGAGCCGGCGGTCGGCGAGCTCTCCTTGCTTGCGCAGGCCTCGCAGCTCGTCCGATGAGAGCTTGGCTACCTTGTCACCTTCATTGGTGAAGAAGTCGTCCATGAAGATGCCGGTGAGGTTCGGCGTTCGTTCGGCGAGCGCGAAGACGGCTTTGCGCTCCCGGTCGGCCGTCTCGCCGCCGGATCCCACGACCGACCAGACGACCTGCTTGAGCGGCCGGAACGGGATCGCATATTGGTCGTAGGGCGGGGCAGGCTTTCCCTTCCAACACACCATGATCAGATTCGGCACGCCGAGGTAGAACGCTCCTTCCGCAGGCGTCATGCGTGAGGGGCGCTTCAAATGCCAGCCTTCGTTGTCGGCGCCGGCGACGCAGGCGAACAGCCAGAATCGGTCGCGCACGCGCTGCGGCTCGGCGAGCGAGGCGTTTGGAACGCCACCACACATCGCCCACGTCAATGTCATCGGCCACCCCATGAATGAACGTCTCATGGTCGCCTCCTTTGTTTGGCAGGTGATGTCTTGCGCCTGACCCCTATCCCACGCGCTTATGCGCGGACGAGCATCGTCCGCCCGGCGCAGCATATCACGACCGAACGGGCCTGACCATGCCGTCGCTGATGTCGTTGCTCCGGGTGAGCGTGGCAAGGTTGTCCCCGTCCGACGGAGGAACTATGATCCGCCCCTTGGCTCGGGAAGCCGTCAGCATGGGGGCGGTTTCCTTGAATTGGATTGACGGATGAGGGTTCCCGTTGCCCGTTCGGGCTCGAAGGGGATTCTCGCAACGGAGGCAGGCGATGAAGGGGTTGGTGTCGACGTCGTGTGTGTTCGCGGTTGTCCTGGCAGGCGGACTTGCTTCGGCAAAGGACGCCGAGCCCAAACCGATGCGCGTGCTGATCGTGACCGGGTGCGACGTGCCCGTGCACCGGTGGCGCGAGACGACGCCCGTCCTTCGCGAACACCTGGAGCAGGCCAAGAAGTTCGAGGTCGTCGTGTCAGAGGAGCCGCTGGTGCTCGAGTCGACCGCTCTGGACACGTACGACGTGATCCTGCTGAACTACTACAACTGGAAGCGTCCCGGCATCACGCCCAAAGCCCGCCAGAACCTGCTGGCTTTCGTCAAGGGCGGCAAGGGCCTCGTGTCGTTTCACTTCTCCTGCAGGGCCTTTGGGGATTGGCCCGAGTACCGAAACCTGATCGGCCGGATTTGGACGAAAGGCTCCGGCCACGGCCCGCGAGGGAAGTTCAAGGTCAAGGTCACCAAGCCGGACCACTTCATCACCGAGGGCGTGGAGGACTTCGAGGCCGACGACGAGCTGTACGCCAAGCTGGTCGGTGACGTGCCGATCAACGTGCTCATCGAGGCGTATTCGGATTGGTCCAAGCGGACCGAGCCGCTGGCGTGGACGCTTCCGTACGGCAAGGGCCGTGTGTTCAACATCGTGCTCGGCCACGACGTCCGGGCCTGCGAGAATCCCAGCTTCGGCCGGCTGTTGCAGCGTGGTACGGAATGGGCCGCGCGGGCTGATGTGAAGTAGCGACGTTCCGCAAACCTGCCGATCCGCCGGATGGTTGAGGCGGGTCGGCTAATCTGTCAACAGGAAGTCGAGGACCTCGAGGCGTGTGGTCACGCGCGGCGTTCCGTCGGTCCTTTCCAGCTCGAGCGCGCCGCGTTTCTGTTCGTGCAGGTGGCCTTTGAAGTAGCCGGCGGCGCGAAGGCTGCGGACCGACCGGATCTGCGGCTTGCCGGGGAACTCGATGACGAGCTTGTCGATGGGCCGCTGCCGCCAGTTGGTCAAGGCCACGATCGCGCCGTGCTTGCCGATCATGTACTGTGCCTCGACCAGCGGGTCGGAGGTCCTGACGGGCGGGACGATCTTGGCCCATCGCAGCGGCGCGGTGATCAGATTACGCTGATCTTCCGGAAACGCCGTCGGGAGGATCTCCGACGTCGGTCGGATCGCGGGCTTGACGTATGCGATGCCGGCCAGCGCGCCAACGTATAGGACCGTGCCCTTGCCGTATGCGTTGAGCACGGCGGCTGTCGCGTTATCACGCTGGTAACGCCCGACGACGCGGGCCCCGTCGATCGGCGTCAGCGTTTCACGGTATAGCAGCGCGGGCAGCTCCATGGCGGGCAGGCGACCGTTTTGGCCTGCCAGCCGGACGGTGTCGAGCGGCCGGGTCAATGGCAACGTGTGGCGAGGCCTGATGTGGCGGATCTTGCGGACGAGGTCCTGACGCTTGATTCCGTAGACCTTGCGCAGCGACGCGTTCGGACGATGGACTTCGTCCAGCAGGCCGCCCCCCGCGGTTGCATAGACGATACCGCCCTGCGCGACCCACTGCTCGATAGGCCCCGCCGCCGCCGCCAGCATCTCGGCGCCGACGATGTAGAGCACGCGGTAACCCTCGAGTCCGCCCTCGGCGATGTCCTGATCGGTGATAAGGTCGACCGGGAACTGGGCGTGCCGCAGCGCCATCCAGATCGCCTTGCGCTCGTCGTTGTTGACGTTGTACTTCGCCGAGTAGAGGTGCCCGGCTCCGCCGAGGTCCTCCGTATCCCAGGTGTCCGCTGCCCAGGAGAGCATGATGGCGGCTTGGGCCTTTTCGGGCATGGCCGTATGCAGCCGGTGCTCGACGGCCCCCGTGTCCCGGATCATGTCGTGGATGGCCTGGTACGTCCGTGGGCTTTCGCAGACGTCCACGTAATCCCACGTGGTCAGGACCTGCGCTTCGGTGTGGAAGTGGTTGATGATCTTGACGCCGTGAGACAACGCCAGGCCGTGCATCCTGCGGAAGTTGTCGGGGGAGTTGCCCTTGAAGGGCATGATGTAGAACTGGATCGGAGCGCCGTGATAGGAGCTTGCGAGGCGGAATGCATCGAGCAGGAATCCGTAGCCCTGGGGCGAGACCTCCGGGAGTTGCCACCACCAGTCCTCGGTCCAGCTCATGGTCATTGCGCCGGCCTTGAACGGGCCGACCCATTGGCGGACGTCCGGCCAGACGTTCATGTGCGGGCTGAAGTTCGCGCCGGCCAGGACCGTTTTGCCGGGGTTCTCGGCGATGAGCTTCTTGGTCTTGGCGGCCAGCTCCTCGTACCAGAGGCGGTAGCGGAAGATCGCCGACTCGTAGTACTGGATTGGCTTGCCCGGCAGGGCGGGCGTGAGCGTGACGAGGGGCCACTGTTCGGCCTTGGGCAGCGATCCGGCCTTGGCGAGATCCTCGTCGCGGATCAGGTCGAGGGGGTCAAATCCCTTGGCCTTCAGGTGCTCCCGGAAGCGACGGTTCCGCTCCGGCTCCGGCGTCTTGAGCTTGATGGAGATCTCGTCGCCGAGACTGTGGCCGACCGTCCCCGCGGGATAGTCGTTGTAGCCCAGGGCGCGGAGGATCTCAGGCTGGCCGCGCGTTCGAAAGCTGAGCTTGGCTGGGAGTCGTCCGACGTCGGGGAATTCCTCGATGGCGTCGAGCTGCCACTTCATGGCCTCGGCGAGCGTGTAGACCCGCGGCACGATGTCCGGCTGGGACGGCACGAGTAGGCCGACGGTCGGCAGAAACGGCCGGCCGTGGTTCCACACGCTGTAGCCCAGATGCCAGGGATACACCCTTTCAGCGGACTCGGCGGCTAGCTCGGGTTTGCTGATCGCCAGGCGCCGGATCACGCGCGTGCCGGGGCCTTGAGCGACCTCGACGAGCACGTGTAGGCCGTCGGTCTCCGGATCGGTCATCACGCCGCACAGCAGCGGCGAGAGGTACGTTGACCAACTCCGCGTGCCCTGGAGGTTCATGTATTGTCCGACGTCGACCCATGGCGAGGCCCGGCCGGCGGGGAGATATCGCTGCTTGTCGCTGGCCCCGGCCCCGTCGACGCCCACGTAGATCGTCTTGCCGGTCCAACTGAACGGTTTGTTGTGGTTCGGCACAATGTTGAGACGGACGAGGATCTTGGCCGTGTCGGGACGCGTGTTCGTGAAGCGAACGAAGATCTTGTCCTTGCCGACGAGTTGGGCGCCGACCGAAGGGCCGGTCGCAGCGGCGCTTGCCGAGAGGATCAGCACAACCGAAGGCAATCGCATTCTCATGACGTAACCTCCGAAAGCTCGCTTCTAGCAGATGGGCACGCAGCTGAAAAGCGCAGGAGAAGAAGCGCTTCTCGTTGCCGCAGACGGTTCGCCGAGCAGGTGCGCTCCCGTTTCGGTCAGGAGGTGTGCTATGAACGGACGTGTGCTGCTCTCATTGGTCTGAGACGGCGTTGTTGTCCTTGTCGTCTCGTTCGCCGCCCTCTGGCCTTGCCCTGGCAAGCTCCAGTCGGAGGAGCGATACTTCCTGGGCGAGTCGACTCACCCGCCGCCGTGTGTCTGCGGACAGCGTGTCTTGCCGGAAGAAGGCGGCGTACAGGATCAGGATCGCGACCAGAGAAACGAAGAACATCCTGTTCTGCATCATGGTGCTGTGCATGACCATGTCGATCGCCCTGGGGAACAGGCCGAAGACTCCGATGGAGACCCAGACCAGGGCCCAGAACGCAGTCGCACGAATCGACGACCGAGACCGAGCGAAGAGACGGAGCGTCTGGATCAGGGCAATCAACGCCACGACGAAGACCAGTATGTTGGCGATACGCATCGGTCTAGGCCTCCTTTTCCAGTAGTGTCAGGAGGATGGCACGGCTCACGCCCCACCCGTAACGGAAGAGCCCCTTGCTGGAGATGCCGCTCGAGCGGTCCTGCATGCGAATGGGCACCTCTTGGATGGTCAGGCCCAGACGGCTGAACCGGATGAACATCTCTGAGGCGATGTACTGCGGCTCGAGCATTCGATCCAGCACAGGCAGGGCTCGGCGCACTGATTCGGCTTTGAAGGCGCGGAACCCGCACATGCTATCGGTCATCTGATAGCCGGTCAGCTTGTTGAGCACATGCGTCAGCTTCGGGAGGAAGTACCGCCTGGCCCAGGGCGCGCCGTCGTAGTTCGTGCCGGTGATCCTCGAGCCGACGACGATATCGGCGCCCGTCTCCACCATCTTGTCCAGGAAGGTCGGTATCTCTGCCGGATCGTGCTGACCGTCGGCGTCCATCTCGATGATCACGTCATAGTCGCCGCGGCCGAGCGCGGCCTTGAACCCCGTGATGACGGCGACGCCCTGTCCGAGGTTGAACGGATGGCGAACGACTTCTGCGCCGCATTCGCGGGCGATGGCTTCGGTGTTGTCGGACGATCCGTCGCTCACGAGAATGACGTCGCCATAGGGGAGGGCCCTCTCGATCACGGATCGGACGTTCTCCCCCTCATTGTAGGCGCAGAGCGTGATGGCAACCTTCATGTGACGTCTCTCAGCACCCTGGCGGGGCTCCCCGCGACAACCTTTCCAGCAGGGACGTCCTCAATGACGACGGCACCTGCTCCGACAACGGCGTCGTCCCCGATCGATTTGGCCGGGATGACCGAGCAGTTCGTGTAGAGATTGGCGCGGCGTCCCACCTTGACCCATCCCGCAAGGGCGACCGCGGGCGCCAGAATGGTGAAATCGTCGAGGACGCAATCGTGCTCGACAATGGACCCGGCGTGAACCACGACGTGGCGCCCGATCCGTGCGAAGGGCTGAATGATGACCAGGGGGTTGATGAGGGCCCCTTCGGAGATCTGGGCCGTGTCCGAGATCACGGCGCTCGGATGGATCCCGGTGTAGAACTGGTAGCCTCGGCCCTCGAGCTGTTCGGCCAGCTCTTGCTTGCGCTTGTTGCTGCTGGCAGCAATGAACACACGGCGATCTGGCGTGGGCTCGTAGGAGTCCAGGAAGTCGAGCCCGCCGATGATCTTGGCCCCACCGATGTCCTTTCCGATGATGTCGGGGTTCCCCATGATGTCGAGGGCGCCGACGAGCTCGAAGTCGCCCCGCAGTCGCCATATCTCGCAGACCTGCTTCGCCTGCGCACCTGCTCCAACGATTAAGACTTCCATCATCAGCGTCCTACACGCGGGCGCTAGGCCACCGCCCGCATCTGCCGGAACCTCTCGATCATGTCCCGAACGCCGGAATCGAGGTCGAACAAGAACTTGTACCCCGCCTTGACGAGTTTGTCATTGGAGAGGTGGTAGCTGCTAAAGGGCACCTCTTTGGCAACGAAGTTGAGTTTCACGGATGGATTGTGCTTGGCGACGTTTTCGGCCAGCTCGCGGATCTTGTAACACTCGCGGATCACGTGGTAGATCTGCCCACGGGCCTCGGGCAGGGCCGACAGGAACTTGGCGCCCCCGGCGGCATCCATCACGTGGACCGTTGGACGATAGTTCTCCCCACTGCCGTGGATGGTCAGATCCTGGTTCAGAATGACGCGCTTCATGAAGACGTTCGTCACCAGGTTGAACCGGATCCCGGGAGCGTACCCGTAGTTCGTTCCGAATCGGACGATCGTGTAGTTGCGGTCCTTCCTGGCGAGCAGCTTCTTTTCGATCGCACGCTTGCTCTCCGCGTAGGGGTACTTGGGACGCGGCTCGTCTTCCTCGGTGAGGTGCATGTACTTCTCTTTCTCGTCCACGCCGCCGAAGACGTTTCCGGTGGATGGAAAGACGAGTCGGGTCTCGGGGTCGCACATGTCAATCACCTTCAGCGCGCCCTCGTAGTTGTTCTTCCAGATGGCTTCTTCCTTGTGGATGCTCTTCTCGGCCTCGACTTCGGCCGCGAGCTGATAGACGACGTCTGCGCCCTTCAAGATCGGCCGGGTGAGGTCTTCATCCAGGATGTCCCCCTCGATGTGTCGGACATGCTCGGGGAGATTGGCCACGATGTGAGGGACGAACTTCTTGTCAATCGTGTAGATCTCGTGCTCTGTCTCGTTTCGATAGAGCTCGATCAGGGCACTGCCGATGTAGCCCAGGCCACCGCAGATAACGACCTTCATCTGTTTCTCCTTTTGCGCATCAGGCAATTGAACGCACGCTCTCAACGACGCGATCGAGCTGTTGCCGACTCAACCCGGGATGGTTGGGCAGGCCCAGCAGTCTTCCGGAGTACTTCTCCGCATTCGGGAACGACAAGTCCTCGTACCGAACCGGCTTGCCGTCTTGGTGACAACGGACGTCGTAGTTGCGGGGATACGGGCTGTCCTCGCGCAGCATCGGTTGCCGATAGAGCGGTTCCTGGTACCGGTGGCGCGTGCCGATTCCCATCTCGTGGAGCTTCCGGCGAACGTCGCCCGTCTTCATGCCCACGACGTCTTCCCGAACGAAGATGGGACACCAGAAGAACGTGTGCTCGACGTGCACCGGGATGTCCTGGATGCCGATCCAGGCCACGTCGCCGATCCTGTCGTAGATGTAGCGCGAGTTGGCCTGTCGCTTCTTGTTGAATGCACCGAGCTTCTCGAGTTGGATCGACCCGATGGCCGCTTCCATCTCCGTCATACGGAAGTTGTATCCCAGCATGACGTGGTCGTCGCGGCCTTCCATCCCGTGGCTGCGCATCATACGGGCCATTTCGGCGACATCCGGGTTATCCGTCGTGATCATCCCGCCCTCGCCGGTCGTCATGTTCTTGGTGGCGAAGAACGAGAACGCGCCGGCCTGACCGATGCTCCCGACGGTCCTGCCCCGGTGCTTCGTGCCGATGGCCTGCGCACAGTCCTCCAGGACGAACAGGCTGTTCTCCTCGGCGATCGAGCACAGTTCGTCGAGATCGGCTGCGCACCCGAAGTAGTGCACCGGCAGGATTCCCTTGGTGCGCGGGGTGATCTGCTCGCGAACGGTCTTGGGGTCGAGGCAGTAGTCGTCATCGATGTCGGCGAAGATGGGCTTGCCCCCCGCGTGGATGACGGAGGTGACCGTCGAGAAAAACGTCAAGGATGGGACAATGACCTCGTCGCCCGGACCGATTCCCAGCGCCGTCAACGCCAACTGTAGGGCGGCCGTGCCCGAACAGACGGCGACGGCATGGTTGACGCCAACGAAGTCGGCAAATGCTTGCTCGAAGGCTTCGACCCGCTTGCCGGAAACGTACATGCCCGAAAGCAGGACGTCTCGGACGGCAGCGATCTCCCGCTCATCGATTAATGGCTCGGAGACCTTTATGTACTCCAACTCGCGTCCTCCGCGTTGAGCCGCCGGAGTTCACCGGCCTCGTCCGTCCTTTTCCAGTACGTGGTTCGCGCTGATCCGGCTCACCTGTACTACCGCGCCCGTCGTGCTATCGATAGACCAGCGGCCAACTAGCGGCCTTGCTGGTCGGTAGGACTTTCGCGGGTACGAGAGAGCCCGATCAAGACCCGGCGTCGGTTTGCGGCTGCTTCCGGCCCTATTTCGTCTGCCCACTTCCGGTGAGGTATTTCGATCTGCGCCTTGTGCCGTCCCACTGAATGTCTGGGAATACGGCCTCCTTGCGCGATTCAATGCGAACACGATTGGGGATCAGGTCCTTGAGCATGATCTCCAGCTCGCCGTCCATGTCGTGCGTAGGCTGATAGCCCAGGTCGAGCAGATGCTGGTGGTCCGGGTTGTAGTAGTGCTCCTCGGCTTCCATCCTGGGGTTCTCGAGGTTTCGCACCTCCACATCGAGGCCCAGCTTCTTACCGGCGGCCTGCACCTTCTGCGCCAACTCGGTGACGTCGTAGACTTCCTCAAACTGGTTGAAGGTCCGGTATTCGCTCGCCTTCGGAGGGTTCTCAATGGCGATTGTGAGGCACTGCATCGAGTCGCGCAGCGGCAGGAATCCGCGTTTCTGGTGTCCTTTGCCGAAGGGCGTGATGGGCAATCCGATGACCGTCTGGCAACAGAAGCGGTTGATGGCCGTCCCGAACGATTGGTCGAAGTCGAAGCGGGTTCGCATCCTCGGGTCGTCGCCCATTGCGTCGATGTACGTCCCGTAGACGACCCCCTGCATGATATCCGTCGAACGCATTCCCCAGATACGGCAGGCGAACTCGACGTTGTGCGTGTCGTGCACCTTGGTCTGGTGGTACCAGCTGCCCGCCTTGCGAGGGAAGATCAGGCGGTCCTTTCGGCCGCGATACTCGATCTCGAAGAAGCCCTCGGGGATGTCTACGTTGGGGGTGCCGTACTCGCCCATGGTGCCCAGCTTGACCAGATGACACTCCGGGCAGGCCTCCTTCATGGCGTAGAGCGTTACGAGCGTCCCGAGGATGTTGTTCTTCTGCGTGTCGACGGCGTGGTGCACGTCGACCATGCTGTAGGGCGCGGAGGGCATCTCGCCGAGGTAGACGATGGCCTCAGGCTTGAACACCTTGTAGGCGTTGAGCACGAAGTCGTAGTCCAGAAGGTCGCCCTTGAAGAACCGCAGGTTCTGGCCGAGGTGCTCCCGATAGGCGACCAGACGATCGGCCATCTGCGCGATCGGAATCGCGGATTGGGACCCCATCTCGCCGACCCACCGGCGTCGAGAGTAATCGTCGATCCCTGCGACCTCGTGGCCCCGCTCGGCCAAGTACATGGACAAGGTCCAGCCAAGATGCCCATCAACCCCCGTTATCAAAACCCTCATAATCTCTTTTCTCCTTCCATGAGCCCGTCAGATGTCTTCTAACCGTCGCGAGCTTACCGTGGATCATCCCGCCGCTTCTTGGCCTGGCACCCGCGCCGTGTGCCAGATCTATCACGCCGGTGGCGCAGCTTCCTGCGAGATGCCGTCCGACGCGGAGGCAAGGCTCCACCCATCGTCCGGGCCTGCCGGCCCGGCAAAAACCAGCAGCCTATTCTGGCACCGATCCAGTGTCAAGGGAATCCACAGAGGCGTCGGGGCAGCTTGGGTAGCTCGGGGTGCCGCCGCCACGATGTGCCAGAGGCACCTACCAACAGGTGAGGCAACGCCGCACACCTTGAACCACACGGAGGTTTCTGCTAGGTTCCTGCGGCTGGCGCGGTCGCGCGGCTCCACAGAGGCAATGCTAGCCCCATATGGGCCGGGATTCGCCCGGAACGGTGAATACCCGAGTTTCCTGTGTCTTGGGACCGAACGATTCGCACAACAGACGGCAGGTGCATGGTTCACGAGAAGTCGACGCTGCTGCCGGCCTTACGATAGGTGGAAATCACGATCCGGAGCAGACTCATGTTCAGACAGGGCCCGAGGCTGGCCACGACGCCCCCCCCCTTTGCCTCGCTGTTCCTCCTTTTCGCGATAGCAGCCGTTTCGCTGCCGAGTTGCTACGCGAAACCGCCGGCCGTTGACGACACGCCGCGCCGTCCGGGCGACTGGGGATTCCATCCCGGGGACGGGGCCGCTTGCCGCAGAACCCCGCCCGGATTCGTCTGGCGCCCGCAGCGGCACGCATCCAGCTATCACCTCCAGATCAGCAGGACGCCGGAGTTCCAGAAGGTGGAATACGAGGCAACCGGCATAGGTTTCAATTGCCACTGCTCCCCGAAAGCTCTGGCGCCAGGAACATGGTATTGGCGCTATAGGTTCGCGAACGCAAAGGGCCAGAGATCTCAGTGGAGCAAGACGAGAAGCTTCCGTGTCGAGGCCGAAGCAGTGGCGTTTCCCATGCCTGACCGGCCCGAGCTGCTTGCGCGAGTTCCCAAGCGACACCCTCGGACTGCCATCAGGCCGGAGGACGTCGACGAGTTGCGAAAGCGCGTGAAAACGGACCTCAAACCCCAGTATGACGTGCTGCTGGGACGGTGCAAGGAGATCCTATCGAAGCCTCCCTCCACGGTAGAGCCGCCCAAGTACCCGGAAGGCCATCCGCCGCTTCTTGGGGGTGGCCCTCCCAAGAGCCAGTTAGGTTTCAAAATGTGGTATGAGAGCTACCACCGGACGATCGACGCTCTCAATCCCGTCGGCACGTTGGCCCTCGTGAATCTGCTGGGAGGGGACGAGAAGGGCGAGTATGGCCGGCTGGCCAAGAAGCTGCTCATGGAGGTGGCTGCGTGGGACCCCCTGGGTTCGACGGACTATCGCTATAACGACGAGTCTGGCATGCGGTATGCCTTTGGCTTCTCTCGAGCCTACACGTTGGCTTATCATCTTCTTACCGAGGCGGAGCGAGAGAAGTGCCGCCAAGTGATGCGCGTACGCGGCGACCGGATGTACCAGTATCTCTATCCCAAGCATCTGTGGCGGCCGTACAGCAGCCATCGCAACAGGTCGTGGCACTACTTGGGGGAGATCGCCGTTGCCTTCAGGGGGGAGATTCCCGAAGCGGATGATTGGCTCTGGTTCGCCATGAACGTCTTCTACAACGTGTACCCGGTCTGGTGTGATGACGACGGCGGGTGGCACGAAGGCATTGCCTACTGGCGAAGATACATGGAGCTATTCACGCATTGGGCGAGCATCATGAAGGCGACGATGGGGATCAACGCCTACCAGCTTCCCTTCTTCTCCAAGACGGGCTACTATGCGATGTACCTCCAGCCGCCGGGGACCGAAGGAGGTGCGTTTGGGGATCTGTCCGCCAAGACCACTTCAGCGCGCAATTGTCGCTTGCTAACGATTCTCGCGGCCCAGGCCGGCAATCCTCACTGGCAGTGGTATGCCAACGCAGTCGGCAAGTATCGTCCCAGTAAGAGCTACTTCGCCTTCCTCCAAGGCGCCCTGCGCAAGGTTGAGCCGGAACCGCCAACGGACCTTCCGTCGAGTCGATGCTTCCGAGGCGTCGGATTGGCAGTGCTCAATACGAGTCTCTTGGACGGGACGAAGAATGTAGAGTTGGCGCTCAAGTCGGATCCATTCGGCAGTCTGAGTTGCGGGTGCGATGCGCAGAATTCGTTCGTTTTCTATGCATTCGGCAAGAGATTGCTCATCCGAACTGGCTGCCGCGATGCCTGGGCGAGCGCCCACCACGCGGGCTGGGTATGGCACACGAAGTCTACGAACAACATCACCATCAACGGCCAGAGCCAGAAGAAGCACACTGCGGATGTAGGGGGCAAGATCGCATCGTTCTACACGAGCAAGGACTGCGATTACGTCTTGGCAAAGGCCGACAAGGCATATGGGCCTTTGGCCAAGCGGTTTGACCGGCAAGTCTTGTTTGTCAAACCCGACTTGGCTGTCATCTGTGACCGCATTGAGACGCCGGAGCCCGCTCGATTCGAATGGTGGCTCCACGCACTTAACGAAATGGACGTTCGGGATCAGAAGGCAATCACTGTTCAGAACGGCAAAGCGCTGTGCCGGGTTTCGCTTCTTGCGCCGACAGGCCTGACGATCCGACAGACGGACAAGTTCGAACCCCCGCCGCTTCCGAAATACAAGATGCGCCAGTGGCACCTGAGCGCCCAAACGGCGGAGCCCACGGCATGTTGTGAGTTCATCACGCTTATTCGACCTTATCGTGAGGGAGATCCCCCATCGTTTGATAGCTCGATTGAGCAAACGCCGTACGGGTACCGCTTGAAGGCCGCTTTGAGGGAAGGATACGTTTTGGTCGGGCTGAGAAGTGCTGACGACGCGACGGTGGAGCTCGAGGGACTGAAGAAGAAGGCTGCGTTGGTGGCGATGCGGTTCGACGGAAAGGGAAGTCGCAGCTGGGCTCGTTGCTTCCCGCAGGAGGAGTCGGCCGAGTGATCGGCGGGCGTGGGGGCTTGTCCCCACGCATCGGGGACAGGTAGGACCGTACGCGGTCAGTGTTGGGATTGGATAGAGCTCCCCAGACGAACGGCTATTCTCTTTGAGTCATCGCTGCGTTCTCGACGGGGGGAATGAGCGGCGGTAGCTTGTCGTATCTGTCGGGATTCCATTCACGCAGGGGGCGCCGAGTCTGGACGCGTATCGAGTTCCGTAGGAGAAGGACGTGGCTCGGCCAGCCAAGTCTCCCAGCCGATCTCGAGAAGCCACTGCGTCGAAGGCGCGGGCTCCGAGGGCGGGCGCAAGTTCGGCGGGAAGCGGATCGCCGCCGCGCGTCCTGGTCCACGGTTTCTACGGTGCGGGCAATCTCGGTGACGAGGCCATTCTGGCCGCTATGGTGGCCGATTTCCATGGCCGGTTCGAAGACGTGGAGCTGATGGTTGTCTCGCAGGATCCTGGCGAGACGGAGCGCACGCATCCGGTTCGCGCCATCGACCGGCACGGTTTACACGGCCAATCTGCCCTGCTGTCACAGGCCGACCTGTTGGTTTTCGGCGGCGGTGAGCAGTATCGAAGGTGGGCGAGAGCGGCTTGAGGCCATCGATGAGGCCTTTGACTCGGATGCCGGTTTGGTGGGATGCTGCGAAGTTCATACAGCGAGGCCACCGGCGAGGTGGCCTATCTTGAGCCAGGAGGAGATGGGTCGCCGTTCTGGAAGCCTTACTCGGAGGGGCTCCTGGCTTGGGCTAGGTGGGTGACGGAAGGCCCCTACGTGCCGGGGTCGTGTTGTGGGGGGGCGAGGAGGCCTGCGATCCGCGGTACGACGAGGGCCAAGACAAGGCAGACCAACTCGACTGCCGTCGACAGCAGCCGACTTGCCACGACCAGAAGGACGACGTTCGACGGGTCAAGGGCTAGAATCCCTTGAAGGCCGAGGGCAAGGATAGCGTCGCGCACGCCGATGCCCGCCGGGGCGAAGACCGCCAGGAATCCGCAGACCCAGGCCACCGCGAAGAGCCCGACCAGGACAGGGAACGCCGAGAGCCCCACGTCGCAGACCGCATGGGCGATGATGGCCCAGCCACCGGTCCAGAGCGTAAAGGTCAGCATGTTGCTGACGAGCATTAGCAGCATAACCCCATAGCGGGGCCTTCGGGGCAGTTCCGGTTGCCGGAGCTGTCTGAGGATGCGGTTGACCAGAGGACAGAAGATCCGCGGATGGCAGGCCATTAGCCCGCCAAGGGCGACCAGGACGAACGGCAGGCCGAAATGGTCCAGAAAGGCCGACAGTTCGGCGCAGGTCAGGAGCACTGTCCCGCCAAGGAGGATCCCGCTGACCTGAAACCAGAGGATGTCCACGCTGACGGCAACGGCATTCACGGCCAACTGGTCTTTGCCGTTCGCAGACAGGTAGGCCTTGCCCGCCAGCGACCAGATCTTGCCGGGCAGATAGCGTCCACTCCAGGCAAGCGCCGAAACCCGAAAGGCCTCCAGGAGCCCCATCCGTTGCCCGATCAGCTCGTAGCGCAACGGAGACCACAGCACGCCTCGAAGGACGTACCCGAGGGAGGTCACCAGACAGGCGAGCAAGATCGCAGCCCAGCCAAGATGCCAATCAGAGAGCCGCAGGTCGTGCCAATGCCGCCGCACGTACGCGTACCAGAAGCTGGCGATGAGGCCCAGGAGGACGACCTTCACGAGGACCTTGGCGGTTTTCCGGGCAGCGCTCTGCTTGACGGCACGTTCGATCTGCATGGTCGGTCTATCGTCGTGGTGGCGGCCAGTTGATGGGGTGCCTCTCCGCGTCGGACATCGCTTGCCGGGCCAATCGCGCGGCTGTCAGGTGGTTATGCATCGACGATTCCCGTACGGCTGCAAGGCCGGCTGCCATCTTCTGACGAATGCCGTCTGCCTCGCGCACGACGGACTCGAACCCCTGGATCAATGCGTCCAGGCACATGTCGTTCGGCGCGTCGCGGCCATAGGCGTCCAGACCGAACTGCCCGAGGACCTCCAGGTACTTGTGCAGACCCCATCCCATCACGAAGACGGGGGTTTTCGTGCACAACGCCGAGATCATGGCGTGGAACCTGGAGGCAACGTAGTAGTCCGCCAACCCGACGACGACGCGCAGTTCCTTGCAGTCATACGGCTCATCGACGACGTGAAGAGCGTCCCTCGACGGCAATCGCCGCAGGATCTCGCCGAGGGTCATCAGGTCATTGTTGTGGCGGCTCTTGGCGCCCCGCCGCATGCTGTGCGGGATCAGCAGAACGAAGTAGCCCTTCCGGTGGAGGTACGTAATGAAGTCTGCCCAGATGCCATTGTGGTCGATGCTCCGCTTGCGGCACTTGCGCTCGACGATGGAGTTGACCGAAACGCCGACGACGGTTTTGCCCTTGAGCAGGGGAGCATACTTGCTCCGGATACGTGACTTGGTCTGTTCGGAGACCTTCAGGGTGAAGGCGGAATCGGCGTAGGAGACGGCCTCGGTGAAGCCAAGCTCGTGTACCTGTTTGAGACTGCCGTCGCCGCGGGGCACGATGGCGGCCATCCGCGACAGGCAGAATCTGGCACAGAGCCGATTGAACCAGTTCCTGAACGGACCGATGGTCTGCGAGTACATCATCGCCTGCGTGCCCAGCAGCAGCGCAGGCAGGGCGCACGCGACGTTGTAGATGACCTTTAGGACCTGCTCGTCGGTAAAGGTCGTCCCGCCGATCAGCAGGCAAACGTCGGTGTCGAGCAGGGCGGCCATCTCTTTGCCCCAGATCCGGCGCGGGACGGGCAGGTGCAGGGCCTGCACCAACCGATGCAGGCAGCAGAGCGGGAAGAGCTTGAAGGCAAGATTCGCAGGCGTTCCGCTGAACAGCTTGACGTTCGGCGTTTGCGGGATGCTTCGGTCTCGTTTGGGGTAGACCGTAAAGACGTTGACGATGCCGCAGTAGGGCTCAGCCGTCAGGTGATCGATCGCGCTTTCGAGCATCGAGACCGCGCCACGGTTGCCTGTTCTCGACACCGCGAAGGCACTGAAGACGGGCTGTCGCGTGCTGCTCATTGCCTAATGCCCCAACGCGCGGTGGTGAGTCGCCGGGCCGCTAGATCCTGGAGAGTGCCTTTATGGACAAGGACACGAGGGAGATCAGAGACGATGGTAGCCCATACACCAATCGCCGTCCAGCGTCAGACCCGGTCAGGCGACGGTTGAGCATGAAGAGCGTCCAGGCCAGGCAGTGTGCGGGATTGACCCGCCAGCTCGGCGGTCCGACGGGCTTGAAACCGGTGAGCCGCGCGGCGACGCGTCGCGGTCTGAGGTCATTGCTGTAGCGTTCCAGCCTCGAGAACGTCCGCCTGTATCGATCGATTCCGAAGAGCTCCAGCTCGAGGAGCCCGTCGCACTGCATCTGGGCGACGACGTCGGCCGCCGTCTCGCTGCGGCAGATGAAGGCCGAGTGTTTGATCGGGCGCCGCTTGAACTCCTTCGTGAAGATGTCTCCCACCGATAGATCTGCCTGTTCGCTGAGGTGTTCGTCGCACCATAGGCAGTATCGCTTGGCGTGTACCCCGGCCATGCGGTAGGCGTTCAACGTTGCGAACGGGATCGCCCTTTCTTGCTGGTCTCGAAGACGCACATAAACCATGCCCTTTAGATGACCTCTATCGACCTTGACCGATTCGACGGCTGCTTGATCGATGCCGTATCGCCCGAAAATGTCCTCGTAGAACTGCCGCGTGACCGTGCCGCGACAGAACAGCCCGATGACGAGTGCGACCTTTTGCCGCAGAGCGCCGTCCCGGGCTAGCAGTCTCTTGAGAAGCCGCGCCTGGCAGGGCAGAGCGACCACGGCAACCTTGCCGGGAATGTCCCTCAACGCCTTGACGCGGTTGACCACCGGCGTATCGATGTAGGAGCTGCCCGCGTGATCGAGGACCTGCTGCTTCGTTCGGGCCAGCTCGGTGACGCCGCAGACCCTCCCGTCGACCGAGGTGATTCGGGAGACCAAGGCTGCGTCAATGAGGTGCCGTTCGAGCAGATGGGTCAGCACGCCCGAGACGACCCCGCCGGAGGAGGCCACGGAGCGGATGTCCGGATCCGCAGCATATCCGACGTAGAGCTCGCCCAAGGCGACTTCAGGTGCGACGGCGCCCACGGCTGTCTTCCTCCCGCCAGGCACTTCCTGACCTCATGCGAGAGACCGATCTCATTCACGAGTCACCCGGCGCTTCGCATGTGAGCCCCCCATCTCGATGCTACTGCTGTGGTCGGTAGTCCCGCCGCATGGCCGAGACCTGATCGCACAGCAGGCCAAACAGGAAAACCAGCAGCGACGAGACGAACAGCAGCACGGTCGTATCCGCGATGCCCCGTCCTTGCCCCCAAACCTGGTTGATGATGACGCTCAAGATGCATAGCGCAAGGAGCAGCCCCGCGAGGGCCAGAAACACCTTCAACGGCTCGAACAACACGGTGATCCGCAGTATGAGCATCAGCGTGATCGGACCATGGCGCCATTGGCGCACTGTGCTCTCGCCCACCCGGGGCTTGACGGTGATGGGGACATATTTGATTCTCCGGTGAGACTTCAGCATGGCGAAGGTGCTGGTCGTCGAGAAGCTGAACCCTTGCGGCATGAGGTGGATGTAGCGAAGCAGCACGTCTCGCCTAAAGATCCTCAGTCCGGAGTTGATGTCGGGGATCCTCTCACCGGCCAGGAAATCCGCGAACCATCGCAGCAGCAGCTTGCCAGGGCGGCGACTCAAGGCGGTGTGGGAGGTCGCGGTTCGCTGGCCGACGACCATGTCGTAACCTTCGCACTCGGCGATCAGACGACCGATGTCCTCGATCCTGTGCTGACCGTCGCCGTCGCAGAACAGCACGTAGTGGCGCGTGGCGGCCTCCGTGCCTGTTCGAAGCGCAGCACCGTAGCCCAGGACTTGGTAATGGCTGATGACTTGCGCGCCGGCCATCGCTGCCTTTTCAGCTGTGTCGTCCGATGATCCGTCGTTCACGACAATTACTTCAATTTCGGCAAATCGCGAGATGATATCGCGCACCACTCGGCCGATGATGGCGCCTTCGTTCAAAGCTGGTATGACGACGCTAACCGAGCTTGTCTGGATGGCCATGGTTTCGGCTTCAGGATTCTGACCACACCGT
This sequence comes from uncultured Planctomycetales bacterium, assembly GCA_964390905.1. Lineage (GTDB taxonomy): Bacteria > Planctomycetota > Phycisphaerae > UBA1845 > JAFGLZ01 > JAFGLZ01. Next base: position 56,833 of record CAYMLO010000015.1, on the reverse strand, counting down.
GTGAGCCTGGCAGCGACACAGTCATCAGTGGTGACCTCCCTGATCAGAGATAGGCGCTGCAACGCCGCCAGCTCTGAAAAAGTGCGTAGGTATAGGTATTATACTACCCGAGTAAAATAAACTCAAGAAAGCGGGCGTTGCAGCAGCGATTCAGCGATTCCTCATGCACCCAGCGATCATCGTGTCCTTGACGGCGGGAATGGGCGGCGGTAGCTTGTCGTATCTGTCGGGATTCCATTCACGCAGGGGGCGCCGAGTCTGGACGCGTATCGAGTTCCGTAGGAGAAGGACGTGGCTCGGCCAGCCAAGTCTCCCAGCCGATCTCGAGAAGCCACTGCGTCGAAGGCGCGGGCTCCGAGGGCGGGCGCAAGTTCGGCGGGAAGCGGATCGCCGCCGCGCGTCCTGGTCCACGGTTTCTACGGTGCGGGCAATGTCGGCGACGAGGCCATTCTGGCCGCTATGGTGGCCGATTTCCGTGGCCGGTTCAAAGACGTGGAGCTGATGGTTGTCTCGCAGGACCCCGGCGAGACCGAGCGCGTTCATCCGGTCAGGGCGATCGACCGACACGACCTGCACGGTCAATCGGCCTTGCTGTCACAGGCCGACCTGTTGGTCTTCGGCGGCGGGGGGCTGTGCAACGACTACTGGCTCACGCGGCCGGCGGACGTGTTGGACGACGCCTGGGGCGGGTTGCCCTACTACCTGCGACTGCCCTTGCTGGCTTGCCTGTGCGACGTGCCGGTGGCGGTATACGCCCAAGGCGTGGGTCCGTTGGTGACGCCTGAAGCCCGGCGGATGGTCCGTTACGTCTTCGACCAAGCTGCCGTCATCACCGTCCGGGACAGGTATTCAGCGAAGCTCTTGCGTGATCTCCAGGTGTCCGTTCCCGTCACGACGAGCGCGGACCCGGCCTTCTCGTTGGCGCCCGACGACGATGAAGGCCGGGCAGTACTGAGGTCGTGCGGTGTACCGGAAGGACAGGTGCCTCTGATCGGCGTGTCGGTCCGTCCGTTTGCGTCCGTCACGGCGGGTCGGTTGAGCTTGTTGGCGCGTAGCGTGGGGGAGCTCGCGGCGTCACTCGGTGCCCACGTGGTGATCCTGCCTTTCTGCAGGCGGGGCAACAGCGCCGATTTTGACTGCTCGCGGGCGTTCGCGGGCGCGCTTCCGGAGAACGTGGCTTCGACCATCGTGGAGGCGGAGCTCACGCCGCGAGGCATGTTGGGCGCGATTGGCGAGATGGACTACATGCTGGCCATGCGGTACCACGCGTGCATCTTCGCGATTTGCCAGCACGTGCCGTTCACGGCCGTTTCGTACGATCCGAAGGTGGATTCGTTGCTGGCCGAGACCGGTATCGAAGAACTCGCCCCGCTCAATCCCAACGCACTCGACCGCGAACTGGTCATTGCCAAGCGGGAGCAGGTGTGGAACGCTCGCGATGGGATAGGTAGGGCCCTGGCGAGGGCCTCGGATCGGCTCAGGGCTCGCGTGCCCAGGACCGGCGACGAGATCTGCAAGCTTCTGGAGCAGTCCCCCCGACGGCTCGGTCCTGCTGCCTCGCGCGGGTCCGGGGCGCTTTGGGTCCCCGACGTTCATCGCAAGAGCGTTCGCGCGCAATTGGAGGAGGCTCAGGAGCAACTTGCCAAGGTCAGGGGCCAGCTCGTCGGAACGCAGGCCCAACTGGCCCGAGGCCGGGAGGAAATGGCAGAGGTCCGAAGGCAGGCGGATACCACCGGCAAGCAACGTGAGCAACTGCTGTCCGAGGCGCGGCAGGCCGTCAAGGAGGCGGACGAGAAGCTCAATGTGCTTCGGGAGGAGAAGACCCTACTCCAAAGTGAACTGGGCCAGGTCGAACGTCGCGTCGCCGAAGTCCGACGGGCGTTGGAGCAGGCTGATCAGACGCTCAACGATCTGCGAAGTGAGAGGAGCAAACTCCAGGAGCGATATCGGAAGGCGGAGCTCCAAGCAGCGAAGGCCGAGGCACAGGTGGAAGGTGCGAAGCTCGCCATAGAGGAGCTCGGGCGTCGCGCCGAAGCGGCAGAGGCAAGAGCCAAGAACGCCGAGGGGCAGAGAGATCAGCTCCAAGACCGACTCAGGCAACACGAGCAGCGACTTGAAGACGTTGGCCAGGCGTTGAAGAAGGCGGACGAAACGCTCAACACTCTGAGATCGGAAAGGGACGAGCTGCGCAGGGATCTCAGGGAGGCCAAGCGCCAGATCCAGGCGGCAGAGGCGGCGACCGAGGCCGCCCAGAAACAGCGTTCGGATCTGGAGCAGTCGCTCACCGGGGAGCTTCGCACGGCCCGGCGCCAGGCCGAGGCGGCCAACACCGAGAGGACGCGACTCGAGATGCGTCTCAGCGAGCGGGACCGGGAGTTCCAGAGGTCGGCGAAGGCGGCGGACGATAGGGCCGATGCCTTGCGATCGGAGCAGGAGAGACTGGGCAGGGAACTCGAAGAGGCCCGACGTCAGATCCAGGCGGCGGCGACGCAGGCCAAGGTGGCCCAGAAGCGTCAGGCCGAGATCGAGGCGCAGCTCAACCAGCGGGGCAAGGAGCTGACCGAGGCGAAGCAGAACGTCGAGCGGCTCCGGAAGGAGGGCGAAGCGCTCGACAGGAAGTATCGGTTTGCCGACGAGCGGGCGCGAGACGTCGCCGAGCAGCTCCAGCAGCTCTGGGATTCTCCGACGTGGCAGCTTCTCAACCGCCTGCACAACAGCCGAGTCATCGGAGGCACCTGGCGATTGGTCAAGCGCGCGGTCCCCGTGCGGGCCAAAGAATCTGTGAAGCGGCGGATCCGAAAGTCGTCCGACCAGCGCGCGGATCCGGTGGTCGCCGAGCCGCCGACCCGAGAGGCGCCGGGTACGGTGGGGCCTCAGGCCGAGAAGGCATCAGGCCCGGACGCTCAGTCCACGAAGCCCGCGCCGCCGAAGCCTCGCACCACGGGACAGGTGATCCGGGATCTGGGGGAATTCCTCGATCGGGTGGAGCAGAGCGATCGGCCTGACCTGGTGGTCTTCGTTGCGGGCGTGAAGTACGTCCAGAGCGAAGGACAGCGTGTGACCCAAATCGTCCGGGAGTTCATCCGGAACGATGTGCCGGTGCTGCTGTTGTACTTCCGATGGCAGAGCGAGTATCAGCAGGCCGTGCCCGTCAGCGACGAGCCCCTCTTCTTCCAGTTGCCGATGGACCTGTTCGAGGCACACAAGAAGGTGGTGCTGGCGTATCCGTTCCGATCCTCCCTCCGGCGGACCTGCGTCCTGGAATTCCCCCATCCTTGGACCTTCCAGTGGGTCAACGAGTTCAACGCGGCCGGCTGGCGGACCGTGTACGACATCATCGATGATTGGGAGGAGTTCCACGAAGCGGGCAAGGCCATCTGGTACGAACCCGCCGTGGAACAGTATCTCTGTGCGAACGCCAGCGCGGTGGCCGCGATCGTTCCTTTGCTGGCGGAGAAGGCCCGGGGTTGGGTGCCCGATCTGGAGGTCGCGACGGTCCCGAACGGGGTTTCGCCCGACTCGTTCGACATGTCCCTGCCGCCCAAGCCGTTGCCCCGAGGCAAGTTGACGGTCGGCTATTTCGGGTACCTCGCCCAGGCCTGGTTCGACTGGAAGATGGTGGCCAAGATTGCCGCGGGCCGTCCCGACTGGATATTCCACATCGTCGGGTACGGTGAGAAGATCCCCGTCAAACTGACCGACAACGTCCATCTGTTGGGCAAGGTCCCGCATCACTTGCTATACAGCTACGCTCAGAACTGGGACGTGGGGATCGTTCCGTTCAAACCGACGACGCTGAGTAAGGGGGCCGATCCCATCAAGGTCTACGAGTACCTGACGTTGGGGCTGCCGGTCGTCACGACGGACATCCCACACCTGCGAGACTACCCCGGCGTGTATGTCGCCGAGTCGACCGAGGAGTTCGACCGATACCTGGGAGTGGCGGGCACCGGCGGGAAGCTGGGCAGCGACGTTAGGTCGTTCCTGGAGAAGTGCACCTGGTACCGACGGGGACTGGCGCTTCTGGAAGCGGCCCATCGAGGCCGGTGCGAGCGCGTCTTGGCTGCAGGGGGGGCCTCCAGGTGATCAAGGCCCTGTTCGTTTACCGCTACTGCACGATGGGCGGCGTGGAAACCGGCATACGGTTTCGCATCCGAGCCCTGCCGCAACACGAGGTCGAAGCCCATGCCCTGTTCCTGAGAGACTACGGAGGGAGATCGGCGTTCGGCGACCTCGACGGGCGCGTCTTCTTCGGGCCGACCGAGAGCGGCTTCGCGGATCTGGTCCGTACGCAGGCGTACGACGTCATTTCCGTCATCGATTCCTTCGACGTGCTCGAGTGGATCGACCGGATGGACTTCGCCGGAAAGGTCATGGTCGAGCTGCGAAGCACCTACGAACACACACTGGTGCATCTCAAACGGCTCGGCGACCACCGATTGGACGGCATCCTTGTTCCCTCGAGTTTCCAGGCGGACAACATCCGCCCTTACTTGCCACGCAAGCTCCGCGACGCCATCCCCTGCCACGTCGCCCACAACTTCGTCGACGTCGAGACGTTCCGCCGCAATCCGCAAGCGGTCGCCCAGGACGACCGGAAGATCGTATGCTGGATCGGACGGATCGATCCGCTCAAGAACTGGGCCGACTTCCTGCGCGTGGCCGACCTGCTGGTCGACCGGGACGACGTGGTGTTCTGGATGGTCGGCGGCGGCGGCTCGAAGGAGGATGAACGCACGAAGTTCCGCAAGGCGCTGGGCGAAACGCGGATCGCGACGCGGCTTCGCTGGTGGCCGCTTCTGCCCAATGCCAAGATGCCGAGCCTGTACAGCCTGGTGGTCAACTCGGGCGGCCTGGTCCTGCTGACCACGAAGTGCGAATCGTTCGGGTTCGCCGCGCTCGAGGCGATGGCCTGTGGCTGCCCACTGATCGCCCCGCACGCGGGCGCCCTGCCCGAGGTGATCGAAGACGGGACCACCGGTCTGCTGTACCGGTCCGGCGACGTTCAGCAGGCCGCCCACCAAACGGGCAAGCTGCTCGACGACGACGACGGCCGAGCCCGCCTGGCCGACACCGCCGCCAGACGCACGCGAGAACGCTTCTCCCCGAACCGTTGTGCCAAGAGCTTCGCCCACGCGGTTCGGAGTGTGGCCGAGCTCCCTGCGGGAACTGCCCTCTGAACAAACGTCCCAGGAACGCTACTGAGCTCCGGGGCGCGTCCGGATGGCGTCGCGAACGTACGCCGCCAGCGTGTTCATGCTGCGCGTCCGCGCGGGCGGGGCTTCCTGGAGGAAGGAGTACATGTCGACGCAGATGCATTGCTCTTTGGGACACGCCGCCCAGCCGTCCAGCCGATCGGGGATCGGCCCGCCGAACAGGTGTCCCTTCCTTGTGCCGTAGCAGGCCACGGCGATCTCGCCTGCGACGTTCATCATGTAGGCCACCGTTGGGTATCGGCAGCGCTTCCCCTTGGTCTTGCCCGCGCCAGAACGATAAGTGACGTCGAACTCGCCGAGGTGCTTGCGGTAAGCCGCCATCTCGGCCTCGTTCCGCTCGTATCGGTCCTTCTCGCTGGGTGTCGGGATGTAGACGGAGGGATTCACCGGCACGCCGAGCGGGGCGACGGCCTCGGCAAGTTCCTCGTACATCCCGATCTGGTCCGCTTGCATCACGAAATTCACCATCGTCAGGCGCAGCCCGTGGTCTCGGTACCGAGCCAGGTTGCCGACGAAACGCTTCAGCGGGATCTGCGTCGGATGCCACGCGGCGTTCAGGTTCACCTTGTACAGGCGGTCCCCCCGGAACTCCGGCGGTGGGGTCCAAGACGCGTTCGTGTCCACGCGGATGTTGTCGACGTTGTCCCAGCCCGTCACCTCCCAGAGGAAGCGGCACATGTTCGCCAGGTCCCAGAAGGGCTCGCCGCCGTCGAGGGTCATCGCCAGGTTCCGATGCCCGAAGCGCTGATACAGCGCCGCGCACCAGTCCTCGACAGGATAGTTGCCAAACGCATGGCCCTGGACACGCTCCTTGGCGAGCGGAGCCGGGAGCGATCGATTCAGATCGAACGCCTCGTCCCTTACGCCGCCAAGGGCAGACGCGGCCTTGGCCTTGTCCAGGGGATCCGTGATGGGCGAACAGCAGTACGTACAGTCGAAGTTGCACCAGTGCGTCAGCTGCCAGCGGAGCAGAATGCCCTTGCGGCGCGGATCATCGAAGTGCCATTGCCGTGAGCTGCCCTGGCCGGTAGGGGGAGGCGAGCCATTTGCGTCTCTTCCTGACGGTCTCACGAGTGACCTTTCAGGTTGCGGCTCGCAAGACGTTCGTCACCTTCTGACGCCACCGCCTTGGCGCTGCCGGTTTCTGGAACAAAGAGCAGTAGCGCACCCGCCAGTCGTTCTGCGATCGATCCAGGGGTCCCAGACCGTGCTTCGCGTTTGGCTGATTGCGGCGGGCGCGCCAGCCATCATGGATCTCTTCCAGACGGGCCTCTATCGGGTCGAGGTGATGTTCTCTTGCGAAACCAACGAGGTGATCTAGATCACATCCGCCGACGGCCAAGACGCCCCCCGCAGCAGTCTGAGCAACAACGTTGCGGAAGGCGGCGGCCGCCTGCTCGGGCTCCAAGTGAATCAGCACGTTCTGCGCGAGGACAACGTCTGCCGGCGGGAGCTTCGTGCACCGGTCCGAGAGGAAATCCGCAATCCCGAACAACACGTTGTGGCGAACGCGCTCGATTAGGAGGTAGTTGCCGTCTTCGTTCCTGGTGAAGTACGGGCCCAGCAGTTCGCGCGGCATATGCCCCAGACCGTCGTAGAAGATCTCCATCTCGTTGAACTCGGCCTGGATGGCCCCCTGGATCAGCTCCGGATCGCGGTCGAACGCCTCGATGGCCAACGCGTAGTCGCTGATCTTCCGCCGATCATGCTCGATCGCCAGCGTGTAGGGCTCGGCGCCGATCGCGCACTCCCAGCAACGAACGCGGATCGTCGATTGGTCCTTGAACTGCGGGAAGACCTCATCGAACAGCGCTTCCACCTGGGGGCCATTTCGGTAGAAGAACGTCGTGGCCGACATCCCCGCGCAGCTCGGCTTGAAGCGCGCGGAGGGGGCCCCCTTGATCGGCCGGATTCTTGACGGTTGCGGCTTGTCGGGTGCAACCTGCGCCGGGGTCTTCTCGGGTGGTTCCTGCGCCGGTTGGCTGGGCGGCGCTTGTCGCTCTGCCGGCGCGGTTTCCTTTCCTTTTAGGGCGTCCGTCGAGGGGGCGGCTGCTGCGTTGCGCTGCGGATCAGGGGAGCTTGCTGGCGCAGCATGGGTGGGCTGCGTCGTCGCTTCTGCGATGTCCGGCTTGGTCGGGGGGGGCTTTGGCGCCGCTGCGACCACGGCGCTGGCAGGCTTCGGCCGAGCCGTCGGGCCGGATTGGGCCCCCGTACCGATCGTCGGGCGCTTGTCGTCTCGCGCGGCGTAAGCGGCCAGGACCTCGTCCGCGTCGCCGAAGGCTGCGAGGTCTCCCTGCTCGAGGTAGAGCACCTTGTTGCACAGCTTGCGGACCTGGGCGGCCGCGTGCGATACGAACAGGATGGTCACCCCGCGATCGATGAAGGCCAGGATCCTCTCGTGGCACTTCTTCTGGAACTGCTGATCGCCCACCCCCAGGACCTCGTCGATGATGATGACGTCCGGGTTGACGTGGATCGCGATGCTGAAACCCAAACGGGCCAGCATCCCGCTACTGTAGCGCCGGATGGGCGCCTCGAGGAAGTCCCCCAGTTCGCTGAATTCGGCCACGCTCGGGTAGATCTTGTCCGTCTCGCGGCGATTGAATCCCAAGACGCCTGCATTGATGTAGACGTTCTCGCGGCCCGTGAGGTCCGGGTGGAACCCGGCGCCGAGTTGCAGCAGGGCGGAGATCCGTCCCTCCGTCCGCACCGTGCCCTCGGTGGGTTGCGTGACCCCGCTGACGATACTCAGGAGCGTGGTCTTGCCGGAACCGTTGGGTCCGATCACGCCGAGGCTTTCGCCGCGCTCGATGCTGAAGCTGATATTCCGCAGCGCCCAGAACTCTTCCCAGCGGTTCCGGCGGAAGAGGGAGTCCAGGACTCCCGTCGCCAGAAACTCGCGCGTGTACCTCAGATAGAAGCGCTTGGACACGTTGTGGACGTCAATCACCGGCACCGGCTGCCTTCTCCGTCACAAGGTCGGCTAGACGTAATCCGAGAACGTTCCCTCACGGCGGCGGAACAAAGACACACCGACCAGAACCAACACGACCGAGACCCCTGCCCCGACGGACAGGAACGTCAGGTCGGGCGGCAGCGTTTCCATCAGGATGCGGCGATAGCCGATCACCACGCCCGCCATCGGATTGAACCAGAAGAACGGCTCGAGACGTTCGGGGATGAAGCTGGCCGGGTAGAAGATCGGAGTCAGCCAGTACAGCACGAGAATCCCCGACCGCAGCATGTACTGGATGTCCCGGAACCACACGTTGAGCGTCGCGCAGATGAAGGCCAGGCCCGTCATGTAGCTGATCTGCACCGCAAAGACGACCGGCAGCCAGATCATGGCGGAACTCACCTTCAGCGAGCCCGGGTACTTCAGGCTGACCAGGATGACCAGGCACAGCTCGATGAAGAAGTGCAGCAGGTGACTGGCCAGTACAGCAAGTGGCAGGAGGTGACGGGGAAAGGCCACCCGCTTGACCAGCGGGCTGTACTCAAGCAGCGAATTGGTCGCGCCCGTCACCCCGTTGGCGAAGTACCTGTGTGGACACAAGCCCAGGAGTAGCACGACTGGATAGGCGGGGACGTTCTTTGCGAACATGTACGTGAAGACCAGCGTGTAGACGAACATCATGACGAGCGGATCGCCGATGGACCAGAACACGCCCAGGATCTTCGCGCGGTAGCGTGCCTTGAAGTCGCGCGACACGAGGCTCCGAAACACGTCCCAGTATCGGAACATGTCGGTCAGCTCGCGAAGCAGGAAGGGGCGCCTGCCGCCGGGGCTCACCGTCAGATTCGCATCCGCTACGGACATCAACGCCTCCAGACCGTCACCTGGGGCGGCCGCCGGACCGGGCAACCGCCGTCCCAATCCTCAAGACTATCAGTATCTCGCAGCCCTCGCCAGAGGGGGCATCATGGCGACGTCGGATGAGGTGCGTAACAAGACTCGGCAGGTTATCGAAGGGGCCCCATCCTTCGCGCTCCTCCGCGGGACGCGGTGGAGTGCGAAGGATGGAGGACAAGCGGCCTGGGGTGTACAGCTACCCCTGGCCTACGCTATTCTTCTGACGAACGACACGACGCCCAAGGCGGCGGCGACGATCAGCAGTGGCAGTCCGGTGCCGACGCCGCACGACAGATAGCGGAGCATGCACTCGACCTCGTAGTCGCCATCCATGATCAAGGTCAGCTCTTCGCCTGGGTAGTCCTCCGCGTAGTTCCAGTCGCCGGGGTGGTTCGGGTCGTACACGAGCCATCCGTCACAGGCAACCCTCTGGTAGCAGGTGACCGAGAGGGTCACCTCCGTGCCGTCGGGGTAGCAGGCCAGATCGGGGACGATGTCCACTTCAGCCATGCCGTCGTCGTAGTCGACCGTCAGCGTGTAGCAGGCTTCCCCATCGGCAACGGCCGGGCTGACGAGCCAAGTCAGCGACGCCAGGGCGACAACAGCCAACACGTCTCGAATCGAGAGGGCCCTACATCCACTCATATCCTTCCTCCTTTGGGTCTGGCGTCAGCACCTTCCGCCATGTCACTCGTCGTGCCCGAAACCTAACGGGCTCTGCCGGAGGCAGTTGCGTGCTCCTCCTGGCGGAACAGACACGTGTCCGGCAGTGCGGTCCGGCTAGGTATCAAATACGACATCGCACAGACAGACTATCTTACCTGGCGGCCGAGGAATCGTCAACGCCGGGGAAGTTCTGGCGCGACGCCGAAACGCTCGCAGTACGGGCCGAACATCTCGTTGATGGTCGTCGGGGCTAGGCCAAACTGCGCCAAGTCGTATCGATGGGCGGGGTGCTTGTTTTGGCCGTTGTCGGCGAGCCATGTCGCCATGGCCGCGTCCATCCGGTCGCTCCGCTCGTAGCCGAAGCGCTCGTAGATGCGGTGCACCGTCTGAATCGGATCGCGCACGAGGTCGGGGTAGTGGACGTCGAAGACGCGATCAGGGAAGGACTCTCTGGCGCTGGTCGCTCGGTCCAGGAGATCGGCACAGATCTCCACGGCCCGGGCGCCGAGCGCGTGCAGGTCCAGCTTGTCGGTCGCCATGCCGCGCGTGATGGCAAACAGGCTGCAAACGGAAGGCACCGCCTTGGCCGGGTCACGATGCGCCTGGACCACACAGGCATCGGGAATGGCCGTCAGCAGCGCGTCCAGCCCGGCCAGGTGCACGGGGCTCTTCAAGACCCAGTGGTCGGCCCAGCACCGCCACTGGAGGAGCTGCAGCTGACGCCGGTAGTACTCGTAGGCGGCAACCTTGCTCTCGAAGTCCAGGTCCCGAAGCCACTCCTCATAGCTGCTCACGTCCGCCAGCATCGAGAAGGCAGGCGAAACGAACGAGTGCAGCGTCAGCGACAGGCATTCCTCCGGACCGTTGGGCTGCAGCTCATGGACCGAGGGGAGTTGCGGGGCCAACCGATATGCCATCTTCACGAGGGATCGGGCCTGCTTGATCCGTGGGTCGGTGTCCCGCGTGGCCCGATCGGGCGGCGGCGAAGGCCAAGTGGCTTCCCAGAACAGCAGCGGTCGGCCCGCGGGGTCCTGCGCCAGCAGATTGTACAGCAGCGTTGTGCCCGTCCGCGGCAGCCCCGTTACGAGCAGCGGCCGATGGATCTGCACGTCGAGGATCTCGGGATGACGCCTGATGTCTTCGTCGATCTTCAAACGGTTCACTGCGATCTCGATCAGACGGCGTCGTGCCATCAGGCGCCCGAACGGGCTTAGCCGTCCGGTCTGGTGGCACGCATCAATGATCCGCCTGAGTGGATCGCGGAAACGCTCGTCACTGAAGTCGGACAGCTTCGCCTGCCGCCGGGCGGCCTCGAGAATCGACGCCTCCGTCAGCTGGCTTGGCCGGATCCCGCACACCTCCAAGCACCCGACTAGCAGGTTGTACAACCGGACGAACAGCGGACGGTGGGGACGCTCGAAGGTTCGCTCAGATTCGGCCACCATGATCATCCTACGCAAGCGGACCGCGCCTTGCCACGCATGCGCGGTTAGCGGATCGGTTCGGTTTCCTTGTTGGGGTCAGGCAGCTCGTTGGGGTCAATCGGCCCGAGGATGTCGTTTGGGAATGAGCCCCGCGCTCCCAGGGATTCGTTCGGGTCGGCTCCGTCATCACACAGGGCGCAAAGAGCGCAGCACCCCACAACGGTCAGTACGGCGATGACCGCGACCGTCCACCCGAGCAGGAAGACTGTCTTGGTTGGAGCGTTCACAGGAATGCCTCCTGGCTATCTGCAGCCTGGCCGTCTCCCCTTCGTCCTGGCCCGACCACGCGACGGCGTCCCAGATGGACAAGCGACATCTTACCATGGGGCCGCCTTCACCGACGCACGCGGACGTTGACGAAGGGGGCATCGACGTACACGCCGTCATCCGTGACGTCGACGGCCGTACCGGGCGCCCTGACGGCGACGTCGTCGCCTTGCGGCACGCGCCCGACGGTGCAGGCCCGCTTCTCCTGCGACTGGCAGCCGGCGACCAGTATGCACGCGGCGATGAGTCCCCCAACGATGCTCGCCTCCCGCCTCCTGCTCGGCTTGCTCGTCATCATCGGCCTCCGCAACGATGACCCCCAGACGCGGCGCTGGCGGTGTATCTACAGTATACCATCAGTAGACGGGATGAAAGCCCCTGGTCTCGGGCTAGCGGCACCCGCTGCCCTTCTCGCCGTGGACTATTCCTCGGACCCGCTTGACGCCCGAGCCCGATCTGTGTACACTGTATCTAAGTGTATTACATTGTAGGACACGAGGTGACACATGGCTACGATTTCGGTCCGCCTATCCGACACCTTGGCCGGGAAGCTCGCCGAGGTGGCCAGGGAAGTGGACAGGCCGAAGTCCTTCATCGTGCAGAAGGCGATAGAGGCCTACCTAGAGGATTTCGCGGACCTCCAGATTGCGCTCGACCGTCTCCGCGACCCTTCCGACGCCGTGGTGAGTGGTGAAGAGCTAAGGGGCTCGCTTGGCCTATAGCATCGTCTACAAGCGTTCGGTTAGGCGCGACCTCAAGAAGCTGAGCAAGACCGTGGCCAAGCGCGTCCTTGATCAGCTCGAGGAGGACCTCTCGGACACCCCGGAGCGGTTCCCACCTCTCAAGGGCGAGTTTGCTGGACTGCGCAAGTATCGTGTCGGGGATTCCCGTGTGATCTTCGCCATCGTCGAGAGCGACGTCCTGATCCTGCGGATCGGCCACCGCAAAGACGTGTACAGGTAGAAGCGTCCCGTCAGGCCCGGTAGCGGACGTGGTCCCCCTCGTTCCCAGTGATGCCAGACAACCTGTTTGAGCCGAGCAGCCCCGCAGCGCGCTTCTTGACACACCATCTCACTAGGTGCGTCGCTTCCTTCTTGCGACGTAAGCCTTGGCGCGGAAGGTCTCGGTTCCTTCGCGGTCCATCGGCATGGTGAATTCGAGGCTCCGCACCAGCACGAATTCGTGATCGCCCACGAGCTCGCCAATCTCCTCCGTACCGTGTCGGTACATCGTGACGCTCGAACCCGTTTCCGTGTACTCCGGGCCCAACACGTACTCGGCCTCTTCTGCGGGGGCGCGATCTTCTACGATGAAGACGAAGATGCCGTCGTCGCGCACAATGCGCGTGACCTCTCCGAAGACCGGGCGCAGATCCCCAAAGAAATGGAGCACGCCGATGCAGATCGCGTGGTCCATGGACGCCGTCTCGTAGGGATAGGGCCGGACCGTCAGGTCGTGCTGTTTGAGGTCGGTCGCGAACTGCTTCTGTCTGCAGGCGTCCAGCATCTGCGCCGAGTGGTCCATGCCGTACACGCGCAGGCCGGCTTCGTGGAACAGAAATGAACCAAGGCCCGTGCCGATGCCGACGTCGAGCACCGACTCTCCGGGCCGAACAAAGGCGTACGCGAGGCCAAGCGTGACTTCAGGCCCCCGCCAGTTGTACTCCTCCGCCTTGCGGTCGTAGTCGCTTGCGTCTGACATGGCGTCTCATGCGCCTTGACCGACCATGCGTCGTGACGCTCCATTCGGCTATCCCGACCGGGCAATCCCTCGGAGGAAATCGGCGTCCTTCTTCAGGACCTCACGCTGTTGGGCCTTGGGGAACGTGCCGATCGACTCGTCGTCGATGCAGAGGTCGCCGCGGTAGTTGCTCTTGCACAGGATGGCGACCACCCGTTGGTAGTCGATGTCGCCTTCGTAGACCGGGCAGCGGCACTCGCGGTACTTCCAGCCGGGCTTGCGCTGCCGTTCCCGATCGGCCTGCGGATAGCGGATGCTCTTGGCGTGGAAGTGGCATGCCCACGGGGCGAATTCCGTGTAGATGTCGTAGAGCTTCGAGAGCGGGTGCCCGAACCAGTAGAAGTTGCCCACGTCCAGCGTGATACCGAACCGCTTCGTGCCGACGCCGTCAAAGACCCTCCGCAGGAAGTCCGGCCGGTTCGTCGTCGTGCCGTGGTTCTCGACGCCGAACCGCACGGGCAGGTCCTTCGTTGCGTCGACGAGCTCCCTGCCGACCGCGATCGAGAAGCGGACGAACGCGTCGGCGTCCTTGATCTTGCTGGGGACCAGGTCGATGCGCACGACGGGGACGCCGATCTCCGCTGCGGCGCGGGCCGCCTTGATCGTGATCGCGATCTCCTGCTCGCGATGCTCGTCGTAGCGGTTGAGCGTGCAGAACGCCGCGATGTGCTGCTTGTGCCTCCGGACCTCGTCGCCGAGCTTCTTGACGCCGTCAGGGCCAGCGATCGAGTGAACCGTGCCCTTCGGCCCCACGTAGGGCAGCGAGCCGTCCAGTCGGACCATGACCTCCGCGCCGTCGACGCCCGTCGCCCGCATCGCCGACCACATGTCCGGCTCGCCCGCGTGGCGCAGGATGGCATCGCGGCAGGCGATGGGCCATTCGGGCTTCTTGGCCGCGTCCTGCGATTCAGCCCGCAACGGTGCGCCCACGGCGCCAACGGCCGCAGCCGCCGCCACATCGCGCAGAAACTCGCGTCGGCTCGTCCCTTCGGAGGTGTGCATGGTCGCGTTCCTTTAGCATGTGTCGGATAGCGCTGCCATCGCCCTGGATTGGCCCCAGCGGCGCGTAGCGCAGGAGGCCCTCGTCGCCTGCCCCACGGATGATACCAAGTCCTGCCAGAGTTTCCTCCCCTTCCTCGATGGTGCAGCGCGAGGAATGACTCGAAGGCCGAACGTGCCGGCATGTTGTGTGAGCCGGGGGCGAATCCCTGTTATCATCTCTGTCTGTTGACCGCGTGAGGGCAGCGATTTCGGAAGACGGAGGGAAACGTCCCGGATCAGAGGGCCCCTTATCCAGCGGCAGGGAGAGTGTCATGTTCAACGTGCCTGGGCGTCTTGTGTGTGCGGGGGTCCTCGTCGCCGTGTGGTCTGCGGGGGCAGCGTCCGGCGAAGGACGCCAAGCGAAGAAGGCGGCCAAGCCGCGAAAGGACACTGCGATGGCAGAGATATGGACGCAGAAGGGCGTCATGCTCTGCAGCCCGAAGGTGGCGCATCCGTTTTGCACCGGTGGCGCGTCGGCCCTGCTGAGCGATGGGCGGATTCTGACCACCTACTCGGGCCCGGTCACCCCACACGGGCAGAAGCCCGGCGCAACCCGAATCTACGCGTGTGTGTCGGCCGACGGTGGCAAGACGTGGGGACCTGAACGCGAGATCATCCACCATCCCGAGTGCCAGGCCTGCGGAGGCTCGATCCTGCGGACGCGCGACGGAACGCTCTGGGTCTTCTACATGGGCTTCTATCGCAGCGCGTGGCGCGGCGGCCAGCCGGACATGGAGGCCACCCGCAGCGATCTGTGGTGCACGCGCAGCACCGACGACGGCAAGACGTGGACGAATCGTCAAATGATCTGGAAGGGGTACACCGGCGCGACGAACGGTGCGCTCGAGACCACGGCCGGGCACATCGTCGTGCCGTTCAGCTACGTCGTGCCGAACCCAGGTCGCCTGGTGAGTGCCTGTGTCGTGTCGGCCGACGCCGGGAAAGACTGGAAGCTCAGCACGAACATCGACCTCGGCGGACACGGCGACCACGCCGGTGCGATCGAGCCGACCGTCGTGCAACTGAAGGACGGCCGGATCTGGATGCTCATCCGCACGGCGAAGGGTCGGTTCTGGCAGTCGTTTTCAACCGATAACGGGATGACCTGGTGCGAGGCCACGCCAACGCCCATCGGCAGCCCGAGCGCGCCGGCCTACATCACCCGTCTGAAGAGCGGCCGGCTTGTGCTGGTCTGGAACAACACGATGGCCACCACCCGCGGTCGGGATACGCTTTCGATGGCACTGTCCGAGGACGACGGGGAGTCCTGGACCCGGCCCGTGGAATGTGCCCGATCGATGCAGCTCTCATACCCGTTCATCCTGGAGCACAAGCCCGGCCAACTCCTGGTCGGCTGCAATCACGTCATGGGGGGGTGGAAGCGCGTGGCTCCCGTGCTCTTCCGCGTGAGCGAGCAAACGCTTCTGGGTCAATGAGTTCTGGGGCCGTGCCCGGTCAGCGGCGGCGCGCCTCTGCGTCAGCGAGTTAGTAAGACGTTTCCAAATAATACGTTACGGGTCTCCTCGGATTTGCCGCTTGCTTCTTCGAGACCGTGTGCTATACTGTACTAGGTATCTAATACAGTAGGTCGGTATCCAGGAGTTCCCCCGCCCATGTCTGTCGACCCGAATCTTCACGTGCCCATCTACGAGCAGATCGTGGAGCACATCCGCGGGTCGGTGGCTGCGGGGGTGCATCGGCCCGGCGAGGCGCTCCCGTCGATTCGGGCGCTGGCGGTCGAGCTGCTGGTCAACCCGAACACGGTCCAGCGGGCGTACCAGGAGCTCGAGCGGCAGGGGTTGGTCAAGACCCGTAAGGGCCGCGGGGTGTTCGTGACCGAGGACGGGGATGCGTCGGCCCAGAGCAGATCGGCGGCGGCCGTCCAAGCCAGATTCACCGACGGCATCCAGGTCGGCAAGACGGCCCGCCTGCCGGACGACCGGATCGAGTCGATCTTCCGCAACGCCATGGCCGCCGCCGACGGGTCGGAGCAAACCGACCGGGCCGATGCCCGGGGCGATACGTCGCCCGAAGCGAGGGACGAGTCATGACAACGGGCGAGTCATCGGAATCCACCGTTGAGTTGGCCGGCGTGACGAAGCATTTCGGCAAGCAGACGGCCGTTGCGGATCTGTCGTTGCAGATTCCCAAGGGCACGGGTTTCGGCTTCATCGGCCCCAACGGTGCGGGCAAGACCACGACCATCAAGATGATCATGGGCCTGCTGCAAAGCGACGCTGGCCGGATCGTCGCCCTGGGCCTCGACCCGATCGCCGACGGTCTGGCGCTCAAGCAGCGCGTGGGCTACGTGCCGGAGCAGCAGGTGATCCACCGGTGGATGCGGGTGCGCGAGGCGATTCGATTCTGTCGCTTGTTCTATGCGACGTGGGACGACAAGCTCTGCGCGGACCTGCTGGGCCAGTTCGACCTCGACCCGGACAAGAAGGTCAAGCAGTTGTCCAAGGGCATGGTGGTGAAGCTGTCGCTGCTGCTGGCGATGTCGCACGAGCCTGAACTGCTGGTCCTCGATGAGCCGATGGCGGGGCTCGACCCGGTCGTCCGGGAGGAGTTGCTCGACGGGATCCTGCAGACCATCTGTGACCGCGAGCAGACGGTCGTGTTCTCCAGCCACACGCTGAGCGACGTCCAGCGTCTGGCCGATGCGATCGGCATCATCAACGAGGGGCAACTGAGGGTGCACTGCGCGGTGGACGACCTGCTGAGGCGGACCAAGCGGATCCGAGCGGTCCTGTCCGATGGCAGCGCGCCGGAACGTCCGCCGGAAGGCATGATCTGGCAGCGGGTGCGAGACCGCGAGTGGCTTCTGACGGTCGAGGACTTCTCGGATGAGACCGTAGCGGGTCTGCGCGCAACGAACGCGTTGGAGCGGGTTGAAGTGATCGATCTTGGGCTCGAGGACATCTTCAAGGACTATGTCCGCGGATGGAGGGCGTCGGCATGAAAGCGCTGCTCTGGAAGGACTATCGCCAGAACCGACGGATCCTGGTTGGGGTGGCCATCATGTTGCTGATTCCCTACGTGTTCGTGACGGTGGGGGAGCTGGGGACGCGGCTGTGGCACGTCTACCCGAGCGAGAGCTGGGCCGAGCTTCTCCGCATGGCAAGCATCGCGAGCCTGTTCCTGACGGTGCTCGCGATCGGGTTTCTTGGCGGCAACGCCATCGCCGGCGAGCGGGTCGATCGCTCAGCCGAGTTCGTAGCCTATCTCCCAATCGCGCGCCGCCCGGCTGTCGCCAGCAAGGCGATCGTGGCCATCGGGGCGTGTCTGGCCTTCTGGTTCGTCAACGCCTTGGTCGCCTGTGTGAGCAGTTGGGTCATCGGCGACCGGTCCCTGGACAGAACGTTGGGTCTCGTGTTTCCCACGGCACCGAGCTCCGTGTTGATCTTCGGTGCGTCGTGGCTCTTCTCTTCGTTCATGAGCAGTCCGCCCATCGCCACCATGATGGGCCTGGCCACCGTCGTGGTCTACGGGGTGACGATGGGACTCATCGACCAGGCCAGGGGACTCGAAACCGCCGGCAAGGAATCCTCGTACTTCGTGCTATGTGCTGTGCTGTGTGTCGTGCTGGGGATTACCTGCTTCGTCTCCGGCGTTCTTCACTACATCCGTCGCATCGAGCCGTAGTGGATGGATGAACGCATGGCGTGAGTTCTACGAAGCTGGGACACTGATGTACTCCAAGCAAGATGGTTCCTGCTGGGGGCCGTCTGGGAGGACAGCCATGATCGCTCATGCGTGTGTAGCCGTGGTGTCCTGCGTGCTCGGCGGCGCGGCCAGCCAGCCGAGCACGCTGTCACGCGAGCAGCTGCTAGCGGGCGTCGAGAAGGCCCGGGGTCGGATCAAGGACCTGGACGTCACCTTCACGTACAACGTTTCCGGGAAGCCTCCCAGGACCATCGTCGCGCGCAGCCGGATGCGCCTCGTCCTCAAGGGCGAGATGTGCTACATGGAGCATGCCTACAGGTTCGGTGGGCCGGATGGCGACGAGAAGCGCCTCCACCATCGGCGGGCCGCTTACCGCGGCGGTTTCAGTACGATCGTCTTTCCGGACGACAAGACGGCACTGATCCAGCCCGATCAGACGCGCGACGCGGATCCCAGCACGTCCGGGTTCTTCCAGGTGTCGCAATGGACCGATCCGGAGGGCAACGTCGGGAGCTACAAGGACAGCCTGCTGGCTGCGATGCGGGATCCCAAGGGGCGCGTTCGACCGAAGCTGGACACGATCAACGGCCACGCTTGCCACGTGTTGGAGGTTCCGTTCCATCAGGGCGAAGTGGCCGTCGGGGCCACCTACTGGATCGACGTCCAGCGCGGCTTCAGCCTGCTCAAGACCGAATACTGGCGTTATCCGGGCCGCGGCGTCCGGAAGACCTGCAAGGTGACCAAGCTGGCCAGCGTGGCGAAGGGCATCTGGCTTCCGGTGGCGGGGACCGTGAAGGTGAAAGCCCCCTCCTATGAGGGCACCATGGTGATGCAGGTGGAGTTGGATCGGGCCGGCAAGCCCAAGCTGAAGGTCAACACCGGTGTGCCCGATTCGTTCTTCAGCGCCGAGACCGTCATCCCCGTCGGATACCGCGTGTACGACAAACACAAGGACAAGTCCTACAAGATGCCGAAGCACGTTAGGAAGCCCGCCTAGGAACGGAGGATCCTTGGCCTGGCGAAGCGTCGTTGGTATGCTTCGGTACCAGAAGGTCCATCCTGCCGGAAAGGAGGTGCACCATGACAGGCAGACGAATCGCGTGTTGTGGGGACGCCTCGGTGCCGGATGCATCCGTGGCGTAGAGCGAGCGAAGCACTCGACGTGCCCGTCCTCTTCGCTGAGCGTTTGAGTCGATCAGACGGTCAGCGGTCCCCTGACTGAGAACGCTATCTTGCTCGTGCTGGACCCCCGCCGGATCCGGTTCCGCACGCCCGCGGATCGCGTCGGTGCCGGATCGCGTAGGGCCGGTCTGCGGGAGCGCTTCGAAGGGAGAACGCCGATGGACAGCAGTCTGCGTATGGCAACGCGACGCGACTACCACGGATGCATCAAGCTTCGGGCGGAATGGCTCGATCGGTTCTGTGCCGCCCATCCGCCGGCGGAGCGATGGTGTCCCGCGAACTGTCGCGTGCCCAACGTCGAGGACGAGGGCCTGCTCCGGCAGCACCTGCATCTCCCGGAGCGGATCGATCTGCAGACGCTCGCCGGGGACAACGACCGATCCGCAGTTGTTTTGCCCGGACCAGGCGGGATCGATGCGTATCTGCTGTGGCGCGTCGAACCGGCCGAGCGGAGGCTGTCGATCGAGGGCCAGACGCCGCGGGTCTCCCGTCACACGCAGGCCCGTGACGCAGCGGACCGACTCCTGGCGTTCGTCCTTCGGCACGCGGCCAAGCAGGGACTGACCGACGTCCGGATGTCATTCCACGGATTCCCCGATGAGGTGCGTCCGCTGATCGACCTGTATCGAAAGCACGGTCTCGAGGGCGATCCCCGGCGGGAGATGCTGAGCCGGCAACTGTCCATCGATTCGGGCTTGGGACAGCTTGACTTCCGATCGGCCGAGGAGGTCGGGCTGGACACGTTCCACGAGATGAACGCCGCTGTCCGACGCATCACCGCGGCAGCGTCGAAGGCAGACCTCGCCTTCTCACAGAAGATGTGGTCCGTGGACACCGCTACAGATTGGTTGGTCGCGTACGACGGACAGGACCTGGCGGGGACCGTCCAGGTCGGCGTGCTCCGTGAAGGCGTAGGGGTGGTGGACTACATCGGCATTCTCGAAACGTATCGCGGCCGGGGGTTGGGCCGCTGCGTGTTGGCCCGCGGCTTGTCCGCGCTTGTGGGTAGGGCTGACGTCGCCTTTCTGGACGTCGATCACGACAACGTCCCGGCCATTCGGCTCTACGAGCGGGCCGGGTTCTGTGTCCACCACCACCACGGCCAGATGACAAGAACGCTGTGAGTCGCGGCAGCCCACGAGGGCCGACTCAGAACGTGCTCCTGTCAGACACGATCTCGGCCACGGCCAGCCCGACGAATCCGGACGTCCGAACGAGCGTCTTGACCCCGTACGCCTTGCTGTTCTCGGGATTCAACAGGAAGCGGCAGTACTTCCGGACCGACTCGGCCGCCTCCGGGCTCGGGTCCACGTGCCGGTAGAACCAGCTCAGCAAGGTCAGGCTCCGCGGGCTTCTCTGCTGGTCGGCGCTTCGGAGCTTTCCCCACGAGCCGTCCGCGTTCTGCCCTGCCAGGAACCACCGCACGGTCGGCTTCAGCTTCTTTCGCAGAAGATCCTGGAGACCTGGATCCTTCAGGTACATGTCCGCGGCCACGAATGCCTCCGTACAGTAGCTGAGCGTGTCCAGCGGCCAGCAGGTCAGCGTCTTGCCGGCGAGGGTGTACGGCAGCTCGCCGTCTTCCTTGCGGATCTTGACGAGCCACCGCGTCGCGCCGGCTGCGATCTCCTTGTATTTGGGTTGGCCGGTGATCGCGAACAGCTCGGAGAAGAACGCGCCGCCGGTCGTAGCGGTCGAGATCGTGTAGGGCTCCGGGCTGAGCTTGCCCTTGTAGTATCCGCAGCCCAGGGCGCCGCGGTCCTTGCCCTGTTGGATCACCCATCCTGTGGACGCCTTGCGCCCGCGTCCCTCCGGGGCCTCGGCGCACCCATGCATCACGAACCGGGCCTTCCGTTCCATCGCGGCCAGGTAGCGCGCCTGCCTCTGCTTGTCCGCGAAGCGATGCCCGACGGCGAGCGCCGTGGCGGCTGTGCCCGCGTCGCCGAAGTAGATGTTCCCCCGGGGGCCGCAGTCCGGCCAGTATCCCGCCTCCTGGCCGGTGGACGTGGTCGTCATTTGCTGCTTCTTGCAGAACGTGTCGCACCACCGCAGCGCCTCGGCCAGATGGGCCTTGTTGCCCGTGATCCTGTAGGAGGCCATCAGCATCCTGGCGAAGTTGCCGTTGATGAAGACCGACGTCCGCGTGTCCTTGGTGTTCTTGAGTGTGCCGCTTCCCACGTCGAGCGTCATCACCCAGGCGTTGAGGTCCGCTAGGTAGGCCAGCAATGCCTTCCTGAGCGCCTCATCCACCAGGGGGCGGGTCCCCCGCGTCTCGGCCCGCGCTGCACGCGGTGCCCGCGCCACGCTCGTTGCCGCCAGGGCACTCGTGCCGAGCTTGATGAACTCGCGTCTGTTCATGTCGGTTCTCCTGGTCGGGCCCGCAGCCTACTTGCCGAGACGCTTCATCCAGGCGTCGAACGGCGGCGTGCTCGCAGACCACGCATACTCGGCCGTCGTGGTCAGCGCCTGCCACGGATCGACCGACTTGTTGTCCTTCCAGCTCGTGTAGATCTCGCCCAGGGCGTGCGGGCTCCGTTTGCGGCGCTCGCTGAGGCATTGGGCCCAGGTGTGGGCGTTGGCGTACTGAAACCAGGGCGAACCCGTGACGTCGAAACCGAGGTCCGTGAAGTACGCCACCGACCTTCGGATCGCCGCGTCGTTCTGGGGACTGCTGTAGAACCACGTGCTCATGACGATATCGCGGGGAAGGCTCTGGGCCGCCTTCTTCATGCCGGCGTGCGGCTCGTTGTGATACGGGTTGACGGCGTCGGCCCACATCATCAGCCGGACGTTCGGGTCGGCTTCACGCGCGAACTGACGCATTCGCTTGATGTCGTCCACGAACAGCTCGGTGTTGCTCAGGCCGCGGCGCTTGCATCGGTCGTCACGATTGAAGACCCGCGGCTCGTCGTGTCCGATGTGGATGTACTTCGGCTCGAGGTACCGGACGACGTTCTGGATGGACTTGCGCATCACCTCGCGGTAGAGCGGCTCGGAGGGGCAACAGGTAATGCTGCCCTGCGGGGCGTAGGTGAAACTCACCAGAAGCTTGTCGCCGTCCCTGATCCGACTCCCGGGCAGCAACGTCAGGCTGAGGGGCTTGGCGCTGGCGGGGTACGAGGTCCGACTCAGATCGTGCCCGGGGCCGACCGGGGGATCGCCCGGGACGACGCGGTAGTCCTTGCCGGCTTCGTACGTGATCGTGCCCGTTGCATTGGCGACCGTGAGCGGCGCGGCTTGGGTGATGATGACGTTTCTCAGCGGATCGGCCGGCGCGTGACGGGTGCCAACCAGCGAGACGTCGTCGAACCACGCGGTCCCGGTCGCGTCTTGGATGCGGACGTACACGCGGAGGCGCTGGTACCCCCCGCTGCTGAGACCCGCATGCTCCGCCCGCCACGCCTGGCTTCCCTTGCGCATCGCAGACTTGGCCAGCAGGGCCCCGTGCCCGCCGTTCGGGTGAAGTCCGTAGACTTCGATGTAGGCGCCGCAGTCACCGCTTCCCTTGATGTCCCGGGTCTTCAGGTAGCAGCCGATCTCGTACCCCTGGTTGGGGAGGCAGGCGACGTCCTGCCACGCGCGGATGATCCCGCGCCGTGTCCGCGTCAGCCGCAGGCTGGCCGTCCCGCTGTGCTTGTCGGCCTTGTCCACGCAGATCGTCGGCTCCACGGTGTCCTGCCCCCAGCCGTGCGCGTCGTTGCCTTTGGCCTGCTCGAACCCCGGGTTGACCAGCGCGATGGGCGGCGCGGGTTCCTGTACCCCGGGCACGATCCGGCCGTCTTTGGCCTCGAAGGGCTGCTTGGACAGCGTGACCCCTTCCACGGTGCGCGGGTCGAGCGACAGCACCATGTGACCCCAGCCGAGGCTCTGCAGTTCCGGTACGGGCTCAATGCAGTGCTTCCGGCACAGCGCAAAGAGGTCCTGCCACCGCGCGCGGACCTTGGGGTCATCCAGGCGATACAGGCCGTAGTATTCGAGCACGACCAGGTTCAACTTCAGCGAGGCAAGGTACGGGATCTTCTTGCGGGGATCGTCCCCGAAGTGATGCTCGCCGATGTAGGTGCCGCGGACGGGCAGGTCCGGCCAATCGGAGATCGCTACGCACGGGATCCGCCCGTCCGGCTGGATCAGCTGCCGCAGCGTCGTCAGTCCGTAGTAGAGCCCGGAGACGTCCTTGCCGAGAATGGCCACGCCGTCTGCCGTGACGACGAGGCGGTAGCCTTCAGCCTTGGGCTTCGGCAGCCCCACGACCAGTCGCTCGATCTCGGACGACGGCTCAACGGTCAGACAGACCGTACCGCGTGGCTCGCCACGGCTCTTTTTCTCGGCCAGCTCGAGTGTGGGCTTCTTGAGCTCCGCCAACCGTGCGTTGACCTGCTCAATCCCTGCCACCGTGGAGGAATGTGCCTTGTCCATGATCACCACGCGTCTGCACGTTCCCGTCGCCAGCGAGCCCGGCTTGCCTGGCGCGGCCCATGTCATATGCTGCGGCGTGGGAAGCACCTGCGGGAGTGCAGCCTCGCCCTGCGCCGTCCGCAAGATTGACGACAACACGACCATGGCGGATACGCCCAGCACGGTGCTTCTGATGTGGCTCATCCGAATGGGCTCCTTCGGCTACCGGCGGACCCTCCGCGAAGGTGATCAGCTCCGCTTATCCGATCTCGAACCGGGCGTAGTCGAACTTCCTGGGCGACCAGGGGTGATGATAGGCCTTCTTGGCCACGCGGCGGACCTCGGCGGCCAGGGGCGGGGCAATCTTCCTGGGAAACGGCATCCGATCCGCGGCGATCGCCTCGCTCAGCATCGCGTGTGCGCTGTCCACGGTCCGGGCCAGAATGGGCGCGGAGACGTTGTCGAGGTTGTCATGTACGCTATGCAGCGTCCAGTATCCTCCGCCCATCATGCTCGGTCGCGACAACCACACCGACGGCGCGCCGGCGATGTTGAACGGAAAGTGGTCGCTGTAGGGGTTGACGGCCGGGTCGATCCGGATCGGATGGCGGCGCTTCTCCCAGTGACGACGGACCAGGCGCTCGAGCGCGGGCGTGCCGGTCACGACGGCCACGTCCTCGCCGACGTGTCCGCCGCCGGAGTCGACGTTGAGCGCCATCACCACGCCCGTCAACGCCTTTGCCGACAGCGACCGCATGTACATGTACGCGCCTACGCTGAGTCGTTCCTCGACGCCGTAGCTGACGAACCGCACGGTGCGCTTCGGTCGCCGACGCGCCAACACCCGGGCCAGCTCCAACACGCAAACGACCCCGCTGGCGTTGTCGTCGGCGCCGACGTTGCCCCGAACCGAGTCGTGGTGGCCTGAGACGATGATGACCTGCTCTGGGTGTCGTCGGCCGACCACCTCCCCGATCACCACCTGACTGGTCGCCGGAAACGCGCGCGTGGCCACGTCGAGCCGTGCGGTCAGCGGCAGATCACGCACGAGGCGAACCGCCTCCATGTAGGGAACGGCCACGGTGGGGACGGCGTACCCCTCGGTCCATTGCGGGGCAGCCCCGATGGGGATCTTCCAGTCGAACGGCACCCGCGCGTCGACGGTGATCAGCGCCGCCATCTTCGAATCGATGATCCGTTGTTTGGTCTCCGGATCGCCGAGGCTCAACGATCCGATCAGCAACCCCACCTTGCCGCGGAGGTCTCGCTCCAGATCCAGAGCGCTGCCGCCCTGGAGGTATACGATCGGGCCCTGCACGCCGCCGGGCCGCGTTCCGACCGAGTACTCCATCGGCATGGCCTTGCCCATCGATCGCATCTGGCGACCCCGCCCGATCCGCAACCTGCACCGCGAGAAATCCCAACCGGGGAACTCGAACCGGTACTGATGCACGTTGGCCAGGCCCAGCTTGGCGAATTCCCGCTCGACGTAGTCGGCCGCCGCCTGTTCTCCCGCCGTGCCCGCGTACCGGTTGCCGATCCGCTCGCACAAGACCCGCCAATGCCTGTTGATCTGCCTGACGTCCGCGCCGCTCTTGTCTGCCATCATCCGGTTCCTCGTCTCGAAATGCCCATCACCCCGCACGGCCTCCCGGGCGGACGTATCACCATATCACTTGGCAGCGTCGTTGTCCCGCATCAGGGACGCGATTGACGCGATTCGCGGCGTGGAGTAGAAACGCCCCATCTACGATGGCGCGCAGCGCGTCTCTTCGAGGGGTGCCTGTTTAGCGGGGCCGCGTGCGGCCCCTTCCCCGCCGCACGCGGCGGGGCTAAACGTGGAATGCGGAACACCTACTCCGACGGATCGCGCCGACCATGTTCAAGGAGAAAGCCGAATGTCTCTGAAGCAACAGCAAGTCTCTCGTCGTCAGTTCCTGGTTCGAGGTTCCCAGACCGCCGCAGGTGTCCTTGCCGCCGCCACCGTCCCCGGCAGTGTCGTGCAGGCCGCACCGGCGGGCAAACCCGGATCGAAGATGCGCTACGGGCTGGTCACCTATCAGTGGGGCAAGGACTGGGACTTACCGACGCTCATCCGAAACTGTGAGACGGCCAAGGTCTTGGGCGTGGAGCTGCGGACCACGCACGCCCACGGCGTCGAGCCGTCGCTCAGCGCCCAGCAGCGCAAGGAAGTCAAGAAGCGGTTCGCCGACAGCCCGGTCTGTCTGGTCGGCCTGGGTTCCAACGAACGGCTGGACAGCCCCGACCCGGCCGTCTTGAGCAAGGCCATCGAGGCCACCAAGGCCTTCGTCGTGTGCAGCCGCGACGTCGGCGGCAGTGGCGTGAAGGTCAAGCCCAACAGCTTCCACAAGGGCGTGCCCCGCGAGAAGACGATCGAGCAGATCGGCAAGTCGCTGAACGTCCTGGGGGCCTTCGGCGCCGATTACGGCCAGCAGATCCGTCTCGAGGTCCACGGCCAATGCGCCGAGCTGCCGATCATGAAGGCCATCATGGACGTCGCCGATCATCCCAACGTTGCGGTGTGTTGGAACTCCAATCAGCAGGACCTCAAAGGCAAGGGCCTGGTCCACAACTTCAACCTCGTCAAGGACCGACTCGGCGCGACGACGCACGTCCGCGAGCTGGAATCGAAGAGCTATCCCTACAAGGTCCTGATCGGCTTGTTCGTCAAGATGGACTACAAGGGCTGGATCATGCTCGAGGCCAGCAGCAAGCCGAAGGACCGGGTCAAGGCCCTGGCCGCCCAGGCCGTCCTGTTCAAGAAGATGGTCGCCGAGGCGCAGGGGACGTGCTGTGACCATTCTTGATCTCGGGGGACGCTGGCTTCTGCGACACGGCCGGCGCATCGCTGCATTCTTGGGGATAGCGTGGGGGTCCTGCACGATGGCGGCGACGGCATCCGGGCCTGTCGGCCCGAAGCCCGATTGGCCGGCGGCATGGTGGCAAGCATGGTCCAACCCGTCGGCCGATCTGCGCCCGTTGCAGATCGTCCACGGCGTGCCACCGCGTCAGGCCACGCCCGCGGCGATGGCGGCCGTGAAAGCCGCCGGGCTGGGTGGCATCGTCTGCAACGTCGCCTTCACCGACTACATGGCCTCCGACGAGCACTGGGCCACGCTCGTTCACGCCGTAGAGGCCTGCCGACAAGCGGGCCTGGTCGTGTGGATCTACGACGAGGACGGTTATCCGAGCG
Organism: uncultured Planctomycetales bacterium; assembly: GCA_964390905.1. Lineage (GTDB taxonomy): Bacteria > Planctomycetota > Phycisphaerae > UBA1845 > JAFGLZ01 > JAFGLZ01. Next base: position 30,112 of record CAYMLO010000015.1, on the reverse strand, counting down.
GGGCAGCCGGTGGGTGGGTGCTCAAGGCCGACCCGGCGTTTGAGGCCCTCGCGCTCGTCTACGATGCGTCTCGTGACGACCCGTTCTCGCTCCGTCGCGCCTACGAACACACGCACGCCAGCAACAACTTCTACGCCGCGCGGCGCTACCCCAATCTGATCGATGACGCCGCCATACAGTGTTTCGTCGCCAAGACGCACGAGGCCTACCGCCGTCGCGTGGCCCCGCACTTCGGCAAGACGATCCGCGCGTTCTTCACCGACGAGCCGTCGCTCATGCCCGTCAACCTGGGCCAACTCCCCGAGCACGTTCGCAAGCGCGTGCGGGTCGTCGACCCGCTCGACGCGTCCGTCAAGCCCCTGCCCGGCGTGCCCTGGTGTCGCGACCTGCCGGAGCTGTACGGACAGCGCTACGGGCAGGACATCATGCCCCTGCGCCGCAGCCTCTTTGTGGGCGACTCGGAGACGGACCGCAAGGTCCGCCGACAGTTCTGGGCGCTGATCGCCGACCTGATCACCGAACGGTACTTCGGCCGCATCCAGGATTGGTGCCGCCGTCACCATGTCGCCTCATCAGGCCATACGCTGTGGGAGGAGCAGGTCATCCACCATGTGCCCCTCTATGGCAACGCCCTCAAGGCGCTCGGTCGGATGGACATCCCCGGGATGGACATGCTCTCATCGGACCCGTCGGCCGTGCTGCACAGCGGCTGGCTGACGGCGTCGCTGCCGGCCTCGGCGGCGTTGCTGAACGGCAGGCGATGCGTGATGACCGAGGTCAGCGATTTCTCCCAGCGGATGGCCAAGCGCGGGCCCGCGTCGTTGGCGTGGATGCAGGCGACGGCCGCGTGGCAGGCCGCGCTCGGCGTCACGGAATTCACGTCCTACTACGGGTCGATCGGGCGGATCGTGCGGGGCGGGTCATCGGGCAAGCAAACATCGGGCGACGAGACGTGCCGGGCCTACTGCGACTACGTCGGGCGACTCAACGCCCTCCTGCGCGATGCGCGACTCGACCCGGACGTCCTGCTCTACTATCCGATCTACGATCTGTGGGCCGAGTACCTGCCCGTCGCCGATCGACTGACCCTCAAATCCCAATCGACGCGCGCCCAGCGGATCGTCCGGTCGTTCCTGCAGCTGGGACGGCGGCTGTTGAAGGCCCAGATCTCGTTCGCCCTGGCCGATCACGAGCTGCTCGCCGCAGCGAAGATCCGCGACGGCCGGATCGCGATCGGGTTGCGCGGATTCGACGCGATCGTGTTGCCGTCGGGTGTGGCGCTGCCCGCATCGGTGACCGGCGTCGTCGATCGTTTCCGGGCCGCCGGTGGGTCCGTGATGTGTGACGGAGACGCCGCCAGATCTGTCGACTTGGATGCACTCGCGAATCGGCGAAGCGCCGGTCACCTCCGCCCAGCTTGCGATCATGTCGTGGTCGGGCGTTTCGTCCGCGACGGCCGACGGATCCTGTTGGTCGTGAACGTTGGCGGCAAGCCGTATGCGGGACGGATCTGTCCCCCCGGCAAGGAGCGCTGGTGGCTCGCAGATCCCGCCAGCGGTCAGATTACGCCGAGTCGCACGGGCAGCGGCCAATGGACCGCTCTGTCCATACCCGCGCATTCTGCGATCCTGCTGATCGGCGGGCCAGAAGCCCGTCAAGCTCCCGGCAAAGGAGAATGACCAGTCCACGACCGAGGCGAGTGATTCAGCATCGCGTGCCCCAGCGAATCTCAGACCCGGACCCCTGAACCCGGAACCCGGACCCCGGTCGTCAAGAATTCTCCTTCCCGTGCCGTTCCCGCCAGCGCTCCTCTGCCTCCGGGATACGGACGTAGATGGGCAGGAGCTGATTGATCGCGACGTAGGCGCCGCGCCCGGCGAGCCATCTCCCGACGCGCAGCACGTTCTCTGCGCGGGCGGGCCACAGGGACTCCGGTAGGATCTCGAGCCCCGCGGCTTCGATCGCTTGCCGGTGGTAGGCGATGCCCTCGCCCAGTGCGGCGCATGGTCTGGGCAGCCGGGCGACAAGCGACTTGACGTCTCCCATCCGGACCTCATCCTCGCGACGATAGGCGTCTTTGGCCAAGTCGAAGCGGGCCATGTACGCTTGGTGGCGTTGGGCATCGAGCAAGACGGCCAGGTGCTTCGGCGGGGCCGGACGATCCAGCGCGTTCCGGGCCAGGACGTCGACCGTGGGAACTCGGACCAGCCGGACCCCCACCGCCTGAGCCAGTGCTCGGGCGAGCGCCACGCCGATCCGGCAGCCTGTGAAGCTCCCCGGACCCGCCGATACGTACACCTCGTCAATCTGGCCCGGACGCCAACCGACGGTTTCGCATAGGCGTCCAATCGACGGCAGGAGCGCCACGGCGTGTTGATGGTCCGACGCGAAGCGGGTCATGCCCAACACGTCATCGCCGGCGGCCACGGCGACGCTTCCCTGCCGGCCGCTGGTCTCAATGGCCACGATTCGAGGCTGGTCGTCAGACCCGTCCATACACGCGATTGTAGATCCGGCGCCGTCTTACCGGAAGGACGAATCAGCCGCGAAGGGCAGGCGCCAGTGTACAGCGCCTGAATCCCGGCGCCTGAGGTCTGAGGTCTGTAGCCTGAAGCCTGTCCCCGTCATCGGATTTCCAGGGGACGACCTTGCGGACGGACGTGATATAATCACGACGCCTCACGCGAAGGAGAACGCGCCGGATCGGCGGCGCGATCGTGTGGGCAGGGCCGAGGCACCCGCGTGCCGATCGCAGGAGGGAACATATGATGGCCAGGACAGGTTTCCTATCTCGCATGCGGGGCTGGGTCCGCACTCGCGGCCATCGACCCGACGTTGCGGATGGTGTGGGCGATGAGAATTCGACGGCGATCGCCGATGACGGGAGCGTCGTCCGCTCGAGTGAGGATGGTGATCGCGCCCCCGGGGACGAGGCCCCCGCGGCAGCCGACGCGGGCAGCAGTGCGCCGCCGGAACGGGCCACCCCCACGCTGAGCCGTAGATCGCGTCGTGAATACAGCCTCGGCAAGCTCCAGGAGGGCTACGATCGCGTGCTCGAGATGATGGACGAGATGCACAAGCACATGCGGGTCCAAGAGGACCGGACCCAAGAGATCGCCGGGGCTATCACACAGCTTAGCCGATCCTTGGCCGATGTCCCCAAGGTGGATCAACAGCAGGTCCAGCTCCTCTCGACCATCGCCGCACAGCTGGAGACCACCACGGTCCGGACACAGCAGCTCGGAGACGCCATCGGCGAATTGCCCCGAGTCGTCCGCCAGCAGACCGATACGCTCTCGGGCATCGAGCGTCAGTTGGAGATGGGCTCGGAGAGCGATGCCCATATGGCCGGCACGCTGCAGTCCCTGTCCCGAAGCGTGGATCGGCTCGGCGAGTCGTCCGACAAGCACGCCAATGCGCTCAATGAGATGCAGGTTGCCGGCGACGAGCACCAGCGGCGCTTGGACGAGATTCTGCACCGCCAGACCCGCCAGTTCACGGCGCTGGTGGTTATCACCGCCGTGCTTGCCGTGGCCGCCGTCGTCATTGGCACGGTCGCCACGGTCCTTCAGGTCAGGTAGGCGGATGCCAGGCCAGAGCAATGTCTGCGCCGAAGCGAGGGGGAGGCGACAGATCTGCGAGAGAAATGACGATACTCTGGGTAGGGCGCGGCGCGGTCGTCAGCCGGGATTTCGGCGAAAACGTGGTCTTGACCGCTTGATGTGGGGAACTTCAAGGCGTATAATTTGACGCGGCGCGGTGGGAGGTCCCGCGTTGCATGGTCGTTACGTTGGTGTAGTGCAACCGAAACTCGTCGAGCGTCCTCGGCGGACTCCCAGAAATCTCATTCCTGTGTCGTGGGCTCACGAAGGAGTCTTTCCGTGAAGAAGGTGAGCTGTTTCGTGGTCCTGGTCTCGGCAGGCCTGATCGTGTCAGGCTGCGAGCTCCTGACGACGTTGAAGTCGTCGCTCAATCCGAAGAAGACGGGCGCAGCGTCCCTGTACCGCTTCAAGTCGCCCGAAGAGCTGAAGGAGTATCTCACCGAGCAGGTCCGCGCCCAGTCGAAACGGCAGGGAACCTGGTTCCTCGAGGACATGATCTCGCTCTTGCCCGTGGCGCCAATGGCGTTCGATGGCGCGGGGGGCGAGCTGGGCCTCGCCAGGGACGGCGCTTCCCAAGGGAGCAGCAACGACGACGGCTACTCGACCACCAACCTCCAGGAAGAGGGCGTGGACGAAAGCGACGTCATGAAGAACGACGGCGAGCACGTGTATCTGCTCAAGGGGGGTGAGCTCCGCATCGCCAAGGTCCAGCCACCGGACGCCCTGGAGGAGGTCGGGAAGCTCGAGCTGGACGGGCAGCCGCAAAACCTCTACCTCCGCGGCGACAAGCTGGTTGCCCTCTCGCAGAACCCGTCGTGGTACGGCTACGCCGAGTGGGATGACGTACCTATCGGCATCGCGAAGTCGGCCACCTACAAGGAGGACTGGGAGAACGAGACGATCGTTTCGCTCGTCGACGCAACCGATCGGTCGGCGCCAAGCGTGATCAAGACCTACCGCTTGGAGGGGTATCTGGTGGCCTCGCGGATGATCGAGGATCGCCTGTACCTGGTCTTGACCGTCTATCCCGATCTGCCGCCGGTGCAGGACATCCCCGAGACGCCCCTGACCGAGATCCTGCCGGAATACGTGGTCGTCGACGGGAATGACGTGCCCGGCTCGCCCGCACTGATCACCAATTGGGAGGGCTTCTACCGACCCGCCGACCCGGATGGGTACGCCTTCGTCACCGTGGTGACGATCAACACGGCCAATCCGGAGGCCGACATCGACACGGTGGCCCTGACGGCCGACGCAGGTCTCATCTACGCCTCCACCGAGGCCCTCTACTTGACGGACACGGAGTGGGGCTACGGCGCGGGGCAGACCGAGCAGACCGTCCTGCACAAGTTCGCGTTCGGGCAGAACGGTGCAGAGTACACCGCCAGCGGCAAGGTGCCCGGCAGGCCCCTCAACCAGTTCTCGCTCGGCGAGCACGAGGGACACCTGCGGATCGCCACGACCATCGGGCAGTTCTGGCGCGCCCAGGGCGGCCCGACCAACAACGTCTTCGTGCTCGGCGTGGACGGGGCCACCCTCAAGATCGTAGGGGAGGTCCGCAACATCGCCCCCGGTGAGGAGATCTACTCGGCCCGTTTCCTGGGGCCGCGCGGGTTCCTGGTGACGTTCGAGAAGATCGATCCCCTGTTCACGCTGGATCTGTCCGATCCGAACGCGCCGAAGGTGGTCGGTGAGCTCAAGGTTCCCGGCTACAGCAACTACATCCACATCCTGGACCCGAATCACCTGCTCACGATCGGCAAGGACGCCGAGGATGTCGGGGACTTCTCCTGGTACCAGGGCGTCAAGCTCAGCATCTTCGACGTGAGCGATTTCGCCAATCCCGACGAGGTCCACACGCTCGTCATTGGCGGGCGGGGCACCGAGTCGGAGGCCCTGCACGATCACCGGGCGTTTAACTACTTCGCGCCGCAGAAGGCGCTGGCCATCCCCCTCGTCCTGTACGAAGGCGGGTCCGGAGGGCCGACCTATGGCCAGCATACCTTCACCGGCCTGGGGGTCTATCACGTGTCTCCCGAGGGCGGCATCAAGCCGATCGGGCGAATCCCCGTGGTGGACACCGTCGGGGCCCAGGCGGGTTGGTACTACTACAACAGCTGGATGCGTGGCGTCTTCATGGACGATCACGTCTACGCGGTGACGGCCAGCCTGATCCGGTCGGCCGCTCTGGCTGACATGAGCGCAGTTGTTGGCGAGTTGGAGCTCGAAGAGTAGATACCGAGGATATTGAAGCCGGACTCGTCGTCGCCGACGAGCCCGGAGGCCAGTGGCGTTAAGCCATCCGTCCATGGGTCGATCCCGGTGGGGTCGACCCATGGCTTTTCATGCCAGAAAGCCCGCGCAGAAAAAAGGGCCCCGACTGGGGCCCGCGTGAGGGAGTAGGAGGTCCTTGCGAAAAGGTTCTTCTTGGTGCGTTGGTTTCTCTTCTGTCCTTCACTACGTCGGCGAACGGTCGCGGGTTCGCTGGAAGCGCGGTCTTTCTGACCTGCCCGAGGCGCTGTGGGCCGCATCCCATCGGAACTGAGGCGCAAAAAAGTAGGGCCCCGAGGAAGGGCCCCAAGAGGGAGTAGGAGGTTTTGGGAGAAGGTTTTGTGCGTTGCCTTCTGCTACCTAATAGGCTCGCACCTCGCTGAGAGTCCAGGGGATTCCCTGTTTTTTTTTCGGCGCCGGTTCTCCCTCGACGCCTCCCAGCATTACTTGTTGCACTTCAAAGACTTGAGCTTCAAGCCGTCCTTCGGACGTTGCTGGCGGGAAGGTCCCTTTCCTCCCCGCAGCGTGACGGGTAGCCCTACTACCGCAGTTGAATTGCCGCAGAGACGACCTGCCGGGCCCCCGGGCGCGCCACGAGGTGATAGGTGATACGCACGCTCCGCATGGGCGGCTCTGGTGCTTGACGGCCTGCATGACGTGAATGTATAGGGTATGTTCTGGCCTTCGGCGAGCCATTTCGGATGCTGCGCGGCCGGTTGTGCTGCCCGTTGGGCCGCGGGCTTGAGTCTGGTTGTCAGGCGCAACGCACCGGATAGAGTGACGGCACCCATGGACCCGCTCGTCTTCCCAAAGTGGTCCAATGCGGCGATCAAGGCGGCGCCACTCGTGGCGGGTGCAGGTGCGGTGTACGTGGGCTTGGTCTTTGCGCTGGCGGCCTCGCCGCAGACGACCGACGTCGGGTACGAGCCCGTCCAGCCCGTGCCCTACAGCCATCGCGTTCACGCAGGCGAGCTGGGCATCGACTGTCGCTACTGCCACACCACCGTCGAGCAGGCGGCCCACGCCGCCCTCCCGCCTACGCAGACGTGCATGAATTGCCACAAGCACATTCGCGGGAACAGCGAGAAGCTCCTGGCGGTTCGCGAGAGCTATGCGACCGGCATGCCCATCTCGTGGGTCCGGGTGCATGACTTGCCGGATCACGCCTACTTTGATCACAGCGCCCACGTTCGTCGCGGCGTGGGCTGCGTTTCGTGTCATGGTCGGGTAGACAAGATGGACGTGGTCTACCAGGCCGAGAAGCTCAGCATGGGTTGGTGTCTGGACTGTCATCGGCAACCCGAGTTGCACCTGCGGCCGGTGGAATACGTGACGGCGCTGGCCTGGGTCGCGGGAGAGGACCAGCTCGTGCTGGGCCGTCGGCTTCGCGATCAGAGCCAGATCAACCCCTCGGAAGACTGTTCGACATGTCATCGGTAGATGCGGACAACCCGGGCACGCGGTATTGGCGGAGCCTGGACGATCTGGCCGGGACGCCCGATGCCCGCGCACGTCTCAGCGAGGAGTTTCCCGGCGGTACGGAGACACCGGTTGACGGGGCATCTCGACGTGAGTTCCTCAAGCTCATGGGCGCGTCGCTGGCGTTGGGCGGGATGGCGGGATGCCGCTGGCCCAAAGAGACGATCGTTCCGTATGCCTATCGCCCGCCGGGCCGGACGCCCGGTCAGCCCGAGCGCTATGCCACGGCGATGGAGATCGGCGGCGTCGCGACGGGCCTGCTGGTGACCAGCTACGACGGCCGGCCGATCAAGGTCGAGGGGAACCCGTCGCACCCCTTCAGTCTGGGCGCGACCAGCGCGATCCATCAGGCAAGCGTCCTGGAGCTGTACGACCCCGACCGCAGCCGAACGGTCGTTCGGCGCGAGGGCGGTCAGACGATCCGGCAATCCTGGGACGACTTCGCGGGGTTTGCCCAGTCGCACTTCGCTGAGCTGCGACAGCGCAAGGGCAAGGGGTTGGCGATTCTGAGCGAGGCGACGTCGTCGCCGAGCGTAGCTCGTCTGCGGGCACGCCTGGCCGAGGTCATGCCGGACGCGAGGTGGTACGAGTACGAACCGATCTCCTGGGACAACGAACGCGAGGGCACAAGGCTGGCGTTCGGTAAGCCGCTTCGACCACAGTATCACTTCGATCAGGCGGACGTGATCGTCTGCCTGGACGCCGATCCGCTCCTGACGCATCCCGCGGCTGTCAGGTACGCCCGCGACTTCGCCAAGGGCCGGCGCGGCGACGACGGCAGGATGAATCGGCTGTACGTAATCGAGAGCGCGCACTCGATCACGGGCAGCATGGCGGACCATCGGCTGGCCGTGTCGTCGAGAGAGGTGGGCAGGCTTGCGAGCGTGCTCTGTAGCGAATTGCTTCATCTACACGTCAAGCTCCCGCGCACGGGGGAGGAAGCCGTGTTCGGGCTGGCGGAGCCCGCGCGTCGCTTCATCTTGTCTCTCGCCCAAGAGCTCGAGAAGCGCGAGGGGGCCTGCCTCGTATTGGCCGGGGCGCGACAACCGGCAAGGACCCACGCGCTCGCCCAGCTGATGACCGTGATGCTGGGAGAGCTGGGCAAGACCGTGACCTACACCGTCGACCCGGAGCCGGCACGGCCCGCGCAGGCTGAAGCGATCAAGGCCTTGGGAACGGCGATGGCGGAAGGCGAGATCGAAACGCTAGTCATTCTGGGCGCCAATCCGGTGTGCAATGCTCCGTCCGACGCCGCAGTTGCCGACAACCTGGCGAAGGTCAAGACGAGCATCCATCTGAGCCTGTACGACGACGAGACATCGAGCGTGTGCACCTGGCACGTGCCCCGGGCACACTATCTGGAGTCGTGGGACGATGCCCGCGCGTACGACGGCACGATTAGCATCGTCCAGCCGCTGATCGCCCCGCTGTACGGCGGCAAGACCCCCAGCGAGCTGATCGCCATGGTGCTCGGCAAGCCGTCGCCGAAGGGCCATGACATCGTCCGTCGAACGTTCCAGCAGATCGTCAAGCAGACGGATATGGAATCGGCGTGGCGCGGGGCCCTGCACGAGGGGATCATCGCCGGGACGGCTTGGCCGGAGGACAAGGCCCCCGCGGCCCACAAAGCCGACTTCGAGAAGCTGCTGTCGAAGCCCTCGGCCGAGGCACCTACCCCCGGATATGAGCTGGTCTTCTGTCAGGACCACAGCGTGTATGACGGCCGGTTCGCCAACAACGCTTGGCTGCAGGAATGGCCGGACCCGATGACGAAGCTGACGTGGGACAACGCGGCGCTCGTCAGTTCGGCCACGGCCAAGCGGATCGGTCTGGCCAACGGCGACCTTCTTCGCCTCAAAGTCGGCGATCGTCAGGCCGAGTTGCCGGCGTTCATCCTGCCGGGCCAGGCCGACGGGACCATCGCTGTGTCGCTCGGCTACGGGCGTCGCAAGAGCGGCCGCGTCGGAGACGGCGTGGGCGTCGACGCGTATCAGATCCGCACGAGCATCACGATGGGATTCGCCACAGGCGTCCAGGTCGAGAGGGTTACAGAAGCCGGCGCCCCCAAGAAGCACGCGTTCGCCACGACGCAGGACCAACACCCGATCACGCCGATCGGCCAGAAGGAGAAACACAAGCGGATCAGCAAGCTGATCCTGGAGGCGGACCTGCGTGAGTACAAGGCGCATCCGGACTTCGCCAAGCATGCCGTCCACCATCCGCCGCTCGAATCGCTGTGGACCGAGCACGCCTACGGTCCGCACCGCTGGGCGATGGCGATCGATCTGTCGGCGTGCATCGGATGCGGCGCGTGCGTCGTCGCCTGCCAGGCCGAGAACAACGTTCCCGTCGTCGGCAAAGCGCAGGTGGCCCGGGGGCGCGAGATGCACTGGATTCGTGTGGACCGCTACTTCAAGGGCGATCCGGACACGCCGACCGTGGTTCACCAGCCGGTGATGTGTGCGCACTGCGAAAACGCGCCATGCGAGCAGGTCTGCCCGGTTGCGGCCACCGTCCACGACGCCGAAGGCCTGAACGTCATGGTCTACAACCGCTGCGTCGGCACGCGGTACTGTTCGAACAACTGCCCGTTCAAGGTCCGGCGGTTCAACTACTTCAACTACCGGACGGACCTGTCGGACACCGAGAAGATGGCCATGAACCCGGAGGTGACCGTCCGCAGCCGGGGCGTGATGGAGAAGTGCACCTACTGCGTGCAACGGATCCAGGCGGCCAAGATCCAAGCGAAGAACGAGCGCAAGCCGATTCGCGACGGCCAGATCGTCCCGGCCTGCGCCCAGGTGTGTCCGACGGGGGCCATCGTCTTCGGCGATCTGGCCGACACGAACAGCGAGGTGTGGCGGCTGCAGAACGCCAATCAGCGGGCCTATCACATGCTCGCCGAGCTGAACATCAAGCCGCGAACGGCGTACCTGGCGAAGCTGCGGAATCGCAATCCGGAGCTCGCTCGCCCCGACCAAGAGGGTCATTCGTGATGAGCGTGACCGTCATCGACGAGATCGACAACACGATGAAGGACCCCAGGGACCGTCCGCGCCTCGTGCTGGGCAAGCACGACTTCGCGTCCGTCACCGACAAGGTCTGCGGCATTGCCGAGCGGCCCAAGCCGCCCAAGGCATGGTACGTCGCGTTCGGGATCTCGCTGATGATGCTGGGCCTGCTGGGCCTCAGCGTTGCGTATCTCTTCTTCGCCGGCGTCGGCGTGTGGGGACTGAACGTGCCCGTCGCGTGGGGCTGGGCGATCGTCAACTTCGTGTTCTGGGTGGGCATCGGTCACGCCGGCACGCTGATCTCGGCCATCCTGTTTCTGTTCCGTCAGAAGTGGCGAACGAGCATCAACCGGTTCGCCGAGGCGATGACCATCATCGCGGTGATGTGCGCGGGCATCTTTCCGGCCATTCACGTCGGGCGCGTCTGGGTCGTCTACTGGCTGTTCCCGTATCCAAACCAGATGCAGATGTGGCCCAATTTCCGAAGTCCGCTGCTGTGGGACGTGTTCGCCGTCAACACGTACATGTTCGTCTCGGTGATGTTCTGGTACACGGGGATGATCCCTGATCTGGCGACGCTGCGGGATCGTGCAACGAGTCGGATTCGCCAGATCCTCTACGGTATCGCCGCACTGGGTTGGCGCGGCTCGCACCGCCACTGGCACCGACACGAGTGTGCCTATCTGATCCTGGCCGCGCTTGCGACCCCGTTGGTCGTCAGCGTGCACTCGGTCGTCAGCTTCGACTTCGCCGTCTCGCAACTGCCCGGCTGGCACACCACGATCTTCCCGCCGTACTTCGTGGCCGGGGCGATCTTCAGCGGCTGTGCGATGGTGATCTCGCTGATCGTGCCGGCCCGACAGTTCTTTGGCCTCAAGGAACTGGTCACGCTGCACCACCTCGAGAACCTCAACAAGCTGATCCTGGCCACGGGCAGCATCGTCGGCTACGCGTACATCATCGAGTTCTTCATCGCGTGGTACAGCGGGAACCTCTACGAGCTGTTTGCCTTCACGAACCGGGCGTTCGGCCCCTATGCATGGGCGTATTGGATCATGGTCGGCTGCAACGTCGCGGCGCCGCAGCTGCTCTGGTTCAAGCGGTGTCGGACCCACGTGTGGCTCATGTTCGCCATCTCCCTGGTCGTCAACGTCGGGATGTGGTTCGAGCGATTCGTGATCATCGCCACGTCACTGACCGGCGATTTCCTGCCGTCGAGCTGGGGCTACTACTCGCCGACGTGGGTCGACGTGACGACCTTCATCGGCAGCCTGGGACTGTTCTTCACGCTGTTTCTGTTGTTCGTTCGGTATCTTCCCGTCGTGGCGATGGCCGAGGTGAAGACCGTGATGCCGCAGGCCCAACTGAGGCATGGCCGGCACCGAATCGTCGGCGACTACCATGGCGAGATCCCCGGCGCTCACGACGAACCCGACGGCGGCGGATCAGACACGCAATCGGAGGACGCTGATGACTGACGATGCGAACGTCACAGCGACCGAAGAGACGGCCGGGTCGTCGGAGTTGTTCGGCCTGTTGGTCGAGTTCGACAACGTCGACGCCCTGGTCGCGGCTGCGGGACGCGTCCGCGACGCGGAGTACACCAACTGGGACGTGCACTCGCCGTTTCCCGTACACGGGTTGGACGACGCAATGGGCATTCGGGCGACGATGCTGCCGTATATCGTGTTCATGGCCGGGGCGGCTGGTGCGGCCGGGGCGTTGCTGTTGCAGTGGTGGACCAACGCGTTCGACTACCCACTGATCATCAGCGGGAAGCCGCTGTTCAGCCTGCCGGCGAACATCCCGGTGACGTTCGAGTTGACGATCCTGCTCGGAGCGATCACGGCCTTCGTCGGCATGCTGGCCTTGAATGGGCTGCCGCAGCTCTACCATCCGGTCTTTTGCAGCAAGCGGTTCCGACGCGTGACGACCGACAGGTTCTTCATCGCGATCGAGGCGAGCGATCCGGCGTTCGATGAGGAGCAGACGCGGGCCTTCTTGGGGTCGCTGGGCGGTACGGCCGTCGAAGCGATAAGGGAATCGAGTTGATGCCGCGCCGATTGCGGAACATCCTGATCGCCGTCGTTGCGGTCCTGATCCCGTTGAGTCTCCTGCCGCCGCTTCTGGTAGGGATGGCCCGGGTCACGCGATCGACTGAGCCGCGCGTCCATCTCATCCCGGACATGGACAGCCAGCCGAAATTCAAGGCCCAGGCCCGCAATCCGTTGTTCGCGGACGGCCGGGCCATGCGGCCCGTGATCCTCGGCACCGTCGCTCGGGATCGACTCCAGGAAGATCACGCCCTCTACTGCGGCAAGACGGACGGTCAGTGGGTCAAGACGTTCCCGATCGCCGTGACGTCCGAGCTGATGCGCCGAGGACAGGAGCGGTTTGGCATCTTCTGTGCGACGTGTCACGGCCTGGTCGGCAGCGGAGACGGGCCGACCGCGATGCGGGCGGATCAGCTGCAGGAGGGCACCTGGTTCCCGCCGCTTTCGTTCCACACGGA
>CAYMLO010000015.1:0-17227 GCA_964390905.1 uncultured Planctomycetales bacterium | reverse complement strand
ACACCATCCGGAACCGGCCGGTGGGACAGCTGTTCAACACGATCACGCACGGGATTCGCAACATGCCCGCCTACGGTCCGCAGATTGCGGAGAAGGATCGTTGGGCGATCGTCGCGTATGTTCGGGCGTTGCAGCGCAGTCAAAACGCTCGTATCGAAGACGTGCCGGACGCGTACCGGCCGACGCTGAGGTAACCGACGGAGCAGACGACTTGGCCAGGCTCGAGCCATCACAGATCCCAGACGAACCCCACTTCCTGGGCGAGTTCGGGCCCATCGTCTACAGGCGTTCGGCCCTCATCGGAGGAGTGGCGCTTGCGGTGAGCTTCGGTCTGGGCCTGATCCTGCGAGACCTGGACCGCTTCTGTCATGCCTATCTGGTCAACTACTGCTACTTCCTGAGTTTGTCGCTCGGCGCGTTGTTCTTCGTGGTCCTCCAGCACCTGGCCCGGGCCGGCTGGAGCGTGGTCGTGCGACGTCTGGCCGAGATCCTGGCCGCCAACCTCCCATTGATGGCCGTGCTGGCCCTGCCGGTGCTGTTTGGCACGGGCGTCCTGTACGATTGGGTGCACGCGTCAGAATCGGCCCATGCCGAGCTGATCGAGGCGAAACGAGCCTATCTTAATCTGCCGTTCTTCCTGGTGCGGATCGGCGCGTACTTCGCGATCTGGACGTGGCTGTCGCGGGTCTTGCTCAACCGCTCGGTCGAGCAGGACGCGTCGGGCGACGTCGACATCACGCTGCGGCTGACGCGATTCAGCGGCCTGGCCGTCGTGCTCTTCGCCCTGACGATCACGTTCGCCGCTTTCGATCTGATCATGTCGCTGACGCCGCAGTGGTTCAGCACGATCTTCGGCGTCTACTACTTCGCCGGCAGCATGGTCGGCTTCGTCGCCGTCATCACGCTGGTGGCGATGCTGTTGCAGGCCCGTGGCCTGCTCGCGCGGGCGATCACCATCGAGCATTATCACGACCTGGGCAAGCTGCTGTTCGCCTTCGTCTTCTTCTGGGGCTACATCGCCTTCTCGCAGTACATGCTCATCTGGTACGCCAACATCCCCGAGGAGACCGGCTGGTACCTGGTTCGCCAGAGCGGATCATGGCTGTGGGTGTCGCTGGTGCTGCTGTTCGGCCACTTCCTGCTGCCGTTCCTGGGACTGTTGCCGCGTCGGGTCAAGCGCCGCAAGCCGACGCTGGCCTTCTGGGCCGTCTGGGCCCTGGTGATGCACTGGGTGGATCTGTACTGGCTAATCATGCCCACGCACAGCCCGGAGCGTCTCCCGTTGGGGCTGTTGGAGATTGGATGCTTCCTGGGATTGGGGGGCCTGTTCCTGGCGGGCCTGGTCCGTGCGGCCGGGCGCAGCGCCCTGATTCCCGTGAACGACCCGAGGCTCGCGGAGTCGCTGGAGTTCGAGAACGCCTGAGGACCGCACATGGACACGTCTGACGACATCAACACGCCGGTCATCGCGCTCGTGGGTGTGGTGGGCGCGCTGGTGGTGCTCGTCATCATCGTCGGGCTGATGGTGTGGTTCTACAGTCTTCAGGAGGTCGAGACGTACAAGAAGGACATCTCCCAATCGCCCGAGGAGATCAGCAGCTTGATCGCCAAGCAACAGGCCCAACTCCACAGCTACCGTTGGGTCGACGCCAAGAAGAAGACCGTCAGCATCCCCATCGATCGGGCCATGGAGCTCGTCGTTGGCGAGCTGGCGAGAGAAGCGTCAACACAACCCACGACCCGGCCCACGACGACCCGGGCCCAAACAGGGACGGGCAGTCATGCCAAGTGACCCCGCATCCCCCAGATCGACCGATTGCAGCGGCATGATCCAGACTGGTCTGAGCGTGCTGCTCGCCTTGCTCACATCAACCGCCCTTGCCGAGCGGCCCGAGCAAGGGGCGTCGATGCTCAAGCAGTTCGTCGGCGTCTGCCAGGCGCAGGCCGATCCGAAGAGGCCGGAGCTTTGGGACCACATCGGCTTCGTGCGACACGACCTGAGCTGGAGCAAGACGCAGCCAAAGGGCCCCCACGACTGGAACGAAGCGTACCTCGAAGAGTGGGGACGAATGGTCCTGAAAAACCGCGAGTACGGCGTTGAGGTGCTCCCGACGCTGGACTACATGGCGCCTTGGGCGGCCCGAAGGCGGGCTTGGTCGTTCACGATCGGGCAGTCGCGATACGACGTGGCGGCCGCGAACGACGACAAGGCCCGGACCGCAACGGTCACTGACTTGAAGACCGGCAAGACCACGTCGGTGAAGCTCGATCCCGGACGCCTGCCGCCGGAGGACGTCGCGGACTGGGAACGGTTCGTCGACCGCGTCGTCGGATTCCTGGCCAAACCGCCGTACGCGGTCAAGTACTTCCAGCCCTGGAACGAGGCCCACGATCAGTTCACCGGCTTCTGGTGCGGCGGCATGGACGAGTACATGAAGACCGTCCATCTGCCGGCGGCTCGCATCATCCGCAAGCACGGTGGCAAGGTCGTCTTCGGCGGGTACCCGTGCTGCGGCTCGATGCGGCGCCTGATCGACGTCTGCGAGAAGCACAACGCCTGGGACACGCTGGACGTCGTCGACATCCACTACTTTCCGTTGTCGGCCTGGCAGTACCTGTACGACCGCGTCGTCGCGACCGGGAAGGTCGAAGGGCTCTGGCAGACCGAGGTCGGGTTCACGAAGGACACAAGCTGGGTGCCGAACGCCTACCCGCGGTTCTTCTGCTGGGCGCTTCGCCGCGGTCCGTGGCAGCCGCGGCGGTTCATGATCTACCAGTTCGCCTACTGGTCGCCGGACGATCCGAAGGCCTACGGATACCTCTGCTGCTTCCTGCGCAGCGAGACGCTGAGCCATCATGGCAAGGCCTTCGCAGTCTTGGGCCGGCTCCTGGGCGGTGGCGTCGTCGAGCCCTTCGCCGATTGGCGGACCGACCCCGTGCTCCGCACCGAACTGAACGAGAACGCCAGCAGCGTCGAGGGGTTCTCTTTGGGCAAAGGCCGGCGAATCGTGCTGGCCGTGCACCTGATGAAGAACAACGCCGCGGCGATCTTCACCGACTGGAACCTGACGGGCGACAGCCTTCATGTGGACTGGCCCTACACGACGATGAGGGTATTCCTGCCGACGACACCTGCTGTGCGGATCAAAGCCGCGTCGCGGGTGGGCATCTACGGGAGCCGATTGCCGTTGCGAATCGAGCCGGCCGGGAAAGGCGCATGTCTGATCGTACCCGTCTGTGACGGCGATCGCGCCGAACGGACGGACAATCGCGCCGCCAAGGCAGCGACGTTCTACGTCGATGTCGAGCTTGCTGCCGCAGAGGCGCCGCACGACGCGAGGCCCCGAGCCCTGCACGAACAGAGGGTCCCTGTGCGCCCGCGGTTGACCTCACCCGTGAACGCCGGGCCCTTGCGTTTGGGCGCTTTTCGTAGAAGATGAGCCCGATCTTGGGTTCTCAGATACGCCGGCAAGACGATGAGTTGGTGACAGTTGGGCTGATGTACTGAGGATTCATGTAACGTGAACTCTACCCGAACCACCAACGTGGCGACGGCGGCGCTCGCGCTTGCCATCGCTGGCGCTTCTCTCGCCCGGGGCGAGCAACGCAAGGAGCTCCCGCCGCCGGAACTGGAAGGCGTCGAGATCACCGAACACCTCAACGGGCAGATCCCGCTCGACCTGGAGTTCGTCGACTCGGACGGCAAGAAGGTCCGGCTGCGCGACTACTTCAACGGCCAGAAACCGGCCATCCTGACGCTCGTCTACTACCGATGCCCGATGCTGTGCTCGCTGGTTCTGAAGGGCATGATCGAGGCGATCAAGGAGATCCCCCTGACGGTCGGCGAGGATTTCGACATCGTCACGGTCAGCATCGATCCCCGCGAGATGCCCCCGCTCGCCAAGCTCAACAAGCAGAGCCACGTCAAGGAATACGGCCGGCCCGAGGCGATGAAAGGATGGCGCTTCCTCACCGGGCGCGAGGAAAACATCAAGAAGCTCGCCGACGCCGTGGGGTTCGGCTACAAGTACGCCGAGGATCGCCAGGAGTACATCCACCTGGCCGTCATCTTCGTGGCTACGCCCGAGGGCCGCCTCAGTCGTTATCTATACGGCATCAAGTTTAACCCTAGCACGGTCCGCATGGCATTGGTCGAGGCGGGCCAGGGCAAGACCGGATCGACCATGGATCGGATTCTGCTGTCCTGTTTTCATTTCGACGCCGAGGCGGGCAAGTACAACGTGGCGGCGATGCGGATCATGCAGGCCGGCGGTCTGATCACGTTGGTGGTGCTCGGCACAGTCCTGGGCCTTTACTGGCGGCGCGAGTCGAAGCGGCGTCGGATGCGCACCGAAGGCGCCGACGGTCCTGATGGCGAATCATGACAGAGCTTCTCGGCCAACTTCCGCTGGCTGCAGGCGAAGGGTCCTTCTGGATGCCGCCGAAGGGATCCACCGTCGCCCTCGACGTCGATCGTGTCTTCTACTTCATCTTCTGGACGTCGGCTTTCTTTTTCTTGCTCATCGTCGGGCTGGCGGTCTTCTTCGTGATCCGCTACCGCCGACGCGAGGGCGTCGAGCCGGGCGAGACCGCCCACCACAACCTCGCGCTCGAACTGACCTGGAGCGGCATCCCGCTGATCCTCGTCTTCGTGATGTTCTACATGGGCATGAAGGCGATGATCAACATCGAGACGCCCCCGTCGCGCGCCTACGAGATCCTGGTGACGGCGCAACGCTGGAGCTGGCTTTTTACCTATCCGAACGGATACGTCGACAAGGACCTGCACGTGCCGCTCGACGTGCCCGTCCGGCTGACGATGCGCTCCGAGGACGTGATCCACAGCTTTTACGTTCCGTCGTTCCGGCTCAAGAAGGACATCGTGCCGGGCAAGTACACCAAGACCTGGTTCTGCGCGACCAAGCCGGGCAGGCACGTCGTGTTCTGCGCAGAGTATTGTGGGACGCAGCATTCGGACATGCTCGCCGACGTCGTGGTGCACCCCGCCGGCGAGTTCGAGAAGTGGCTGGCCGACGCGTCCAACTTCGCAGACAAGCTGCCGCCCGCCGAGGCGGGCAAACGGCTGTACGAGGTTCGCGGCTGCATGCAATGCCACTCGATCGACGGGAAGGCCGGCATCGGACCGAGCTTCAAGGGCGTGTTCGGCAAGAAACACGCAATGACCAACGGCGATATGGTCCTGGTGGACGAGAACTACATCCGTGAATCCATCATGGAGCCGCAGGCCAAGGTGACGGCAGGCTATGATCCGGTGATGCCCACCTACAAGGGGCGACTCAAGGACGCCGAGATCACGGCCATCATCGAGTATATCAAGACGTTGGCAGAGCCCGAGAAGTAGGCCCAAGCGATGACGGCAACGACGCTATCCTATGGAAGCCACGACCCCGACGCGCCGAACGTCCACGACGCGTCAGACAACTACCTGACGCACGGCCAGGGCCTGAGGAGCTGGCTGACCACGACCGACCACAAACGCATCGGGGTGATGTACCTCATCTCCGTGCTGACGGCGTTCTTCTTGGGCGGCGTGTTTGCGCTCCTGATCCGCACCGAGCTGCTCGGCCCGGGCCGGACGATCATGGACGCCGATACCTACAACCAGATGTTCACGCTGCACGGCGCGGTCATGATCTTTCTGTTCATCATCCCGGGCATGCCCGCGATATTTGGCAACTTCGTGCTGCCGATCATGCTCGGCGCCAAGGACGTGGCCTTCCCGCGGCTGAACCTGGCCAGCTGGTACTTCTACATCGCTGGGTCCGTCTTCGCGCTTCTGGCGATCGCGCTGGGCGGGGTCGACACCGGTTGGACCTTCTACACGCCCTACAGCACGCAGTTCGGCGGCCAGGTCATTCCGATCGTGTTCGGCGTCTTCATCCTGGGCTTCAGTTCGATCTTCACGGGGATCAACTTCATCGTCACCATTCACAGGCTCCGGCCCCAGGGCATGGGCTGGTTCAGGATGCCGTTGTTCCTGTGGGCCATCTACGCCACCAGCATCATCCAGGTCCTGGCTACGCCGGTGCTGGCCATCACGCTGCTGCTGCTGATCGCCGAGCGGACGTTCGGCGTGGGCATCTTCGATCCGGCGATGGGCGGCGATCCTGTGTTGTTCCAGCACTTCTTCTGGTTCTACTCTCACCCGGCCGTCTACATCATGATCCTGCCGGCGATGGGCGTCATGAGCGAGGTGATCTCCGTCTTCTGCCGAAAGCACATCTTCGGCTATAGGTTCATCGCCTACAGCAGCATCGCCATCGCGGTGATCGGCTTCTTCGTCTGGGGCCACCACATGTTCACGACGCAGTCGGCCGTTGCGAACGTGATCTTCAGCGCCCTGACGTTCGCCGTGGCGATTCCGTCGGCCATCAAGGTCTTCAATTGGCTGGCGACGATGTACAAGGGATCGATCAGTCTGGACACGCCGATGTGCTATGCCCTGTCGTTCATCGGGCTGTTCGCCATCGGGGGCATGACGGGGCTGTTTCTCGGCTCGCTCGGGACGGATATTCACTTGCACGACACGTACTTCGTGGTCGCTCACTTCCATTACGTCATGATGGGCGGGACGGTGACCATGTTCATCGCCGCGCTACACTACTGGTGGCCCAAGATGTTCGGCAGGATGTACAGCGAGAGGTGGGGGCGTTTCGCGTGTCTGCTGATCTTCATCGGCTTCAACGCCACCTTCTTCCCGATGTTCGTCATGGGCAGCCAGGGCATGCCCCGACGCTACTACAACTACATGGAACAGTTCAAGGCGTTCCACCACTCGGCGACGGGCGGTTCGTACTTCCTGGCGGTCGGCTTCGTCATCATGGCCGTCTACCTGTTGCATTCCCTGTTCCGCGGCAGGCCGGCGCCGGCGAACCCCTGGGGAGGCGCGACGTTCGAGTGGCGGTGTTCGTCGCCGCCGCCGCATCACAACTTCGACGAGCCCCCGTCCGTCGGGGATTGCTACGACTTCAGCAATCTCGTCTACGACAAGCAGGTCGGCGGATACGTTCTCAAGACGCCGGATGGGGCCGGCGACAGCGAAGCCGGCAGGTAAGCCCGGGCGCCAGGCATGAGCGATTCGGACAGCCAACGCGACCGCGACGCATCGCACCAGGTGCCGCCGCGCCCGCCGCACCTGGCCCACCATTTCGCCACGTCCAAGCAGCAGTTCAAGTCCGGCAAGCTGGGGATGTGGATCTTCCTGGCCACGGAGATCCTCCTGTTCGGAGGCCTGTTCTGCGCGTACGCGGTCTACCGGTCCAACCATCCCGAGATCTTCGCCTACGCCCACGCGTACCTCGACAAGACCTTGGGCGGGGTCAACACGGTGGTCCTGATCTGCAGCAGCCTGACGATGGCCTGGGCGGTCCGATGCGCTCAGCGTGATCAGCAGCGAGGCCTGGTCGTGCTGCTGGCCCTGACGATCCTGTTCGCCTTCGGGTTCATGGGAATCAAGGTGGTCGAGTACGAGCACAAGTGGAAACACGGGCTGCTGCCCGGCGAGCGGTATAGACCGCAAGGCCTGGATGACACGCCGGAGTCGTCGGCGGAGACCACGGCCGCGGCGGCGTCGAAGCCGGCCAGCACGACCGCCGCCAGTCGGCCGGCTACGAGCAGGGCAGCCGGCACGTTCGAGGAGAGATCGCGGATCGCGCCGGCGCCCCGCGGCCCGGCGGGCCTGGCCGACGACGCGCCGGACGCCAAGCCACGCCGCCCCGAAGTCAGGAACGTGCACATCTTCTTCGGCGTCTACTTCCTGATGACGGGCCTCCACGGGCTGCACGTGCTGGGAGGGATCGTGGCCATCGCCTGGATTCTCTTGCGCGCACGGAAGGGGCACTTCTCCAGCGCGTACTTCACGCCGGTCGACCTGGTGGGGCTGTACTGGCACCTCGTCGACATGATCTGGATCTTCCTGTTTCCGTTGCTGTACCTGATTCACTAGCGCAGTCGTCGCCCGGAAGCGTGCAGAATGGATAGCGTCAACTCGACAGACTCGACCCCGACCACCACGTCAGCCGCCAGGCAGGCTGACCGGGGCGTCGCGCACGTCGTCCCGTTGTGGGTGCTGCTGGCGGTGTGGGCGGGACTGCTGGTGCTGACTTACCTGACCGTGACGGCCACCTACGTGGATCTCGGCAAGCTCAATCTCTGGATCGCCATGATCATCGCGACGGTCAAGGCCTCGCTGGTCGCGCTGTATTTCATGCATCTGCGGTACGACCATCCCTTCTACGGGCTGATCCTGATCGCTGCGCTGTTGTTCATCGTCCTCTTCATCGGTCTGGTGCTCGTGGACACGGCGGCCTTGCTGCCGAGCGAGATTGCAGAGACCGGGTCGGCCTGACCGGGAGGGCAGGACGCTTGACCTCGCCATCCCGGCCACCCCGAGTCGACACGACGCCTCCGTTCAGTCTCCGCAAGGATCAGCAGGTTCCCGGTGCGGGCAAGCTGGGCATGGTTCTGTTCTTGATGTCTCTGTCCGTGTTGTTCGCCGCCGCCATGGTCGGCTATCTGGCCATTCGCCTGCGAGCCGACGCCTGGCCACCCCCGGGCATGCCGGGTCTGCCGGCCGGTCTGTGGCTCAGCGCGGCCCTCTTGCTGACTGGCAGTGGCTCGGTTCACTGGGCGCTAACGAGTGCTCGCGGCGACCGCCAGACGATGTTGCTTGCAGCCATGATCATCACGTTGGTGCTCGGTGTGCTGTTCCTCATCAGCCAGGCGGTGAACTGGGCGGCGCTCATGGACCTTCACGTCAGGCCCGCGACGAACCTGTATGGCTTCACGTTCTTCATGCTGACCGGGTTGCACGGTGCGCACGTGGTCGGCGGGCTTGTCTTGCTGATCGTCGTGACGACAAGGGCGTTTCGCGGACGGTACGGCGCCGAAGCGCACGCGGGCGTGGTCTACTCGGCGATGTATTGGCATTTCCTCGACGCGGTTTGGCTGGTGATGTTCGCGACGATGTATCTGGCCGCCTGAGCGAGCCCGTGAATCCGCGCCGTCTGCCAGGGGCGTTGGTCGGCTACCATCAAACCGAGGACGAGCGGCAAGTAGACCATGCTGGCCAGGAACAGATGCCGCGCGCTGGCCAGGGAACGCAGCCAATACAACCTCAATCCCAACGCGAGCAGGCCCAGCCCAGAGGCCGAGGCGCCTACGATGTAGACCCACCCGACCATGCCGGCGAACGCCGCGGTCAAACTCAGCGGCAGCAGCGCCAGGCAATAGAGCACGACCACCTCGCACGTGGCTCGCCCGGACGGATCGAGCGCGGCCAGGATGCGAAAGCCCACGCGCGCATACTCGCGACGGTGCAGCCACGCCAGCGCCAGCGAATGCGGGATCTGCCAGACGTAGAGGATGGCGGCGAGCACCCACGTGCCGTAGTCGAGCCCGTCGGCGGCGCCGGCCCACCCGATCATCGGCAGCAGGGCCCCACACGAGGCGCCGATGAGCGTGCAGAGCGACGTTCGTAGCTTCAGCGGCGTGTAGATCAGGACGTAGATCGCTTCGGCGCCGACGGCCAGCCCGGCTGCGAGCCGACTCACCGCCACGGCCAGGATCACCGGACCCGCGACGGCCAGGGCGATCGCCCAGCACCATGCGCGCCCGGAATCCAACCGGCCAGACGGCAGGGGCCGGCTACACGTCCGCGCCATCTGCGCATCCAGCCGGGTTTCGCGGCATTGGTTCAGGGCGTTTGCGCCGCCGGCGGCGATCGCCGTCCCGACGAGCGTCAAGGCCATGCGCAGCCAATCGACCGGTCCGTCGCAGGCCAGCCAAAACCCCACCGCTGTCGGGAACAGCGCCAACCCGACCAGCCGGGGTTTGGCCAGCTCCAGATAGGCGGTCCAGCGCCGTCGAGCGGTTTGTCCGTTCGAAGACGGCAAGATATCCGCAGAGGTGTCAGGTTGGACCGCCAACGCGATCTCCTGAAATGGGCTCGGGCACATTGTAACTGGCCTGGGAAGGTGGCGTCACGGTCCAGGGATGCGACACGAAAGGCTGTGGCTCGAATACGAGTGGGGACCTATGATTTGAGGAGGTCGCTCGGCATGTTTCGGGCCTGGACGCCGTGCGTCTGCCGACGACCATCCAGAGGCCAAGCTGATGTCGGATCAAATGACGACACGACCCAGAAAGTCCGTGATCGACATCATCGCCATCGGTTTCGGACAGACCGTGGTGATGTGGGGCTTGGGATACGTCTGTCGCCTCTCACCGACGGCGATCCCCAGTTGGCTGGTGTTGGTGTTGATGTTGACGTGTATGTTGGCCGGGGGCGTCGTCGCTGGACGATTGACGCTTCGCGGTTGGCGCGGCGGCTCGGCCGTCGGCGCCCTGTCTGCGGTCCTGAACATGATGATCCTGGGCAGCCTGCTGGGCGGGGACAGGCCCAACCAGATCGTACCTTCCGCCCTCTGGTGGGTCCCTGGATCCGTGCTGGTCGGCGGCGTCATCGGCGGCCTCGGCGCGATGTTCGGCGGCGCGGTCACCCGGGAAAGACCAGGCCGCGTCAACTGGCTCTCGGCGCTGGCGACCACGGCGACGGCTGCCTGTCTGCTGCTCCTGACCGCCGGGGGGCTGGTGACCAGCAAGGAGGCAGGGCTGGCCGTCGTCGATTGGCCGAATTCGTTCGGCTACAACATGTTCCTGTACCCCCTGAGCCGGATGACCGGCGGGATCTACTACGAACATACGCATCGACTCCTCGGCTCACTGCTTGGCCTGACGGTCATCACGCTGACGATCTGCGTGTGGCGGTCGGAGCGGGGCAGCGGCGTCCGGTGGCTCGCGGTGCTGGTCCTGCTATCGGTGGTCATTCAAGGCGTGTTCGGCGGGCTGCGCGTGACGGGACGGTTCACGCTGAGCGCGTCGCGTGCCGAGATGGCCCCGAGCATTCGATTGGCGATCGTCCATGGCGTGCTGGGTCAAGCGATCTTCGCCGCCCTGACGGCGATCACCGCGGTAACGTTCACGCGCTGGGCAACGGCCCGGCCGCCCGTCGTCAGCCGATTCGCTGCCACCGATCGGACCCTCAGCGTTGCCCTGCCCTGCCTGCTGATCCTGCAACTGATCTTCGGGGCGGTGTTGCGTCACACCTACGTCGGCATGCCGGTCCATATCGCCATGGCCGTGATCGTCGGCGTGCTCGCCTTGGCGCTCGGCCTCCGCGCCTGGGGCCTGTACGACGCCGGGCAGCTCCGGCGACTGGGGATCGGATTGCTCGTCCTGACGGGAGTTCAGGTGGTCCTGGGCGTCGCCGCCCTCATCGCCACCGGTGCGCTGGCCCTTCGCAAACCCCCGCCGACGACCGAGGTCGTCCTGGCAACCGCGCATCAGGCGGTCGGGGCCGTCCTTCTCGGTTGGGCGGTGCTGTTGCTCCTGTGGAATCGTCGCCTGGTCTCACCGATGACAAGCGACCCCGGCGAACCCCCTGTTCAGATGTAGCGTCGGTCTCCTGGCCGGTTCCCGGGCCGACTCACATGTACATCCCACCGTTGACGGCGATGACCTGCCCCGTGATGAAGCTGGCGGAAGGGCTGGCCAGGAACGCGACCGCGGGGGAGATCTCCTCCGGCCAGCCGGTCTCCTTGTCGATCTTGACGGCCTGGACCGTGTCGCGTTCGCGCGGGTATTCTATGCATCTGCACAACCAACGCGCCCCCTGGCGAGGTCTTTGAGGCATCATGGCGAGCGGGTGACACGCTTCGCCGCAATACCCAAGCGGCTCTGGAGGCCGACGCCAAGGCGGCCGAGAGATGGGCAGCCCTGGCTGGCAAGGGATCGAACGGCCAGCCGGAGACATCCGAGTGAGTGCGAGCGTCTTGTCGCGACGATCCACTGAGTGTTTGATGTCTTTGGTCCGCGGGTCGAGGAAGGACGGGTCTTCGAGACAGGGGATGACATGACAGCAAACGTGTATCTGGCGGGTGGAGCGCGCACGGCGATCGGCGGGTTCTGCGGCGGGTTCGCCGAGACCCCGGCAACGGTTCTGGGCAGTGTGGTGATCAAGGCGTCTCTCGATCGCTCGGGAGTCCGGCCGGATCGCGTCGACGAAGTGATCTTCGGGAACGTCATCGGCGCCGGTCTGGGGCAGAACGTGGCCCGTCAGTCGGCCATCGGGGCGGGATTGGACGTCCACATCGGCTCCACGACGGTCAACAAGGTTTGCGGATCGGGACTCAAGTCCGTCATGCTGGCCGCACAAGCGATCCAGTGCAACGACGGTTCGGTGATCGTCGCCGGCGGGACGGAGAACATGTCGCGGGCGCCCTACGTGCTCGAGAAGGCCCGCTCGGGATACCGGATGGGCGACGGCAAGCTGATCGACACCATGATCAAGGACGGCTTGTGGGACGTCTACAACGACGTGCATATGGGAACGTTCGGGGATCGGTGCGCGGTCGAATGCGGTATCTCTCGCGAAGAGCAGGACGACTTTGCCGTCGCCAGCTACACACGGGTGCTCTCGGCGATGGAACGGGGGGTCCTCGCCGAGGAGATCGTCCCGGTCGAGGCGCGTGCCGGCAAGAACGTCGTCACCATCGCCGAAGACGAGGAGCCCAAGCGCTTCAACGAGGAGAAGCTTCGCAAGCTCCGACCCGCCTTCGGTCAGGAGGGCACCGTGACGGCCGGCAACGCGTCGAGCATCAATGACGGCGCCGCCGCGATCGTCGTATTATCCGAAGATAGCGTGCAGTCTCTCGGGGTACGTCCTCAGGCCAGGATCCTCGGATACGCCAGCGCCTCTCGCGAGCCCGAGTGGTTCACGCTGGCGCCGATCGACGCGCTGAAGCGCCTTATGGACAAAGTGTCATTGAGCGTCAGCGACGTAGACCTGTTCGAGATCAACGAGGCGTTCTCGGTGGTGGTGCTGGCGGCGATGAAGACCCTCGAGATCCCGCACGAGAAGGTGAACGTCCACGGCGGGGCCGTGGCGATCGGGCACCCCATCGGCGCGAGCGGCGCGCGAACGCTGGTAACGCTGCTCAATGCGATGAAGCACACGGGCGCCAAGATCGGCATCGACGTCTTGTGCGTCGGGGGCGGAGAGGCGGTTGCGATGGCCGTAGAACGCTGTTGACGCGCGATTCGCCGCACCAGATGGCCAGGGACGACCACCTGGTTCCCTGTTCGCAGAGCATGCCCTTCAACGATCTGGTCGGATCTCAGGACCGCGAATCCATCCTGTTTCCCGCGGGTCACATCGGGATAGCAGTGGGGTCCAAGGCGCATCGGGAGCTCTGGCCCAAGGCATGTCAGTGGCTGGCCAACCGTTCAGAAGGCAGGGCAGGACCCTAGGCCCTCTCGGTCAGATGGGCCTTCACGTCGGCGGCGCTGGGGCGCTTGCGCAGCAAGGCGGAGAAATCAGCCCTGCGTTCCACGGCGGCCTTGGTCGGCGCGGTCAGCGTGGTGTCGCCGAGCAGGATTGCGCCGACCAGCGCGTTGTCCCGAAAACAGAAGCGCCAATACCTGTCTTCGAGTCTTTCGTCGCACACCTCGAAACTTGCGTCGGTCGGCTCGAACTGACCGATGCTGAAGAGGTCCAAGCCCAACACTTTCAGCGTGTTGGAGCGCGGGATGCCCCCGAACTCGTTGGTCCGACCGGCCGCGTTCATGCCTGCGATGCTTCCCTGATACTGCGACGGGTTCCACAGGCCGTAGACGACCCCGCGGTGTTCCGCCACGTCTCCGGCGGCCAGGACGTCCGAATGAGAGGTGACCAGGTGGTTGTCCACGACCACGCCCTGGTTGACCTCCAGGCCGGCCTGTCGCGCGAGGTAGCTGTTCGGTCGAACGCCCGTGGCGATGATGACCAGATCGGCAGGGACCGTCGCTCCGTCCTTCAATTGGACGCCGCGGACCCGCTCGTCACCCAGGATCTCCGCGACGGAGGCGCCCTTCAGCAGGTTGATGCCGAGCTTGGCGACGTGTTGCTCGACAATCGAGGCGGCAGTTTCGTTGAGCTGGCGTGGCAGCAGCCACCCATGCCCCTCCAGGAGGGTGACGTTGGCGCCTCGGCGCGCCAGGCCGCCCACCGCCTCGAGGCCCAGGATGCCGCCGCCGATACAGACGCATCTCGGGCCGGCCGGGATGCTCTGGAGGATCTGACGGGCGTCGTCCAGGGTCCGAAGGCTCGTGACGCCCCCTCGGGTCGCTCCGGGAAACGGCGGCACGAACGGATGGGAGCCCGCCGTCAGGATGAGCTTTTCGAATGGGACGCTCTCTCCGTCGCGAAGCCTGACGACGTGTTCGTCCAGGGCAAGGTCGGCCACCTCAGCGCCGTCCTTCAGGGCGATGTTCTGCTCTTCGTACCAGCCCTCCGGCCGAAGCGGCAGCTCCTGCTCGGCCACCTCGCCCGCCAGGTAGCGGGTCAGGTTGAGACGGTAATAGGGCAGTCCCTTCTCGCGTGAGATCAGCACGATCTCGGTCGAGGGCGAGGCCGCTCGAAGGGACTCGGCTGCGGATATCCCCGCGATGCCCGCGCCGACGATGACGACCTGCTTGGGCTGAGAGGTGCTGGCCGCTTGCTCCGCCGGGACATCGACGGGTTCAAAGCGATCGGTGCGTGCGCCGCAGACGGGACACCGTTCGGGCGGCTGCGATCCGACATGAACGTGGCCGCAATTCAGACACTTCCAGCGTTCGGCTCCGTCCCGTGCAGAGGGTCTTGTTTCGTCGACGTAGGGTTCGAAGTCATCGCGTGACGCACCGCAGATCGGGCAGACGTCCGGCGGCGAGGCGCCCTGGTGAACGTATCCGCAGACTGAGCACCGCCAGGCATTGGGTGTTTGGTCGGTCATCGGCGTCTCCTCCGGCAGTGAGAGATCGTATGTGAGCTGTGTGGTGCACTGAAGAGACCTGTGACTCTTGGAGCATCTGGTCTGACATCACACGTCCCGCGGGGCCAGACCGTGGCCTGGCTTGTTGGCGTACAGCAACCAGTACGTCACGGGAATGACGAACAACGTGAAGATCGTCGAGGCGAAGAGCCCGAAGATGAGCGCCCAGGCCAACCCCGAGAAGATGGGATCGATGGTGATCGGCGCGGCCGACAACATGGCCGTTCCCGCCGTCAGCAGGATGGGGCGCAGCCGTACGACGCGGCTCTCCATGATCGCCTCGAACAGCGTCCGTCCCCGAGCCAGCGACAGGTGGATGAAGTCCACCAGGATGATCGAATCGCGCGTCACGATGCCGGCCAGCGCGATCATGCCGATCATGCCGGTGGCGGTGAAGAAGATCGGGTCGGCGTACGCGCCCACCTGCCCCCCGGCGATGGCGTTGAGCAGCCAGAACCCGGGCATGATGCCGAGGATCGTCAGGGGGATGGCCAGCATGACCACGATGGGAATCGCGAACGAACCGGTCTGGCTGACCAGCAGGATGTAGATGCCCACCATCGCCGCGGCGAACGCCAAGCCGAGGTCACGAAAGACGTCTAGTGTGATTTGCCATTCGCCTTCGCCGGAGAACACGACGCGGATTCCCTGGGGCACGGACCAGTGGACGTCGCTGCCGTTGTCGAGGAACGTGCGTTCGTCAAGCCCGCGCGGGGTCGCGTCGGCCAGCCAGCCGTTGCCAACCGGTTTGAGACCGGATCCCGCGCCGGACGCTTCCGGTATGAGGTCTGCCTGGATGTCGACCACGGCGTCAGCGGGCGGACGACCGGCCGTTTCGGCGAAGACGTAGACCACGCGCTTCAGGTTCTTGTGGTAGATCGTTTGGTCGACGAGCGTCTTCTCCCATTTGCCTAGTTCAGCCAACGGCACCAGATCACCCGTGCTGGCTTGGACCGTGATTCGCGACAGATCGACGGTACTGGAACGGCGCGACCGGGGCAGGCGCAACTGGATCCGAAGCGGCTTCCGCTCGTCGGGGAGCTGGACGAGACCTGGGGTCGCACCTCCCAGCGCGATCTGGATCGTCTCGGCGATCTCGGCGACCGATACGCCGTTGAGGGCGGCCTTCTCCTTGTCGGTGACGAACACCAGCTTGGGGCTGTGTGCCTCGACCGTGTCATCCACGTCGACCACGGCCGGCTCAACCTCCATCCGCGCCCGAACCACCTTCGCCGCCTCGGTAAGGTCAGCGTACGCGTGATCGGGCCGACCGAATACCTCTGCCGTTACGGTGGCGATCACCGGCGGGCCGGGGGGCGTCTCCACGATCGACAGGTTCGCGCCGTGACGCGACGCGATCGCCGTCAGATCGTCTCGAATCCGCAGGCCGATGGCGTGGCTTTGTTGATGCCGGCTCTTCTTTCCGACCAGGTTCATTCGGATCTCGGCCACGTTGTCGCCCTGCCGAAGGTAGTAGTGGCGGACCAGGCCGTTGAAATCCATCGCCGACGCGACGCCGACGTAAGACGTGAAATCGGTCAGCTCCGGCACCGCGGCGAGGTATTGCTCGAACTCGCGGACGACGGCGTCCGTCCGTTCCAGCGTCGTGCCCTCGCCGAAGTCGAGCACGAGCAGCAGTTCGTTCTTGTTGTCGAAGGGCAGCATCTTGAGCGGCACGCCCCGAACGGCCGCCAGCGCGATCGCGCCGATCGTCAGCCCGCCCATGACGGCCAAGAACGCCCACGCCGCCCGCCGCGAATGCAGCAGCGGCGCCATCAGCGGATAGAACAGCCGATACAACGGGCTGCGCTTGACGGCGGCGATGTCGTCGGGATCGTCGTGGGAGTTCCCAGAATCTGCCTTTCCCTCGCCGTGGCGACGCCTCAACAGGTGATACGACATCCACGGCGTGATCGTGAACGCGACGACCATCGACATGATCATCGCGACGGGCACGTTCAGGGCCATCGGTCGCATGTAGGGGCCCATCATGCCGGTGATGAAGAACATCGGCAGGAACGAGACGATGACCGCCAGCGTGGCCGTGATCAGGGGCGGGCGGATTTCGGCCACCGCCTCCAGGACGATCTGTCGCGTCGCCTTGCCCCGCAAAGAGAAGTGCCGCGAGATGTTCTCGACGTCCACGATCGGGTCGTCCACCAGCAGACCCAGCGACAGGATCAATGCGAACAGGGTCACGCGGTTGATCGTGTAGCCAAACAACAGGTTGACCGTCAGCGTCAGACCGAACACCACCGGAACGGCCACCGCGACGATCAGCGACTCGCGCCACCCCAAGCCGAGCGTCAGCAGCGCGATCACGATGAAGACCGCCACGCCGAGCGCCTCGACCAGCT
>CAYMLO010000014.1:0-84556 GCA_964390905.1 uncultured Planctomycetales bacterium | reverse complement strand
AAGCAGGTGGCCGAGGGCAAGATGCCCTTCGGCTGAGCCGGCACCTGCGGGTACTCGTGGCGAGTGCCAAAGGACCTCGAGCTGGCCGGCAAAGAAGAGCGCTTCACCGTCAAGGTCGCCTACGACACGCAGGTGTTGTACGGCAAGGTGGCCGCCGAGCGCACGATCGTCATCACGTCGAATTGACCGTACGCCCGCATCGCAGACGCGCGTCGATCACTTCGTCCCGACCCGGCGCGTTTGGGTGGCGGCGGGGCCCTTGAGGTGCTTGTCCATCCACGCGTACATCAGGGCCCGCGAATCGTGCGGGACCGAGTGTCCCTGCCCGTGGACGTAGAACGCGAAGTTCTGCGGCGCCTTCTCCAACGCATAGACGTCCATGATCTTCATGTTCATCAAGACGCGCTGACGCTGCGTCAGGGGGTTGCCGTCGTTGAGGCCCGATAGCTCCAGGAACGCCCGCGGGGCGATCAGCGCAATGATCTCGTGCATGTCGATCGGGGGCAGGTTGCCGGCCAGCAGCGCCGGGCGGATGTGTTTGATGTAGACGTACCAGTGATCCCGCGCCCACGCCTCAACGCGGGGGTTGTGCCGAAAGAACGCCCCGCCGCAGTTGCAGGCAGACGCCTTGATCCGCCTGTCATAGGCCGCCAGGAAGTACGTTCCGTGGCCGCCGAGCGAGTGGCCCAGCGCGCCGATGCGGTCGGCGTCCACCTCCTTGAGCGTCTGGAGCACGTCAATGGCGATGGAATGCTCGTACGTGAACTTGCCGACGGCCGTCCATTCGGGGTGCTTCTTGTAGAAGCGTCCGGTCTCGTAGTGACCTTCGGGCGGAATCCGGTGGCCGGCGACGAAGTGGTCCGGAGCGATGACCACGTACCCCCGTCGTGCCAGGTGGTCGAGGTAGGCCTTGTCAGGACTGTCGATAAGCCCCGCGGCGCGCTCCTTGCCCTGCTTGTACGTCCCGTGCAACGCCACGATCCCGGGGGCCCTTCCCTTCAGATCCAGCGGGATACCCAAGTAGGCGTGGGCCCGCTCGTCCGACTCGACATTGTAGCTGATCAGCCGGCGGGTGTAGACGCCGTCCACGGTCACCGATTCGTGCGTCTTGAGGTCGAGCGGCGGCTTGTCCGGCTTGCGGTCGTCCCGGATCAGGGCCAGGTAGCGTTGACGCAGGACCTGCTTGTGCTTCTGCCAGTCTTCTGGTCCCTTGACGCCCTCGAGCAGATCATCCCACGAGGATCGGACCACGGGCGGATCGGACCGTTTTCGAATCGGCGATTGCTCAGGCGCCGCGGCCAGGGCTGCCGTGGACGCCGCGATGACTGTCAGGAAGGACAGTGAGATAGCCATGGAAACGATCTCCTGGGCCCATAGTCTCCGTGCCGCATCCGGGGAGGTTAACAGGCCGGCGCTCCGTCTGCCAGGCTGCTCGAACGGTGGGGCTGACTGTCCGGTTCTCTGCGATACCGGTGGTTGACAGCAGTCGGGTAGGGCGTATACTGGGCATTTGAACTCAGGGTCTTCACCGCTAACCAGACGTGAGGACCTCCTGGGGAGATGCAAGGATGATTCGCTACAGGACAAACGAACGCTGACCGGCCGCCTTGGGCGGCGTGCTGACAGGGTTAGTGCGCGCCCATCGCATCGGGATCCGCGGCTGTAGCGAATCCATCTGCGATTGCCCCGAACACCCACGACGAAAACACCGATCGACCGAAACTCAGCCGCGAATCCCCTGTTGTATGGGGTAAGGGACAGTCTTTCAGTGCGCAACGACGGGATCAGATTATGAACCTAAAGGAAGGCGACGAGTTCTACTACGATGCAGGTTGGACGCTGCCGTCGGACGTCCGCGTGTTGCTTCAGGCCGGCGCCAGCACCGGGGAAGAACCCAAGGCGTTCGCGCTGGCGGACATCTCGGCGAGTGGACGGTTTGCACAGACCTGGGTGGCGTTGGTCGACCATGAGCTGGTCGTCGTCGAGCCGGACACGCCCGGCGCGTGTCGCCGGGTCCGGCTCGACAAGGACGCCGACGTGGCCGTGATCGACGGCAGGGGCTCGAGCCGGTTCCGCGTGGTCCGCGCCGGCCGGTTGGCGGAGGAGTTTAGATACAGTCGACGACAGGCCAAACGGTTCGGCAACCTGCACGACAGGTGCGAGGCTACCATCAAGGGCGATGCCGACGACGTACTGCCGCCCGGTGCGGACGCGAAGCGCGGGCCGATAGACGAAAAGGTCTGCCCGAAGTGCAGCCGCCTGATCCCCGACTGGACGGACAGTTGCCCGCGATGTCTGAAGAAGCGCAAGATCCTGTGGCGGCTGGTCGGGTTCGCCAAGCCCTACAAGGCCCTGGCCGGGATCGGCTTCGCCGCCGCGACCGTCATGACGCTGCTGATGCTGGTCCCGCCCATCTTGACGCAACGGCTGATCGACGACGTGCTCAAGCCGCAGGCCCATGGCCTGGTCTGGTGGATGTGGACGCTGCTGGGCATCCTGGCGGTCGTGATCTTGCTGCGGGTGATCTGCACACACCTGCGACTCAAGATGCTGGCCTGCCTGGGCGAGCGAATCTCCCACGACCTACGAATACAGGCCTACGCACACCTCCAGAGACTCTCACTGAAGTTCTTTAACAAGAAGCCGACCGGACAGCTCATCTCGCGGATCAGCCACGACACCGACCGGCTGTGGGACTTCGTGGCGTTCGGCGTGGTCGAGGTGATCATGGCGACGACGACGGTGGTCGGCGTCTGCGTCGTGATGTTCTGGAAGGCGCCGGTCCTGGCGGCCCTGACGCTGATCCCGATCCCGGTCGGCATCGTGCTGACGTACTTTCACACGCGTCGGATGCGGCGGTTCTTCCGTCGGATCTGGCGGAAGTGGTCGAAGATGACCGCGCAACTGAGCGACACGATTCCCGGTGTTCGGGTGGTCAAGGCCTTCACGCAGGAGGGCCGCGAGATCGACCGGTTCACCCGCCGCAGCACGGACGTCCTGGACGAAGCGATCGACCTGCACCAGGAGTGGACCAGCTACTGGCCGAAGATCACGCTGCTGCTGCAGATGGGCAATCTGATCATCTGGGCCTACGCGGGGCCGCGGATCCTGGCGGGCGAGTTCACGCTGGGAACGTTCGTGATGTTCACGGCGTTGATCTGGATGTTCTACGGCCCGATCGAAGAGCTGGGCATGATGAACCGGATGTTCCAGCGTGCGGCGACGGCGGCCCAGCGGGTGTTCGAGATCATAGATACGGCCCCGACGATCTACACGCGGGCCCAACCGGTCCGCCGGCCGCGAATCGACGGGCGCGTGACGTTCGAGCGGGTCAGCTTCAGCTACGACGGCGTCAAGCGGGTCCTGCAAGACGTCAGCTTCGACGTGACGCCGGGCGAGATGGTCGGACTGGCCGGTCCGTCGGGCGGCGGCAAGACGACGCTGGTCAACCTGATCTGCCGGTTCTACGACGTCATCGCCGGGCGGATTCTCATCGACGGCATCGACGTTCGCCAGATGGATCTCCATGAGCTGCGGAGCCAGGTCGGCATCGTGCTGCAAGAGCCGTACCTGTTCAGCGGCACGATCGCCGACAACATCGCCTACGGCCAGCGGGACGCGACGCGGCGCCAGATCATCGAGGCCGCTCAAGCCGCCAACGCCCACGACTTCATCGTCGGGTCCGCGGACGGCTACGACACGATGGTCGGCGAGCGCGGGCAGACGCTCTCCGGCGGCGAGCGCCAGCGGATCAGCATCGCCCGGGCGATCCTGGACAATCCGCGGGTCCTGATCCTTGACGAGGCCACCAGCAGCGTCGACACGGAGACCGAAAAGAAGATCCAGGAGGCAATCGGCCGGCTGATCGCCGGCAGGACGACGTTCGCGATCGCCCACCGGCTCAGCACGCTGCGGTCGGCGAACCGCCTGATCATCCTGGACAAGGGCAGACTCGTGCAAATCGGCACGCACGAAGAGCTGCTCGTCGACGACGAGAGCGTCTACGCCAAGCTGCACCGCGTACAGTCGGAGCTGCAGGCGATGTTCGCCGTCTGATCGCTCCATCACGGAAACGCTACGACACATGTGAGGAAGGAACATGACGACGATGACGACAGAGCCCAGGACCGAGCGGAAGGCCGATCCGGACACCCGGCCGCACCTTCGACGCGGCGAGAACGGCGGGGTGACGTTCCTGCCCCCCGCCGGCGGCGAGCCGATCCACGACTGCCGCGTGGCCCGGTGCTTCCCCTGGTCGCTCCCGAGCGAGTTCTTCTCGGTCCGCGACAAGGACGGCAACGAGCTGCACCTGTTCGACACGCTCCAGGACGTGCCCGAGGACAGCCGCGACGTCCTGATCGAGGAGCTGGCGGCCGAGGAGTTCGTGCCGCAGATCCGGTCCATCCGTGAGATCGACGACACGTTCGAGATCCTCATCTGGAAGGCCCAGACCGACCGCGGCCCGGTGGAGTTCCAGGTTAAGGACGACGAGGACATTCGGCTGCTCGAGGACAACTCCGTGGTCATCAAGGACCACGCCGGCATGCTGTTCGAGATCCCCGACCTGGCCGCCCTCGACGAGACCAGCCGGGCCCTGGTGGAGGACCGGCTGAGCTGAATAGCCGTGGGTGAATCCGCGCCACCGTGGCACGGGCGTCTCGCCCGTGAGGGTCCATGGGCAAGATGCCACGTGCCCGCTGTAGGTCCGGCGCCGATCTCTAACGGAGCGCTCGTCCATGTCCGAGTCCCTGAGCATCGACTGGCTCGTCAGCGACAGGATCGGCGTGCTCAACGCGTCGAACCCCGCCGAGTCCACCGACGTCCAGACGCAACTCGAGGACGCGGGATTCGTGCAGGTCGTGACCGTCCGCCCCTGGGACTTCACCATGGCGTGGCGGCTGCCCGATCGCAGTCTGCGCAACTTCATGGTCCGTGTGACCGACCCGTCGGCGCTATCCCGCCGCGACCTGTGGCGACTGAACGAGTTCTGCGTATATGAGCTGGTGCACGGCCGGCGCGTGCCCATCTGGTTCGAGGACGACCGCGTCCGCCGGGACGTCGTCGCGTCCATCCGCCGGCTCTTCGCCCCCGGGCTGGCCGACCTTGGGGGATTCTTTGCCGAGGCCATGGCCACCCAGCGGGGCCGCTACGCCCAGCTTCCCGAAGAGCCGCCCCGACCCACGGGCTGCCACTACTGTCACGACGGCCTGTGTCGCGGCGATCTCGTCTGCCACACGACGACCGTCCAGGGCGCCGCTGCCATCGTTCGGAGCGGGCGGATCCTCTCGGCGTGCGCGGCGCGTGGTGTCTGCGGCGACGAGATGGCCCGAGATCCCCGAAACGCCGCGGGCGATCCGCCCGACTATTTCGAGTACGTCATGTGGGGGCCGGGAAACTGCACGGCCGTCGACAAGCTCGTCTTCGAGCGGGTCGTCGGCTACGTCCCGAGCTGGGAGGAGTTCGAGGCCGACTTCCGTCCGGCGGTCCGCTTCTTCTTTCGCTTCGCGGATCTCGAGGCCCACCCCCGCCTCACCTTCGACGGCATCCACGCCAAGATCCACGAAGCGCTCGAGCTCGATCCCTACCTCGTCCTTGTGGTCATCCCGAAAGGCCTGACCGGCTCGGCCGAGTTGATCCAACTGGCCCGCCGTCATCTCCCGCCCAAGAAGGCGACCTCGTCGCCCTTCATCGGCCTGCACTACAAGGACTGGGCGCAAAACGCGTACCGCCAAGCGCGGGCACGAACCCGTTCGCCATCCAGAACCGGATGACAGGTTGATGACCTTTTCTTCCAGCGTCGCCCGAGTGCCGGTTGTGACGCCTTTGGTGGGTCCAGCGGTAGGTCGACTGGGGGTAGACAGGTTTCCATCCGATCTGCCGATTCTGTCACGGACCCCGACCGTCGTTCCAGGGCCAGCCGGCGGCGTCGAGGAAGTCCAGGCTGGGCGCCAGGTCGCCGGCGAGGATCTCGAGCTTCTCGTTGTCGGGGACCTTGCGCATCGCGCGGATGCGACAGCAGAACCAGGTCTCGGCGATCATGGGGGGCAGGAGGCGGCGCTCGGCGTCGGTCAGCTCGACGTGCTCGGTGTAGCCGGCCAAGAAGGCCTGCGTGCGCGGTTCGTCACCCGTCCATCCCTGGACGAGGTGCCAGATGCTGTCCGGGTCGAGCGGGCCGGTGCGACGTCCGGCGAACCAGATCAGGCCGCGGGCCAGTTCGTGGAGGCGAGGTTGTCGGCCTGTCCAGTCGAAATCGAAGACGCCTGCGACGGACCCGCCGCGGTACATCACATTGGCCCACGTATAGTCCCCGTGGATGATGCAGTGCGGCAGTCGATCGACCTGGTCGTCGGGCAGCGCGGCGACGGTGCGGTCGGTGGCGGCCCAGAGCCGCTCGGCGACGGGCCGCAACGGGCCCTCAGCGGCGGGCGTGTCCAGGAAGTCGGCGAGCGTCTTTCGGTTGGCGCCCATGTGGAACTCGCGGGGCCAGTCCTTCTCGCCGTCGGGTGTGAATCCCTCGGTCGCCCGATGGAGTCGTCCCAGCTGCCGGCCAGCGTCGGCGACGTGGTCCACAGATCCCTGGTCCATTACGGTCAGCCCTTCGACGAACGGGAAGACCTCGTAGGTGACCGCGTCGATGATGACCCAGCTGGTACCGTCCCGTTGGGCCAGCGGCTCGACGACGGGCAGTCCCGCGCGGGCCAACCGCTTGATGACGCTGTGGTCGTACCGGACGACGGGCTCGGGGCAGAATTCCTCGCGGCGGCGACGCAGCAGGTAGGGATCGCCGCCGGCTCGGAAGATCACCTTGGGGGCCGCCGTTCCGCCGGCGGGTACGGGCGACGCGTCCGGACGCAGGCCGTACCGTTCGAGGACGGTCTCGACGACCTCTTGCGACAAACCGGATGGGTCGGTAAACACGCGGCCACCTCCGACGATCAGCGGGCGTCCTGTTGTCTGAACGGCGCCCTGGCGCTTAGTCCGTCTTGTCGGACCGTCACCTCGACGGACCCGTCTCTTGCCGTGTCGAAGTACCGTCGACGTCCGACGACGCGTTGGATAACGGCTGGGTTCGTCCTGCGGCCGCCGGATCGGATGACGATCTCCGGATCGACGGCAGCGATGAAACCCGGCGTCGATCGGGTCACCGCTCCGTGGTGGGGCAGCACCAAAACGTCGCTTCGCAGGCCGCCTCGATCGATGAGTCGGCGCTGGGCCTCGTCCTCGATGTCCCCGCACAGCAGGATCGATCGGTCCGCGTATTGTATTCGAATCACCAGCGCGCAGTTATTGGGTGACCACCCCGCCGGCAGATCGCCCGGCGGCCACAGCACCTGGCCGGCGGTCTGGCCGCTGCCGGCGACCTGATCGCCCGCCTGAACGACTCGCGTCGGGATGCTTCGTCGCTCGAGCTCGTCCAGCAGAAACCTGGCTGCGCCACCCGGTCGAGCATGTCCGGCGAAGTGTGGGCTCATGACGACGCGCTCGACTTCGAAGTGATCGTCGATGGCGAGCAGTCCGTTGTAGTGATCGAAGTTGGCGTGGCTCACGATGGTCCGATCGATCCGTTGGACGCCGAGGTGGCGGAACGCGGGGACGGCGGTGACCTCGCCGACGTCGAACCCCGAAGACGTGCCCGCGTCGCAGACCCAATCGCCCGCGTCCGGGGTCTGGAGCAGGACGACCTGTCCCGGACCGACCGACAGGACCCACATCCGAAGGCCGCCGGACGGATCGGATGGTCTTACCGTCGCGACGGCGATCGCCGCGCACGGCAGCAACGCCAGGGCCGCCAGCCAACGTCGCCGCACGCCCAGTCGCCAACAGGTGGCGATCGCAGCCAGCCCGCACAGGTACGCCCCCGCGCTCCACCACGGCGGTTCACGGCATTCGATCGATACCCATGGGAGCCGGCTCAGCGTATCGACGCAGGTGACGAGGACCTGCGAGGCCCACCCCAGCATCGGCCCGGTCACCGCCGCCGTCTGCGGCCAGGCGGCGGCCAGCAATACCTTGAGGAACCCGCCGATCACGATGGCCATCACGAACGGCCAGACGAGAATCGAGTTGATCCACCCCCATGGGCTGAACCGTCCGAAGTGATAGGCCGTCAGGGCCGACCCCACCAGCCAGGCTGCAATCGCGATCGCGCCCAGCCAGGCGAGCCAGGTGACCGTCCCCTCACGCCAGCGCCGCCACGGCGACCACAACGGTCGGGGATCGTCGAGCTCGGCGGGGATGCGTCGGACGCGCTGCCGGGTCCACTCGAACGTCGCATACACCGCCGGGCTGAGCAGCAGGATGCCCAGCACCACGCCGAACGAGAGTTGAAACCCCGGGCCAAACAGGTCACACGGTCGCCACGCCAACAGGATGATCGCGCCGGCGGCCAGCCAGTTCAGCGGCGACGTCCGGCGCCGCATCCCGACCGCCGCACACCCCAGGGCGCACAGGATGCCCGCGCGGAGGATGGGCACGCGCGGCTCGGCCACGAGCACGTAGCCAGCTACGACCGCAAAGACGATCACCGCGCCCAGGCGTCGTTCGATCCCGACCGCCCGGACCATCCACCAGACGAAGACGGCCAACATCCCCACGTGCATACCGCTGACGGCCAGGAAATGGGCCGTCCCCGTGCGGAGGAATGCGTCGTTGACGTGCCGGGCCACGCCCTCCCGCTGCCCCAGCACGATCGCGTCCAGCAGCGACGCGGATTCGTCCGGCACGGTGACCTCCTGATACAGCAGCCGTCGCAGCGCCGTCCTGAGCGAATCTCGGATGCCGGCCGGCGTCGGGGTGTCGTCGCCGTCGAGACGCGTGATCGCGTTGGCGTATTTGCAGGAGATGCCCGCCAGGATTCCCTGCCGTCGCGCCAGAAGCGACCGATCCAGCTCTCCGGGATTGGTTGGCCCCAGCGGGCGGAACAGCCGACCGACGAGGCGGGCCCGCTGGCCGGCCTGCACGTGTAGCACCGGTTCCTTGACGTACACGCGGATCCGACCGGTCACGTCGATGAAGCCGCTCTGTCCTTCGATTTGCTCGACCTGAAACAGCATCCGCGTCCGCACTCGGCCGCGGATCCACCGCGCGAAGTGCCCGCCCGGTCGTTCGTACACGAACGGGTCCGTCAGCAACGTGCCTGTCAGTGTTACCAGCACGGGCTCGTCGGCGGTGTAGCGGACGATGTGGTTGTGGGGAACTCGCCGGAAGGCGTTGTCGTGCAGGACGGCTCCCAGCGCGACCGCTCCCAATGCCAAGGCCGCACCGCGCGCCAGCCAGTGCCTTCGCAGGACGGCCAACATCACGCCGCCCACCGCCAAGAACGCGACGGCGCAGCCGAGCGGCATGCCGATGAGTCGGTCGAGGAGAATCCCTCCCGCCATTCCCCCTGCCACCGGGAGCAATGGCGCAGGCGGGACCCGCCATCCCCCGAACGGCTCGGTCGGCTCGAATCCGCTGAATTGCGATGGATTCACGCTTGGGAATATAGATCCGTACCGTACGCGGGGCAATCGCCAACTGCGCGGCGACATCGGCGCCACCGTGGCACGGGCGTCTCGCCCGTGATGGTCCATGGGCAAGATGCGGGGTGCCCCATCCTTTCCGAGCGGCCGCGGGACGCGGGCCCTCGGAAAGGGTGGGGGACGGAATACACGGCGAACCGGCCTCGCAGCGCAATTCCGTCCCCCACCCTTTGCCCCCCTCGCGTTCCGCGAGGAGGGCAAAGGATGGGGCACCCCTGCTACTACAGATCTCGTCCCACGGCGACCGCGACGGCTTGGAGTTCCCGCATCAGTTGGCGGAACCCCGCCGGCGTCAACGACTGGACGCCGTCCGTCATGGCGTGCTCGGGATCGGGATGGACCTCGATCAGCAATCCGTCGGCCCCGCACGCGATCGCCGCCTTGCTCATCGGAGGCACCATGCAGGCCCGCCCCGTGCCGTGAGATGGATCGACCAGGATAGGCAGGTGGCTTTCCTGTTTGATGGCCGGCACGATCCCCAACGCCAGCGTGTTGCGGACGTACTGCTCATGCGTGCGAATGCCTCGCTCGCACAGGATCACCCGGGGGTTGCCCGCGTTGATGACGTACTCGGCGGCCAACAGGAACTCCTCGAGCGTCGCGCTCATTCCGCGTTTCAGCAGGACCGCACGATCGGTCCGGCCGACGGCGTCGAGCAGGATGAAGTTGTGCATGTTGCGCGTGCCGATCTGCAGGACGTCGGCGTACTTGGCGACCAGCTCCACCTGGTTGACGCTCATCACCTCGGTGACGACGGCCAAGCCGGTTTGCTCGCGGGCCTCCGCAAGGATCTCGAGCCCACGCTCGCCCAGCCCCTGGAAGCTGTATGGGTTCGTCCGCGGCTTGAACGCCCCGCCCCGCAGGCCGATTGCCCCCGCCTCCGACACCGCGTGAGCCGTCTCGAGCAGCTGCTCGCGGTCCTCTACGCTGCACGGACCGGCGATCACGCCGACCTTGGTCCCACCCAGCGTCGTGCCCTTCTCGTCGATCGGGATGACGCTCGGCTCGATCTTGACCTCTTTGCTGGCCAGCTTGAACGGGGCCAGGATCGGCACGCACCGCTCGACCATCGGGGCCAGCTCGATCGCGCTGCGATCGGCGGACCGCTTGTCGCCGATGGCGGCCACCACCGTGCGGTCCGTGCCCACGATCACGTGATCGCGAAGCCCCATTTCCCGGATCAGGTCCACCACGTGTTGCACGTGCTCGGGCTTGCAGCCCGGTCTCATCACCACGACCATCGTAAGATCCTCCGCCTGGTTTGAAGCGGACAGGTGCAGTCTGACGAAATCCACCAATCCCTGGGTCGACACCGGCAGCATCCGCGAATACTCGAACACCCAGCCGCTAGAGAACCACCGCAGCTTGGCCGTCCCCAGTTCAGGATGGATCGGGCTTATCGCCGGTCGTTCGATGGTTGCGAGCGTGCTGGACATCGGTCTTTCCTTCCCACTGCGCGGGCTGCGTGCCTACGCCGACTTCGGACGGATCACGTCCAATCCTCCCAGGTATGGACGAAGCGCCTCCGGCACGGTCACCGTGCCGTCTGAGTTCTGATACAACTCCAGGATCGGGATCAGGATCCGTGGGCTGGCGATGACGGTGTTGTTCAGCGTATGGCAGAACCGCACCTTCTTGTCGGCGTCCCGATACCGCATGTTCAGCCGCCTGGCCTGGAAGGCGTGGAACCGACTGGCGCTGTGCGTCTCTCCGTAGCCGTCACGGGACGGCATCCACGTTTCGATGTCGAACTTCTGCACCTGGCCGATGCCCAAGTCGCCCGTACAGACGTTCACCACGCGATACGGCAGCTCGAGCCGTTGCATGACCGACTCGGCGTTGGCGAGGATCTCGTGGTGGTGTTCCAGGCTGGTCTGGTCGTCTTCGCGACAGACGACGACCTGCTCGACTTTGTCGAAGATGTGGATGCGGTACAGCCCATACGTGTCCTTGCCGGCGGCACCGGCCTCGCGACGGAAGCAGGTGCTCAGGGCGGCGTACTTCCGCGGCAGGTCGGCCTCGGCGAGGATCTCGTCGCGGTGGGTGGCCGTCAGCGGCACCTCGGCCGTGCCGACCAGGCTCAGATCGTCCCGCTCGTCACACCGATAGGCCTGGTCCTCCCCGCCCGGGTAATAGCCCGTCCCGTACATCATCGCGTCGCGGACCAGGACGGGCACCGTCATCGGCACGAACCCTCGCTCGACGATCTGGTCCAGCGCCAGCCGCAGGACCGCCTGGTGCAACATCGCGCCGGCGCCCTTCAGCAGGTAGTTCCGCGTGCCCGCCAGCTTGACCCCGCGCTCGATGTCGATGATGTCCAACGCCTGACCCAGCTGGACGTGGTCCTTGGGCTCGAAGTCGAACCGTCGCGGCTCACCCACGCGGCGAATCTCCACGTTGTCCGTGTCGTCCTCGCCGTCGGGGACGTCGTCCGCGGGCGGTTGGGGGACCGTGAGCATGAGGGACTCGAACTCGGCCTGGACGGGTTTGTCGGCCTCCTCGAGAGGCTTGAT
This sequence comes from uncultured Planctomycetales bacterium, assembly GCA_964390905.1. Lineage (GTDB taxonomy): Bacteria > Planctomycetota > Phycisphaerae > UBA1845 > JAFGLZ01 > JAFGLZ01. The sequence continues at coordinate 72,522 of CAYMLO010000014.1, read as the reverse complement.
GGCGGCCTTGATCTGATTGAGCTGATCCTGGATGCCCTTGGCTTCGGCGGCGAGGTCCTCGGGCGTCTTGCCCTCGGCCAGGGTCTGCTTGTAGTAGCCGCTCTTGGGATTGCGATACAGCGCAATCTGGCTGCCCAATTCCTTCTGCGTCTGGCGCAGCTTATCGGACTCCTGCTGGATCTCCCGGCGTCGGGCGTCGATGGCGAGCAACCGATCGACGTCGCACGGGCACTTCTTGCGCCTGGCCGTCTCGCGGATCAGTTCGGGGTCCTCACGGATGACTCGGATGTCCAGCATGGCCGATGGCTCCCTCGTTGCGAATGGCTGCAGCCCCCGGAATCCCAACAAAAAACCGCCTCAAAACGCGTTGCAGGCGTCCTGAGGCGGTTAGTTTACTATGATTCTCGGTCGATCGGGGCCTCAAGACGCGTGCCGCGCAAACGAATACCACCCGCTAAAATACCACGAGGTGGATGGCGTTGCGCTACGCATCGGTCCTGAGTCCGTTGAGGCCCTCGTCACATCACCATTGCTTCTTATAACCATATGTCGTCCGAATCGGTCTGTCAAGCCAAGAAAACGCGACCGGATCGGCGTGAGCTGGGGTAGAATACACAGGGGTTCTGATTGAACGCCGCGGCGGTCGCCCCGGCCTTCGGGCAGGTCGCTGACATGACCCGGTCCCGTCCACCGCGCGATTCGGACAAGCCCGTCCTGACGCCGGCGATGCGCCGCAATCTGGTCGAGCGGCGGATCGCCGAGGCCATGGAACGCGGGGAGTTCGACAACCTGCCCGGCGAGGGCAAGCCCGTCCACATCGACACGCCGCCTCCGGTGAACGAGGATCTGTGGTGGATGCTGAAGGTCATGCGTCAGGCCAACGTGGTGCCCGACGAGATCCGCTACCGCAAGCGGATCGACGATCTCCGCCAGCGGCTGGACGCCGCAACGGACGAACGGCAGGTTATCGCCGTGGTCCAAGAGCTGAACGAGCAGATCCGCAAACTCAATCGGATGGGGACGAACGTGATCCCCACCACGCTGACGACGTTCGACGAGGCCGACGCGCTCGCCCAATGGCGCTGCCGCGTCGGCGCATCCGGGGAGGGTCCGAGCCATGCCAACGACGACGGGCCGAATCGCGTGTGACGTCTGCGGTCTGAGCTATCCTCCAGACAGGTGGCATGAGAACATGGGGTACTGTCCGAACTGCGACCAGCCCTATGGGCCGAACGCTCGGCGGCTCCTCGAGCTGCCCCGGGCGGACCTGGACCCAGACGAGCAGATCGCCGGAGACGTGACCCCGCCGACGGACCGGGGCCGGCCGCGCCCGTGACCGTCCGTGCCGTCACGTCGTCGCGCGACTACGTCAAGCGGGTGCAGATCAGGTCGCCCACTTCGCTGGTGGTGTAGCCCATCTGTCCAGCGCCGAGCGACTCGAGCTTCGGGGTGGTCTGCATGACCGCCTGCTCGATTCGCTGCGCCGCGCGGGTGTAGGCCGGCTCGCCGGTTTGGGTGCCGGCGTTGTCGAGGAGCATGGCCAGCGCGCAGATCGCCGCGAGCGGGTTGATGACGTTCTTGCCCGTGTACTTCGGGGCCGACCCGCCGATGGGCTCGAACATGCTCGTGCCCTGCGGGTTGATGTTGCCCCCCGCCGCGATGCCCATTCCCCCCTGGATCATCGCTCCCAAGTCCGTGATGATGTCGCCGAACATGTTGGGCGTCACGAGGGTGTCGTAGTACTCGGGGTTCTTGACGAACCACATGCAGCACGCGTCGACGTGGTTGTAGTCGCGCTTGACGTCGGGATAGTCGGCCTCGCCGATCTCGTTGAAGGCCCGCCACCACAGGTCATGCGCGAACGTCAGGACGTTGGTCTTGGCCACCAGCGTCAGCATCTTCTGGTCATCGCGCCGCCGGGCCAGCTCGAAGGCGTACCGCAAACACCGCTCGACGCCGAACCGCGTGGCGATCATCTCCTGCGTGGCCACCTCCTGGGGCGTATCCTTGCGAAGGAATCCCCCGCCGCCGAAGTAGAGGTCCTCGGTGTTCTCGCGGACGACGACGAAGTCGATGTCCTCCGGGCCCTTGTCCTTCAGCGGACAGTCCACGCCGGGGTACAGCTTGACGGGACGCAGGTTGATGTACTGGTCCAGTTCGAACCGCAGCCGAAGCAGCAGCCCCTTCTCCAGGATGCCCGGCGCGACGTCCGGATGCCCCACCGCGCCCAGGTAGATTGCGTCGTAACCGCGAAGCTCGTCGACGGCCGAGTCGGGGAGCACTTCGCCCGTCCTCAGATACCGATCGCCCCCGAAGTCGTAGTCGTGCGTCTCGTACTTGAAGCCTTCGGACGCGGCGATCGTCTGGAGGACCCTAAGCCCCTCGCGGACCACCTCCGGTCCTGTGCCATCCCCGCCCATCACAGCGATCTTGAGCATGTCGACTTCCTTCTCTTCGGCGACCCGGCGGTTGTGTGGTGCTGCCCGTCGGTGCACAGTATCGGGCACGTCCGTGGATCGGTCAAATGGCGGCGGTCCGGGGCGGGTCATGCTGGGCTCGGGCCGTTCGCCGGGCGGCGCGGCTACTCGGGCCGTCCGGGCGAGGGTAGAATATGCCTTGCTATGCCTCTCCCCGACGAGCACGCCGACCAGATGGTGTTCGTGGTGACCGGCGCGTCGTTGCGGGCCGAGATGATGGACCGGCCGCTGGCCTATCAGATCCGGCAGGCCGTCGAGGAGCGGATCGCCGATTGGGCCGGCTGGCGTTGCGCGGTGATATCAGACGTCTGGTACCTCAACAACGACCGGTTCAGCCATCAGCCGACGATCAGCGTGGGCGGACCGGGCGTCAATGCCCTGTCGGCCCACCTGTACGAGTGCCTGCCGACCACGCTAGCCATCGACAACGTTCTGCTGATCCAGATGGACTTGTCGTTCGAGGACACGCGGTGCGCGGTCTGGGGCATGGACCACGAGACGACGGTGGACGCCGTCGAGATCTTCCTGAAGAAGGGGCACCTCGACCGTTTCCTGAGCTGCCTGTCTGCAATCTGACACGGGCGCTCGCTCGGGTCAATTCGGGAGCGCGGCTCCTTGCCGATCCGGTCGGTAGGTTCTAAAATACAGGATTCCTGGCGGTTGAATTGGGTCGACCCACAGGATGAATGGAGGAGTCTGCCTTGGCACGTTTAGCGGGGAGTCGGAACAGTTCGTATCTGTACACGTCGGAGTCGGTAACGATGGGTCACCCGGACAAGGTGGCCGATCAGGTCTCGGATGCCGTGTTGGACAGCCTGCTGGCGGTAGATCCGAACGCGCGTGTCGCGCTGGAGACACTCGTCACGACGGGGCTCGTCGTGATGGCGGGTGAGGTCACCGTGCACAACAACCGGGCCGTCATGGTCCTCGACCGGGCCGAGGAGACCGCCCGCGAGGTCATCGAGGAGATCGGGTACACGGACCCGGCGGCGCGGTTCGACTGCCAGAGCTGCGGCGTCGTGCGGGCGATTCACGCCCAGTCGGCGGACATCAGCCAGGGCGTCACGGCGACGGGCACGAAGGAGCAGGGCGCCGGCGACCAGGGGATGATGTTCGGATTCGCCTGCCGCGAGACCAAGGCTTTGATGCCCATGCCCATTCACCTGGCCCATCGGCTGGTCGAGCGACTGGCGGCGGCGAGGCAGGAGGGCATCGTCAAGTGGCTGCGTCCGGATGGGAAGGCCCAGGTCACCGTGGAGTATCGCGACGATAAGCCGGTCCGCATCGACGCCGTCGTCGTCTCGACGCAGCACTTGGAGCTGAAATCCCTGCTGACCCGCGGCGGGAACATGAACGAGAAGGCCCGTCGCGAGATCGTCAACAAGATCGTCAAGCCCGTGATCATGGCCGAGTGCCCCAAGCTGTGGCATCCCAGGATCAAGTTTCACATCAACCCGACCGGGCGGTTCGTGATCGGCGGGCCCTACGGCGATACGGGCCTGACCGGGCGGAAGATCATCGTCGACACCTACGGCGGACGGGGTCGGCACGGCGGGGGTGCCTTTAGCGGCAAGGATCCCTCGAAGGTCGACCGCTCGGCGACGTACATGGCCCGCTACATCGCCAAGAACGTCGTGAAGGCGCGTCTGGCCGACGTCTGTGAACTCCAGTTGTCCTACGCCATCGGCGTGGCCGATCCGGTCAGCGTCCACGTCCACACGGAAGGGACCGCCCGGATCGACGAAGCCAAGATCGCCAGGTTGATCCGCGACCATTTCCCGCTCACGCCCGCGGGAATCGTCAAGCATCTGAAGCTCAAACGTCCGATCTATAAGGAAACGGCCCGCCACGGCCACTTCGGCCGGACGGGACGGGGTTTCACGTGGGAGAAGACCGACAAGGCGGCCGCCCTTCGCAAGGCGGCCAAGCTGTAGGCGCAGCGAGGGCCTTGTCGGCGCACATTCTGCGAGGGTGACGGCTCGTCTCAGGGAGGAGAGTGCCATGTCAGCCACACCAAGGGGGTCCGCGCGACCCACGTCGGATAGACTCGCGTCAACCCGACAAGGCGAGCAACCGTTGAGGGGATGGAGCGGAGGGGGGGTCTGCGCCGGGCTGATCGCGTCGCTAACGCTCCTGGCGGGCTGCGAGAACCAGACGCTCAACACGTTCGTCAGCGGGATGCTCGGGGGCACTGGGGGCAGCGGGCTGACCGTTCTGCCGCCGTCCCTGCCGGTTCGGAAGGGCGAGCAACGACAGTTCCAGGTGGTGGGCAGCGACAGTGTCTCGGCTGCGGACATCGTGTCGTGGCACATCTCGAGTACGGCCGTGGCGGGGACGATTACGCAGAACGGTGTCTTCACCGCATTAAACATGGGCACCTGCACGGTCTGGGCCACCTATCAGGTCCCTTCGACCGACGGGAGTGCTTCGCGCACCGCCACCTCGAATCGCGTCACCTTCGACGTCTGGCCCGTGGGTCCCACACTCAATCCCTGATGCTTCGGAGGTGTCCTCCGGGGTGAGCACGTGCGGGGTGCCTCGATGCGCGTGCCGCAACGGATGCATGTCCTGTCGTTACCTTACCTGGGGTGGGGATTTGGCCGATATGACGTAGGTAACGGCCCCGGTCCAGCCGGACGGTCGCCGTTCCCGCGACGCGCACCGGCGTATTACCGGACGTCGTAGAGGCCAGGTCCATGAGCAGTTCTCGATGGCACCTCCATCAGTCCGTCCTGCTGATCTTGGGGGGGATGCTCGGCGCGTTGCTGCTGGCGGCCTGCCTGCTCCACGGCCTGTCGCGCCGGGGTGCCGAGCGGCGGCATCAGGAAGGCCGGGCCCTGGCGGCTGCGTCGATGGTGGCTTGTCAGGCGGGCCCCCTGCTGTTGCGACGCATTGATGATCCGCTGCACCACTGGACGCGGCAGATGCAGGCCCGGCCAGGCATTCGCCTGGTGGCCGTGCATGACAAGCAAGGGCAGATCCGATCGATCAAGGCGGCCTCGGCCGTCCTGGCCAGACAGGCGGTGTGGTCCGAGGGCGTGATGGTTGCCCCGTACCCACCGGCCACGTGGCACCTGGCGGACGGAGAAGGCATGCGCGTCTGTGGCGCGACCGTGCCGATCTTCGTCGACGCCGCCCAACCGCCCGTCGGGCACCTGACGATGGCCTTCGACGCCGGCGAGACGACGCCTGCGGCCAGCTCTGCGTGGTGGGGGGTCTACCTGCCGCTGGCGGCTGTGGCGGTGTTCTTGTGGTGGCTGGGGCTTCGACTCACGTGCAAGCGCGTCGTGGACCCATTCAGGGAGCTCGGGTCCCACATCCGACGCGGTGGGCAGGACCTGCCCGTCGATCGCGACGATCCGGTCGGCGAACTGGCCAGGGCCTTCAGCAAGCTGCACGAGCAGATTGACCATTGGCGAGGGAAGAGCCAGAAGCTGCGACTCAATCTGGAGAAGAAGCTGGAGACCCAGAGCAAGGACCATCTCAAAGACCTGGGCAAGGCCATGCGTAACGCCGAGATGGACTCGCTGACGGGTCTGGGCAACCGGCGGGTCGTCGACAGCCACCTGGACCGCATCGTCGCCGAGCACCTCAGGCGCAAGGCGGACTTGGCGGTGGTCATGCTCGACGTGGACAACTTCAAGGACTTCAACGACAGGCTGGGCCACCCCGCCGGTGATGAGCTGCTGGCGTTCGTGGGCGAGCTGCTCGCCAGGTGTGTTCGTCAGGAGGATCTGGCGATCCGGTACGGCGGGGACGAGTTCATGCTGATCCTGCCCGGGACGAGCGCGAACGAGGCGGCCCACATGGTGCAACGCCTGACGGCCCTGTTCGGTCAGATCGTCAAGACGCTTCCACGCATCAAGCCCGCCCCGTCACTAAGCGCCGGTGTGGTCGGGTTGCAGACGGCGGGCACGACGTTAGGGAGTGAGCTGATCGTTGCGGCTGATGAGTCGCTCTACCAAGCCAAGGCCGCTGGTAGGGGCCGGGTCGTCGTCGCCGAGCCCGCGCCTCCGCCCGAGGACGTCGCCCCGGCCGAGACGACCGAATCGAGCCACCCTCCCACCGATCCTGAGAAAGCGCCAGAGCCTTCCCCTACTCGCTCGAAGTGACGATCGTTCCGACCCGCAGGAAGTTGGTCGTGTTGGACGTGGCCTTCTCGACGTTCTCGCCGCCGAGCGCGTAGAGGGTCTGTCCGATCCGGGTCACACGGATGTCGTTCGTCCCGTGCGGCATCGGCGACGGCAGCATCTGGTACGCGTCACGCTGTGCGTCATACACGAGGACGCGGTTGGCGTACTCGTTGGGCACGCGACCGTACGCCTTGTCCTGATCCGCCGACCAATCTGGCGCGCCGCCCACGAGGATCACGTAGCGGTCCTGGTAGGACACGGCGTCGTGGCCGCTGAGGGCGTAGGGCAGGTCGGCGCGCCGCGCCCATTTCCGTGTCTTGAGGTCCAGTCGGAGCGTCTCGCGGAGCCGGTGGTTCTGCCGCTTCCCGTCGACGATGGTGAAGTGCAAACCGCCGAACAGGTAGAAGGCGTCGCCCACGATCGCGCCGGCCACCCACCCGCGGGAATGCCCCGGGATGTCCGGCAGCTTGGACCAGCCGGCCTCGGGTCGGACCGTGTCGAGGATCTCGACGGCCCTACACGTGCTCTTCTCGTTGAAGGCGGGCTGGCCTTTCCGAAGGCTGTTCCCGCCCGCGACGATGATCCGCGTCCGCCAGACGTCCATGGCCGCCCAGCCGCGATCGTCGGACATCGGCTTCAGCTCGACCCATCCCAGCCGTCCGCCCGTGCGGCTCAATCGGGTCAGCTCGGTCAGCGTCCGGCCCTCGCGCCGCCCGCCGACGACGTAGAACGCGTCGGGCAGCCAGACGCCATCCATGTAGACGCGACCCCTGGGCAGGCTCGGCAGGGCGATCCATTTGTCGGCGTGGGCGTCGTACTGATACGTCGTCGTCGACTCGCACCATGGGTGTCTCATGCCGCCGGCCGAGATCGCCTTGCCCTCGAACACCCCCAGAGAACACCCCTTCCGCAACTCGGGAAACGGCGCGCCGAGCCGCCACGTGATGTCCTTGATGCCCATGCCCGATTGCCCCATCGCTGCCGACGTTGCCGCCAGGACACCCAACGCCACACAAGATCGCATGCCAATGCCTCCACCGGCCCGAACGGACGCGTATGTGCGATGCACCTGCGAGACTATATGTGACTGGCTCGGGGGGGCAAGCGACCTCGCCGCTGATCACCTGCTGAAGTAGACCAGGCCGAGGACCGCCGCCACCGCGGCGAACGGCATGCCGATGAATGCCCAGACCCCCACCTGTCGGGTGTGTCGTTGGACCGCGTCCGGATCGTCGCGATGGCCATAGCGACGCACGACCGTCCTGATGCAGCACAGATTGACCACGACGGGGATCAGGGCGGCGCCGATCTTGACGACGTGCAAGCCCGACAGCGGCCAAGCGCCGACCACGAGGATGATCCCCGTGACCACCACGCCGGCGACCAGGGGCAGCTCGATCAGCAGGTCCATCCAGTAGTGCATCCGGGCGGTGTATCGTCTGGTCGCGTCGTCTTTCGAGGCGAGCTCCATGACGCTCTCGGCCAGGACGAAGCCACCCCACAAGCACAGGAAGACCAGATGTGCGAAGTGTGCGATCATCGCGCGGTTCTCCGGCGCTGGCAACGTCCGGGTCCCGACCTCCGCCGTGATCGGCGGCGCTCGGGTGCCCCATCCTCCAGTGCGATTCGGCGAGAGCCGAAGCGGATTGGAGGGTGGGGGACGGATTGCACCACAGATGGACTCGAATCCGAGGCGATCCGTCCCCCACCCTTGCCCTGCGAGCGGCTGCCGCCGCCCGCACGGCAAGGATGGGGCACCCGCGCCAACCGTCACCCGTTGCGGGGGGCGCGTTCTATTCGTAGACCTTCTCGTCGACCTCGTTGGCCTCGAGGGCGTCGGCTTCGACGTCGCGCGTCTCGTCGCCGCGGGACAACAGATCGCGGTAGTACTCGTGCTGGATGATGAGGTCCATGACCTCGTTGGTGCCCGTCCAGATCATCGCCAGGCGGGTATCGCGGAGCATTCGCTCGATGGGATAGACGTTCGTGTACCCGATGCCGCCGAGGATCTGCATGGCGTCGTTGATGATCTCCCAGGCGACCTGCGTGGCGTACTTCTTGGACTCCGAGACCATCCGCCGCGCCAGGCCCGCGTCGAGTTTGCCGTCGATGGTCCGGGCCGTGGCGTGCACCAGAGCGCAGGCGGCGTCGAGCTTGGTGACGCTGTCGGCGACCTTGAAGCTGACGGCCTGGAAGTCGCGGATGCGCTGGCCGAAGGCCTTGCGACGGTTGCTGTATCGCGCGGCGATCTCCAGCGCTGACCGCGCCGTTCCCAGGATGCCGGCCGCGCTGGTCATCCGCTCGGGGATCATCATCTTATAGAAGATCTCGCCGCCCTGGCCTTCGCTGCCCACGAGATTCTCAGCCGGCACCCGGACATCGCGGAAGAGGGTCCGGCCCGCCCCGCCGCCCCGCGTGCCCAGCAGGCCGTAGAGGTGCTTCACCTCCACGCCCATCGCCTTGTCCACGATAAACATGCTCAGCGAGTGGCGGCTGGGGGCGTCGGGGTCGGTCTTGGCGTAGACGAGGAAGTAGTCGGCGCCCTCCGCCCCGACGACGAAACGTTTCTGGCCGTTCAGGACGTAGTGGTCGCCGTCTTTGCGGGCGACGGTGGTGGCGCCGAAGAAGTCCGACCCGCCGCGGGGCTCGGTCAGCGCCTCGGCACAGGTCAGCTTGGCCTGGATCGTGGGCGCCAGGTACCTGCGTTTCTGGTCCTCGCTGCCGAACGCGTGCAACGCCTCCCCACAGATGCTCACCAGCGAGTACAGGCAGCCCAGCGCCAGCGGCAGGGCCCCGCCCTCCTCCAGCGCGATGATCTCGTCCTGCCAGGTCAGGCCCCGCCCGCCGTATTCCGGCGAGAACCGCAGGCCCAGCAGCTTCCGGTCGGCTGCACCCTCCAGGAACTGCCGGGGGTACGTGACCTCGTCGGCGTCCATGTCCAGGATGAGCTGACGGGGAACGGCCTTGACCATGGCGCGGACCTCGTTGCGGAGTTGCTTCCGGTCGTCGGTGAGCATGGCTTCGATCATGTCGATGTGCTCCGGTTTCGTTGGTGATGCGGTGACCTGATTATACCCGCCTGGGGTTGCGTTCGCTTGCGGCTGTCCGCAAGCTGCTGACGGGTCGGATCGCCGCGGGCGTCTGCGTCTCCTGACGAAATCCCACGTTTTTCCTGTAACGCACGCCGCGCGTCTGCCCTCTGTAGGATAGGTCCCCGGTGGATCGGTTTGCTGGGAACGTGGATGATTGGTGAGGGTCCCTCGAAGACTGGCAGCGACGCGGACTTCGTCGCCCGCGCCCTGGACGGTGACAAGGCCAGTTTCGGTGCGCTGGTCGATCGGTACTGGTCCATGGCCGTCGCCGTCGCCCTGTCCAAGACCGGGGATGCCGCGCGGGCCGAGGACCTCGCCCAAGAGGGGTTCGTCCAGGCCTATCTGAGCCTGCCCGCGCTCCGCGATCCGTCTCGCTTCGCCGGGTGGCTGGGCAGGATCGTCGCGAAGAAGAGCATGAATCACGTTCGCAGGCACCGGAGCAGGACCCCGCTGGCGATCGCGCAGGTCCCGGAACCCGAATCGCCGGCGCTTGCGGCCGTCACCGCGAACCCGGGGATGACGCCTGAAAACCGCCGGCGCGTCGTCGATGCGATCCGACGCCTGCCGGACAACTTCCAGACCGTCGTGATCATGAGGTTCGTCACGGGCCTCTCGACGGCAGAGATCGCCCATCAGTTGGGCAAGCGCCCGGGGACGGTGCGGGTGTGGGTGCACCGGGCCTGCGAGCGGCTGCGGAAGGACCTGGCCCTGATCCGTGAGGAAGTGCACGAGTCATGAGTTGTCGAGACTACCAAACGCTGATCGAGAAGGTCCGCGACGGGCAGATCGAGGAGGCCGAGCTGGCTGCGCTGGAAGCACACGCGGCGGCCTGTCCGGCGTGCCGCGAGGCGCTCGATGCGCTCGAACCCCTTCGTGGTTTGGTGACCGAGGCGCTGCGTGCCCAGACGCCGGCCGCGGAGGCGCGAGACGCCATCCTGACCGAGCTGCCCGCTCGTCCGACGGCCGCGCCAGATCGAAACGCTGCGGACCGCCCGAAGATCCTCCGGTGGCGGATGCCGGTCGCCGCGTGCGTGCTGCTCGCGCTGGGCGTCCTGCTGGGCTACGGGATCGGCCAAGATGCGCCTCCCGCGAGTTCTGCCGCAGATCGCGGCGCCCCGGTGCCGATACAGGTGGCCGACGTGAACGGGACGGTGCTCGTCAAGCATCGCGGATCGAGCGTGTGGGAGGAGCTGACAGGCGCGTCGAAGCTGTACCTGGGAGACGTGTACCGCGCCTCAGCCGGATCGGCGATGACCCTGTCGCTCGGCGACGACGCCACGGTCACGCTCGACGCGAATGGCACGCTCTCGCTTCGGTCGTATGGCGACCGGGTCGAGCTCGGCCTGGATGATGGAACGATGACCGCAGCCTTGAACGGCCCGCATCCGCCCTTCTTCGTCGTGACGCCGCAAGGGCGGATCGAGGCCCTCGGAACCGAATTCGACGTATCCGTCAGGTAGACAGATGAGGAGAAACGGCAATGAACGGCAACACAATGATCCTGCGCGCGGTGTTTGTGGGGACGTTCCTGGCTTCAGCGGCCTTCGCCGAACAGCGGACCGAGGTCACGGTCAAGCGGGGCAAGGTCCGGGCGCAGACGGGCAAGGACGCCGTTGCGGTCGCCCCGGGCCAGAAGGCCATCTTGGCCGCCGGGCAGCCGCCGAAGCTGACCGTCGACGATCCTCTGGTCAAGGACCTCATCCTGATGGACCAATGGCTTGCGGCTGAAACGAAGGCCAGACGGGTCCCGCTCCGAGGCGCCGGCGTGCAGATTCACAGCGTCGACGACGACAAGATGTGGCGGACCGCCAACCTGGCGGAGGGCGCGAACCGAAGCTCGGAGCCGAAGAGCACGATCCGGCTCGGACCGACCGGGATCTTCACGAACCCGAAGTATTACAACATGAACGGCCAGGAGCTTCGGTTCGACTTCAAGAAGCTGAGTCGGACAATGGGATACTACACCATTCACTTCCCCAAGCCCGTGCCCCCCGGGGAGAAGCTCAAGGGCATCTGCGTCGCCGGTTGGAAGCCGTCAGACAAGGGTTGGAAGACGATGTGGCAGGACGGGAAGCTCTGGTACGTCTCGTGCTCGAACGGCACGCCCAACTTCCTGAACTACTACCGGTTCATCCTGCCCACGTCGGCCATCCTTGTCGATACGTCGCGGCCGCCCGTCGTGGTCGACGCGGTCGATGGCCGGACAGCCGTGACGATGAGGAACTACACCGGCAAGGCAGGGGACGGGGCGTGCTTCGTGGCGTTCCTCTGGCCGGACCGGGACGGGACGACGCTGGCCGATCTGCCGCCCCACTATCGCGGGCTGCGGAGCGCCCACGACGTGGCGTCGGCCGAGGAATACCGAAAGGGGATGGCGAAGATCCTCGCCGGCCTGGAGTATCGGGATCAGAGCACCCCGGTTCGATGCATGTTGACCTGGTGCTCCGGCATCGTCAGGCAGGACCGGGACCTCTACGGGGGCACATCTGCCTACCTCCGGATTGGGGGCCCCGAGGAAGTGAAGCGGAGGTCCAAGGCCCTCGAGAAGAAGGACTGGGCAGGCCTACGGCGCTCGTTCGTCGATCGGCTGACCTTCCTTAGTAGCCCGCCGTGGCCCGAGAAGCCGGAAGAGGGGTACCTTCATCCCGTGTTCTTCAGCCGCCCCGGAAGCATGATCCGCGAGGATACGCACGCGTTCGCCTATCTTGGCGGCAAGTGGTATCGGGCGGGCAATCTCGGGAATCCCTGGCGGACTGACGTGAGCGTCTTTAGGGACAACCTGGAACGCGCCCGCAAGAAGTGATCCCACCGGGAGCAACCCGGCGGGGTCGGCCCGAGGGGACGCCGACGGTACAATGGCGTCATGAGTGACGTCGAGGAGTTGCCCGTTCCCGACTGGGGCCTGCGCTGTCCGCACTGCGACGCGCCGTTGGCGGGGGCACAACAACACCGGTGTACGGCCTGTGGCGAGCCGTACAACATCCGGCAGGTGCTGGGCGCGCACCGACCGATTCCCGACATCGACCTGTTCTGTCCCGAGTGCGACTACGCGTTGACGGGCCTGACGGGGGACCGGTGTCCCGAGTGTGGGACCCTCTTCTCGGTCCGCGAGATGCTCGAGGACCGCAGCCCCTTCGGGGCGGTGGACCTGATGCGATTGGGGGATCCGACGGATTCCCACGTCCGGCGACGGGACCCGACCTTCACGGGCGAGGAGCGTCCGCTGCCGGAGCTCGGCCTGTCGTGTGCGGCCTGCGACGAGCCGCTCACCGGTGCGCCGAGGGACGTCTGCCCGAGCTGCGGCGAGCCGTTCGATCTGTTCGCGTTGATCGATGACGACGACTGGGTGGACGTCACCGACTTCGTGCCGGCGACGGTCCGCGGGTTGGCCAAGAGCATTCTCTACGGCGCCCAAATCCCTTACCTTATTGACAACGCCCGGCTGCGGGAGATCTACGGCGGGAGGATCCCGTTCGTCTCCGCGGCGCTCCGCGTGCCGAGAGAGTTCTTCTTCGACGCGCTGTACGCGTTCGCGGAGGCCGCCGAGCCGCCGGCCGTCCACGCGATGGACGAATGGGTCTGCCCGAACTGCAACGAGACCGTGCCGGGCGGATTCGAGCTCTGCTGGAACTGCAACGCCGCCCACCCCGACCAACCGGTCGAGGAGGCGGATTGAGCCCAAACGCATGCACGGCGAGCCGCCCGATTTCATGCGGAGGATACCGTGGGTCACATCGTCAACGCGGATCGTGAGTACCACCTGCTGCAGCGGCGGCTGGACCGGACGCTGACCGGCGCGCCGGCGTCGCCGACGTTCATCAAGATCCTCGAGCTGCTGTTCACGGCGGAGGAGGCGCAACTCGCGCGTCGAATCCCCGACCAGCCCATTTCGCTGGGGGCCTTGTCGCGCAAGACCGGCATCCCCCAAGACGAGCTGGGCGACAAGATGACCGAGATGGGCCAACGTGGGCTGGTGGTCGACATGGAGTACGGCGGGCGTCGTCTGGTCTTCCTCGCGCCGGTGGTGATCGGGTTCTTCGAGTTCACGTTCATGCGGGCGCGGGACGACCTGCCGATGGCCGAGCTGGCGAGGCTGTTCGAAGAGTACATGGGCGGCGACGGCCGGTTCGCGCACTCGATTTTCCAGGGCCAGACGCAGATCGGCCGGTCGCTCATCCACGAGGAGGCCCTTCCTGACGACGACTACACCGAGATCCTGGACTGGGAGCGGGCCAGCCAGATCGTCAAGTCGGCGTCGGCGGTGGGCGTGTCGCTCTGCGCGTGTCGGCACAAGGCGAGCCACCTGGGCAAGGCCTGCGACAGGCCTGTCGAGGTCTGCATGACGCTCAACTACGGCGCGACGTCGATGATCCGGAACGGCATCGCCAGAGAGATCAGCAACAGCGAGGGGATGCGCGTCCTGGAGCAGAGCAAGGAGGCCGGCCTGGCCCAGACGGGCGACAACGTCCAGCGCAAGATGACCTACATCTGCAACTGCTGCGGCTGCTGCTGCGGGATGATGCAGGGGATCCGCGACTTCGGCATCCGCAACGCCATCGTCAGCTCCAACTGGATCATGGAGGTCGACCTGTCCAAGTGCACAGGCTGTGGCAAGTGCGCCAAGGCCTGCCCCGTCGACGCGATCCACATAGAACAGGAAGCCCAGGCCGCGTCGCCGGATGACGGCGAGCCGGCGCCTCAGGCCGGTGTTGACGCCGCCGCTCCAGACAAGGGCGAGGAGGCCGCGGCGTCCGGACGCAAGAAGAAGCGCAAATGGGCGGTCCGTGACGAGACGACGTGTCTGGGGTGTGGCGTGTGCTATTCGGCCTGCGAGTTCGACGCGATCCGCATGGCGCCTCGTGCTCAGCGGGTCATCACGCCGGAGACGGTCTTCGACCAGCGGGTGATGATGGCGATCGAGCGGGGTAAGCTGGCCAACCTGATCTTCGACACGCCCGAGCGTCTCAGCCACCGCGCCTTAGCCCGCATGATCTGGGTGTTGGAGAAGTCCCCCCCCTTCAAGGCCGCCATGGCCGTCAAACCCCTGCGATCCGCCTTCCTGAACACCTTGGTCAAAAGCGCCAAACGCATGTCCGGCAAGATGAGCGAGGCGATCAGCTGAGCCGAGCGACCCTCCCATCGGAGCCGCGACCGTAAGGGAGTGGACCAGGCAAGGCCGAATCAGCTGGTGCGGGCCCGACCCACAGAACTTGTCGTGCCAAGACCAACTGGAGCGATGGCCCGCTGCCGTCAACCCGAATCGTACAGGTATGGCCTCTGTGCGAACTACGCGTGGTCTTCGCTTGAAGTGCCCTTCCCCGACCGGGGGTCGGCGGCGGACGCTGCCGGATCGCTCGTCTTGCGGACGACCTGGCAGCCAAGATTACCTCCTGCTCGTTCTCCCACACGACGGGCGTACTCGTCCAACTGCCGGACGTCATTCCCGAAACGCTCGCTGAGCTGTTCGCGTATCCGTCTCACGTCTCCGACGGGGGAATCGTCTTCTTGTTTCGAAGGTTATGTTGAGTGATCATCCACTCCTCGAAGCAGGTCCGGCGTCACGACCTCAGGGGGTACGAGACCCAGCCGCAAACACACGGTCCCAAAGTGCGTTCGCTTGTTCGGGTTGGCCATTGCCTCACGTTCCACGTGAGCGCGGGCGACACTTGGCCCTGACTGCTTCCTCGAACCAGGCATGTGATCTTGCTTGACGGACCAGATACCAGACACACACTCTCGATCAGGGACTTGCTTCACTTGCCGGACCTTGTATTCCCCAATCGAACCTAGTCGTCGCAGGCACTGACTCGGCTGGGACGGAGCCCCGTGTGCCCAGCGTCCCCGCGCTGAGGATTAGGCGGAGCGAATGGCGATGTGGTCGAAGGGACGGGTGGCGACGCTGCGGGCCAGCGCTTCGACCTTGTCGTGGCCCGACAGGTCGCTGATGTCCGCCAGGACCTGCTCGGTAAGTTGATAGCGAACCCTTTGGTCGGTCTTGGTGTTGGTGGCGCGGATCTCGAACGTCTCGGCCAGGGCCACGTCGATGTTGCCCTTGCCCAACGTCGCGCCGGTGGCGAACTGCAGGCCGTCGACGATGCAGCGGGGCGGCGGCTTGGCGATCGGGCCGGAGACCTCGATTCGGATGTCGAAGTACCCCTTGCAGTCCAGATCCGCCAGGGCGGCCTGGCCGACGCGCGCCCCCAACACCGCCCACGGACCGAGGTGGCCGTGCAGCCGAACGCTTGCGACCAGCCAGGGCGGGTCGTCGGGATGCGGCTGGTAATGCGGTTCCGGCTCGCGGGTGGGCACGTCCGTCATTATTGCGGTCTCCCCATAGATGACCGTGCGTGATTGGGCGCCGGGGATTGGCGGCAGACGTGGCATGGGCATCTTGCCCATGAGGAATCACGGGCGGGACGCCCGTGCCACGGTGGCGCGGGTTCGCACACAGCCATCGAAATCGGTCCTGAGGTCATGCGTCGGCTCCGGCGAATACCGAGGGGGTCTCTCCGGGCTCCTGGTCGGCCTCGACCGGGGGCGGGACGCGTCGCCGGGCCACGCGACGCGGCGGGCCGACGATCACCAGGTGGTCGTCGCCGAGCAGCGCAGCCACGTCCTGTGTCAACGGCTCTTCGGGCCTGACGCCGGTGGGTGCCTTGCTGCGGACCAACACCTGTACGCCCCCAGGCGTGGTCAGTTGCAGATAAAGCGGGGTCTCGCCCTTGTGCTTCCGGCAGATGGCATGGACCTGCTCGAGCATCCGCTCCTCGGTGCCCGCGCAGTGCAGTTTGACGATCACGCACTGGGCCAGCCGCGTCGTCGCCTCCTCGATGGGAATCACCTCGCTGACGCGGAGGCCCGGATCTTCGCGGCGGCGATCGACCTGACCGCGGAAGAAGGCCAGACGGTCGGCTGCGATCAGCGGTCGGTACTTGGCCAGGTCGTCGGGGAAGAGCACGACCTCGATGCTGCCGGACAGGTCCTCCAGCGTCACGATGCCCATCTTCGACCCGGGCCGCCGACCGCCCTTGGTCAGGACGGTCCGGATCTTCGTGATCATGCCGCCGAGGATGACGTCGGTCCCGTCCACGAACGCCGGTTGCCGCAAATCGACCACGTCGGCGGTCGCGAACCGATCCAACAACTCGGCCTGATGGGCGAGCGGATGGCTGGTGACGTAGAAGCCCAGGACCTCCTTCTCGTGGGCGAGCATCTCGGACTCTGCCCACTCACTGTCGCCGATGACGACCGCGGGGGCGGACCGATCCTGGCCCTCCTCGAACGAGGCGAACATGGTCATCTGCCCGTCGCGGCGATCGCGCTGGGCGTCGGCGCCCGCCTGGATGGCGCTGTCGAGCACCTCGACCAGGGCCTTGCGCATCGCGCCCGTGCCGTCGAAGGCGCCGGCCTTGATCAGCGCCTCGGTCACCGCGCGGTTGACCTTCTGACTGTCGACCCGATCGCAGAAGTCGAACAGGTCGGCGAACGGCCCGCCCTCGTGGCGAGCGTCGAGGATCGCGTGGACGGCCGATTCGCCCACGCCCTTGATCCCCGCCAGCCCGAACCGGATGTACCCCCGGCCGGCTTGTTTGCCGGCGGTGCCCGAATCCTCATAGACCACCGTGAAGTCCGCCTCGGACTGATTGACGTCCGGGGGCCGGATCGCGATGCCCATCCGGCGGCACTCGTCGATGTACAGCCCGCGGTCCTCGGGCTTGGCGGCCGGGATTTCATAGGTCAGCAGGGCGGCCATGAACTCGACCGGCCAATAGACCTTCATGTACGCCGTCTGGAACGCCACCAGCGCGTACCCGGTGGAGTGCGACTTGTTGAACGCGTACCCGCCGAAGCGCAGGATGTCGTCGAAGATCTGCTCGGCCGTCTGCTGATCCACGCCGTTGGCGACCGCCCCCTCGATGAAGGGCTGACGCTCGGCGACGATCATCTTGGTCTTCTTCTTGCTGATCGCCTTGGCCAGGCGGAAGGCCCGCTTCAGCTCGATGCCCCCCAGTCGGTTGACCAGCCGCGAGACCTGCTCCTGGTAGACCATGATGCCGAACGTCTCGTCCAAGACCTCGGTCATGGCCGGGTGCGGGGTCGACCACCGCTCGCCGTGCTTTCGGGCGATGTAGGCATCGATGTTGACCATCGGGCCGGGACGATACAGGGCGTTGGCGGCGATCAGGTCCTCGATGCGGTTGGGCCTCATCTTCATCAGCACGTCGCGCATCGGGTCCGATTCAAACTGGAAGACGCCCTTCGTCTCGCCCCGTGCGAAGAGCTGATAGACCCGTTGGTCGGTCAGGTCGAGGTGCTCTAAGTCCACCGGCTTGTCCGCGCGTCGTTCGGCCAACGTCCGGGCCCGTTCCAGGATCGTCAGCGTCCGCAGGCCCAGGAAATCCATCTTCAGCAGCCCGACCCGATCGACCGCATCGCCGTCGAACTGCGTGATCGGGTGCTCGGCGTCGGGGGGTTTGTACAGCGGCAGGAAGTCGGTCAGCGGCTGGTCGGCGACGACCACGCCCGCCGCGTGCACCGACGCATGGCGGGCCATGCCTTCCAGCTTCTGGGCGATGTCGATGACCTGCTTGTACTGCTCGTTTTCGTCGTAGAGCTTCCTGAGCTCGGGGTCCTGGGCAAGGGCCTTGGCAATCGTCATCTTCAGTTCGTTCGGGATCAGCTTGGCCAGCAGGTCCGCGTCGGCGAGCGGCACGCCCATCACCCGGCAGACGTCCCGGATGGCGGCCCGCGCCTTCAGCGTCCCGAACGTCGTAATTTGCGCGACGTGCCCGTACTTCTGCCGGACGTACTCGATGACCTCGGCCCGGCCGTGCTGGCAAATGTCCATGTCGATGTCGGGCATCTCGTCGCGATCGGGATCCATGAACCGTTCGAAGTACAGCCCGTACCGGATCGGGTCCGGCGCGCTGAGCCCCAGGCAATAGCCGATCACCGCGCTGCACCCGCTGCCCCGCGCCCCACAGGGGATGCCTCGGGACCGCGCCCAGTTCACGAAGTCCCAGTTGATCAGCATGTAGCTGCTGAATCCCTTCGACGCGATGACGCCCAGCTCGTAGTCGATCCGCTCGCGGATCTCGGGGGTGATCTCACCGTACTTCTCGGCCGCGTGCTGGTAGACCAGCTCCTGGAGATACTCGTCGTCCGTCTTGCCGTCCGGCGGCACATAGACGGGGGCGTGGCGGGAGTCGAAGTCGAGCTCGACGTTGCAGCGCTCGGCGATCCGAACGGTGTTCTCGATGGCGTCGGGGCGGTCGGCGAACAGCTCGGCCATCTCGGCCGGACTCTTGAGGAACAGCTCGTCCGTCTCGTGCTTGAGGGAGTTCTCGTCCTCGAGCGTCTTGCCGGTGTTGATGCACACCAGGACCTCTTGGGCGAAGGCGTCTGCACGGGTCAGGTAGTGCACGTCGTTGGTGGCCACCAGTCCCAGGCCCTGCCGATCGGCCAGCTCGATCAGCTGCGCGTTGAGCGGATCCTGCGCCGCCTGCCCGTGGCGCTGCAGCTCGACGTAGAAGCGTTCGGGGCCGAAGACACGCCGGTACCAGTCGGCGGCTCCTTCGGCCGCGGCCTCGTTGCCGTTGGTCAGGTGCGTCGCCAGGTCCGACCCCAAATGCCCGCTCAGGGCGATCAGCCCTTCGTTGTGCTCCTCGAGGAGCTCCCAGTCGATCCGCGGGTTGTAATAGAACCCGTCGAGGTAGGCCTGGGTCACGAGTTGAATCAGGTTCCGGTATCCGGTGTTGTCGCTCGCCAGCACGACCAGGTGCGTCGCCGTCGACCCCGGTTTGCCCGACCGGTCGCGACGGTCGCCGGGCGCGAGATACAGCTCGCACCCCAGGATCGGCTTGACCCCCGCCGCCCGCGCTTTGGTGTAGAACTCCACGGTGCCGAACAAGTTGCCGTGGTCGGTCATGGCCAGGCTGTCCATGCCCAGCGCTTTGGCCCGGTCGACCAGCGCCCCGATGTGATTGGCCCCGTCCAACAGCGAGTAGTGGGTGTGACAGTGAAGGTGCACGAACTGGATGTCTGACATGGGCAGGCGACTCCGTTCGCGGAGGGGTTCGAAGGACCCGGCCAAGGAACCGGGCCCGCCCCGGAATCATACTGCCCGCCGAGGATCGGTTCAATCCAGGTCCCGGGGATCCGCCCTGCCTAGCCGCGAAGATGATGTCATCTGACGCTGCCGCGTAGCACGACCGTATCCATGGCGGGCACTTGGATTGTCGCGGCGGTGTAGCGTTTCCTGCGGATCAGCTCCGACACCGGTCGGTTGGCCCACTCGCCGAGCTCGAACCGTCGCGGCCGGGCTGAGGCGTTCATGACCGTCAGGTAGTTCCCGTAGCGACAGACGTACAGGCCGCCGATCCCACCGACCGTCTCCATGCGAACGTTGGCGATCCGCGCGATCTTGGGCGTTCGGTGGTGGACGCGCGCGATGTCGTTGGCGACGGCGTTTGCCGGCGCCCGTTCGCGGGTCTTGAATCCGTGACGCCAGTTGAGCGACATGACCAGGCGTTCGTCGCCGTGCTTGACGACCACGGCGCCCGCTTGCTCGTCCGCCCAGGCGAAGTCCGGTTGACCGTCCTCAAAGGGCAGCCGCCGCTCCGTCGGGGGCAATGCGAGGGCCTGCTCGATCTGGTCGACGTGCTGCAGTAAGTTGACCGTCGTCGACTGCAGATGAACCCAGTATTGGTCCAGCTTGACGCGGAAGTAGCCTCCGTGTGCGGCTGTCAGTTGGATCTGGCGTAGGCAGAGCGGATCCTCCATGGTCACGGCGGCATGGGGATTGCCGCCATAGGCAATGCGGCCGGGCGTGAAGTTGTTCCGCCATGTGATCACGCCCTCCAGCCGGATGCACGGACGGCCTTCGGCATCGAGGGAGGGGTAGAGGAACTTCGCCAGGGCGTGAGCGGCCTGAGAGGCGCGGTCACCGATTCGGTCGTCGCGGGTCAGCGTCGCCAAGCGGAACAGCGGATCGATGACCGAGGGCCCGTAGTTTCCACAGTAACCGCCATTCGAGCTGCCATGCGGCTCGAGGGACAGGCCCTTTCGACTGATCCAGTACCCGCCGTAGATGTCCTTGTCCAAACCGCACGCCGCGTCAACGTATCGCTTCAGGTCTTGATCGGACCACGCCTGCGCCGGCCTGAGACGCCGAAGGCAGCGATCACACAGGGATGCGGCAAGGATGTCCGCCATGTCCTGGTTGGGCGCGTGGCCACGCCCCCTGGAGCTGACGAGGTAATCCCGCATCCCGACGAACAGATCGGCGTAGGCTTGGCCCCGCGGGACCTCTGAGGTCTCAACGTTGTCGTCATCGTCGATCGTCTGCTTGAGTAAGCTGCCCGAGGCGATCTCCTTTTCCAAAAGCAGGAACGCCGCCGGCAGCCCCATCATGCCGAACCCCATGAGACAGCCATTGCCCGGCTTGCGGTCCGGGCCGCCGATCCAGCCCGGCTGCCGCCTGTCCTCGATCTCCACGAATCCGCCGTCGCTCCCCTGGGCGATCCGGTAGAAGTCCAGGGCCTTGATCACACGGCCGACGAGCTGCCCATCGTGGAAATGCCTGGACCACTTCGCGTGGTAGGCTCGCGCGTAGATCTCGGGCACGAGCTGGCATCGAACATGGATTCCGCCCCTTCGGACCGACACGTCCTTCCATTGCTTGCGCGTCCATTGGGCGTCCTTGGCACCGCGGATGTTGATGCTGCCGGTCATGACGCCGGGCGCTTTCCCCTGGCTCACCCAGCGGTCCCATTCAGGCCCGTAGTACTGCCAGGTCAGCATTCGGTCGACGGCCAGATCGAGTTGGCGATACAGGTACTCGATCTGACAGAGCCCGGTCGGATGGCTGCGCGGCTCTGCGGGCAGCGGCGGGCGGCCCTGCTTGTCGTCCGCGCCCGGCACGAAGAACGGATCCACGCCGATGCATGCCCGGTAGACCCCGCGCGAAAGGTCCTCTTGTCGAGCCTCCTTCGTGGCCGGCGAATAGGGGGTGGGCCGTCCCGCCGATCCGATGCAGATCGATACGGTCCGCTTCTGGCGGGTCCATTCGAGCGGGATCATGTAGGTGGTGTAGCAGAACCGTCCAGGGAAGAACGGTTCGGCCGTCAGCAGGTCCAGCTCCGGCCAATCCTGTTGGTAGCCGCCGAGGCGCTCGTCGTTCCTATAGAGATACAGTTGCGACCGGCCGGTATCGGATCCCCACAGCTTGACGGTGAGGTAGTTCTGCTCGCCAGGACGACACTCGAGGACGAACGTCAGGTGGCCGTGAGGGCCAATCCGGCGGCACGGCGTGCCCAGCCCGCCGGTGGCCACGAGCGTATTCGCTTCCGCAAAACCATGGGATTGCTCGGAATCTGCCCTTCCGAACGTGACGCTATCGATGAAGGACGTGGCTGGATCAATCCCAGTCCCCGCCCAGGCCGGCAGGCCCCCCAGAACCAGCATGGCTGCAAGCATCGCGCGCATTTCGGTCTACGTCCCGCGGGTCACTTCCTGCTGCTGGGATACACGGCCTGCCTCGTCCCTTCGGCGGCAGACAGGTGTCAGCACGGGTATGCACAGGAGACTACTGGAAACGAGGCCTTGTGCCTACCGAGACACCCGATGAGAAGGGCATCGCGTGGGAGCTGCGACAGCTTGTCCTCGAGCGCGGCAGCTAGACCGGACACCCACCTGGACGTTTCATCTCAGCGCCTGAGCGCCGACCGTGTCGGTGGGTCCGGTGAACCCGGGTCCCCCTGCGGCCACGTAGCCGTTGCTTGCGCCGTTTCGATCCGCACTGACCCAGAACGCGTAGAGCCGACCGTTGGTCAGGTAGAACCGGAATCGGACCGGCGTTCCGGCCAGCTTGGACAGGTCGTCCGCGCCCTTCCAACTGACCTGCTGGAGGGTCCTGTCGGTCTTCACCGGGACGCAGTTGCTGCGAGAGAACGGCCCGATCACGCCGCCCGAAGGGCGGAGCACTTCTGCGCGAAGCTCGCCTTGCGGCGCGTCGACGTTCACGAAGAGGTGCCTGCCGGCGAAGCGCAGCGGACGGGTCGTTAACGTACCCTCGGCGGCGCCCGCGTCCATGGAGGCGAAGCCGTCTCGGCGGAGGACGGCCAGGCCGGCATTACAGTGGGCCCCCTTCGCGTCCTCGCCCTTGCACCTGTTGGTGTCGCGCGTGTTGCGCCCGCCGACGTAGAAGTAGAGCTTGTCGCCGACGACGAGACACCCCCCGCCGACCGACTGGACGTTGCTGTAGTTCCAGTCGCGCGGATTCTCCGAGACGCCAACAAAGGCCTCGCGCATCGACCGATGCCAGTGGAAGCCGTCGCGACTGAACCCCACACAGACCTCGTTGATCTTGTCGCGGCGGCCGTAGTCCTTCGTCCTGCCCCGCCAGATACAGAAGAGCCCCAGCATGACCGACTCGTAGGCGACCGCGTCGAGGTTGTAGAGCTGGGGTTGGGTGTTGTTCGTGTCCGGGCGGGCCAGGTCCAGACGGTCGGCACGCGTCCACATCCCCGGAACGTTCGGCACCGACTTGGGCGAGCACTCTTGCCAGCCGCCGGTGTGGGGCCAGGACTGTGCAGCCTTCAGGAAGTCCCGGCCCTCGACGTAACGACGGTGCCGGACGAGCGGGAGGTAGTCGGACTCGCCGTCCGGCTGCCTGAACTCGCTGTCGACGGTCTCAATGGCTGGATAGTAGCCGCCGCTCTTCAGGCTGAAGACCCACACGTCTCGGAAGGGGTTGTAGAAAAACGTCGATCGGTCCTGCGCGCTGCCGGTCCACGCGATTCGCTCAGTCCAGTGAATCCCATCCGCGGAAAAGTGGATTGCGAACTTGCCGCCCTTGTTGTTTCGGCGGACGAGCTTGAATCGGCGCTGGGGATCCTTCGCGCCGTGGTCGAGCCAGACCACGGCCGAATCCCGCGTGCCCTTCTGGACAATGTTGGTGTTCGGCACGACGTCGAGCGACGGCTTGGTCCAGTGCAGGCCGTCCTTGGACGTCGCGTAGCAGGTGCACGAAATGCCGTACCCGGCCATGTACCACATCTTGAAGGACTGGTCCTTCGGGTCGTACCAGACGCCGTCGCTGAAGGGCATGGCCACGGGCGGGTCCTCGAAGGGCCGATGCGTGTTCGCCTTGGTCTTCTCCCAGGGCTTGTCGGGAACCAGAACGGGGCTGGCCGGGTGGACGGCGGCTTTGTGGTAGCTGCGCTTCAGCGTCGTCCGCTCGATCAGGAAGTCATCCACGAACAACTGGCGCCCTATGTCGATGGGGACCACCTGAGGAAGAGACAACAGGTAGGGAACGGGCATGGGCTCGCGACTAAAGTGCCGGATCTTCGGGGGCCAGTTCGAGGGCAGGCAGATCCCGTTGTAAAGGACTTCACCCCCCAGCGCCGCATGGGGACCCGGCCCTGTCGCCGGCCCGCCCGTCAGAAGAACGACCGAGGCCGAGACGACGGCACATCGGATCCAGACCTGCAACCAGTTCCTGTCAGCCAGCTTCTGCTCGTGCATTGCCGAATCCTCCCAAGAAGACGAGGCCAACCTGTATATCCGCTCGACTGCTCGGCCATCAAGCCCCCGGAGCCCTGCGGGCAGGTTCACACATCGCGCAAGCGCTTGCAGGTCCCGCTCATCGCTATGTAGGGTGTATCCAAGAGGCCAAGCAAGGCTGCGTTCTCGAGCTTGGGGCGAGAGGAAACGACTTCGTGTCTGACCAGGCATCGGGAGATGCGCTTGTGGAATACCCCGCAGAGAGGCCGCATCCTCACCCGGCCGAGACGCTCACGAACCGTCAACAGACGCAGAACGCCATCTGCTACGCGCTGATCGTCTCGATCAGCTATCTCACCGCACCGGTCTGCTACGTCGGTCTCATGCACGCCGCCCTGTGCCACAGCGCCGGCGCGTCCAAGATGGTCGCCAATCTGCCGACGTCCATGGCAGCCTTCTTCGGGCTGGCCCCCCTGGTGGCAGCCTGGCTGTTTCCCTACACGCGGTGGATCAAGCCGGTCATGTCGTATGGGTATGCGCTCTCGGCCGTGGGGGGGCTGATCGTTCCGATCGTCTTGATCTGTCCGACCCCGAACTGGCTTCGGATCGCCGCGACGATTCTCCATGCCGCGGTGTTGCTGGCCTGCAACGGAACCGCCGGCGTGTTCATGTAGGAGGCGGTGATCCGGGGTACGACGGAAGGCAAACGCGGCAAGACGTTCAGCATCACGTTCGGTATCGGGCCGTTCTTCGCCGTGGCAAGTTCGGCTGGGTCACAGTTCGTCCTCGATCGCGTGCCGTATCCGTACGACTTCGCCGTCATCTTTTTGACCGGCTCGGTGTTGCTGCTCGTCAACGCCGTCGTGGCAAGGCGATTTGTGATCCCCTCGGTGGGCGAAGTGGTCGAGCGCGAGGCGTTTGGCGCGTTCTTCGTCGGAGGATTCCGGAGCTTCTTCGCGAGCCGGACGCTGGTCGTCCTTGCCGCAGCCTACCTGCTCTTCTACATGGCGTTGGGCGCGATGAACAACGCGCTTCTGAACGTCAAGGACGTCTTGGGGGTGCAGCCCCAAGAGATGGCCGGGTGGTGCTCCGCGTTTCGGTTCGGTGCCAAGGGGCTGGCGGGGGTGTTCCTGGGTCTGCTGCTTGCCCGATATGGCGCCCGGTCGCCGGCGGTGGCCACCGGCATCGTGCCGGCCGTCGCCAACCTCTGGACGATGGTCGTGCCCGGCTACGCATACCTCATCGCGTTCGGGCTCTTCGGCGCCGGCGAACTGGGCGGGCTGTACTATCCCCACTACGTGGCCGCCGCTTCGAGGCCCGAACGGCTGAAACGCAACATCTGCATCTACCAGATCATCGGAACGTTGGGAACGTTGAGCGCCGCCCTGCTCGGCTTCGTGGCCGACCGGATAGGGCGGGTCCAGAGGACCCACCCTACTGGACTTGGCGGACACGCGGTCGGTCACTTGGCGGGTCGCACCAGGACCTGCAGTCGCCTCAGGACGTACTGGTTGGCGTTGCCCGCAAAGGTCCAGTCGGGATTCTTCTCCGGCTGGTTGCCGATGCCCAAATCGCTGACCCCGCCGGCGCCCCACTTGTTGTAGGCGAAGATCGTGGTCTTGGCGCTCGGGCAGTGGACCTGCATCGAGCCATAGCCCGCCTTGGCGGTTCCGCCGCTGTCGCCGAAGTCGAAGTCCTTGGACGATGCGCCGGGAACGTTGCGCGCGTTCTGAGGGCCGTAGTTACTCGCCCAAAACTCAATCCATCCCTCGAGTGCCTTTCCCGTCGGAACGCCCTTGACGTTTGAGACGACCGTCATGTTGTTGACGCCCTGCTGAAACACCGCACCCGACGCGACGCACGGCACGGCGATCTTGGCCGGGTCCTTGGTGAAGGCGTCCATCGAGACGAATACCTGCTCGAGCGCCCCGCCCTTCTTCTTGAGTTGCAGAAGGTAGGCGATCCGATCGAAGGGCGTCTTGATCTCGGCTCGCTTGTCGCACGCGTACTCGGGCGGGCGGGTCGCGTAGTTTGCGCTGTGGGGGATGAGCAGCGTGCAAACCGGTACGTAGCCCTTGGCCTCCGGGATGTCTCGCGCAAGGTTCACGTCGGCCGGGAACGTGCCGTCACGAAAGGCGGAGACCGGCAGGCCCTCCTTATTCATCAGGTTCGGCGCGGCGTCCTGACGCCAGGCGAACCGAACGGCCACCGCCCGCTTGACCTCGGGGGACGAGACGACGACCGTATCGCCGTCGATCTCCGCCTTGGCCGGCAGGTAGCCGGTCTGCTCGCCCATGATCTCGAACCAGTTCAGCGGCTTGCCGTCGCGGGAGGCGAGCCCGCCGCCGACGTGATCGAAGTGCAGCCGGATCTTGCCGCCCTCGATGTCCATGGACTTGTACACCGGCCCGGACCAGACGAGGTCCTTCTTGCCGTACGTATTGGCCAGGGCGATCAGGGCCAGTCGCAAGCCGACGTCCTGCTTGTTGGTCGGGTGGATGTCTTTCAGGTTGCCGATGTCGTTGATGACGGCCATGCCGGTGTTGGGGATGGACGTCGCGGCCGCCTGGGCCTCCCACATCTTGGCCAGGATATCGGGCTGGTCACTGCCATAGATGAACGGGGCGAGCTGGACCCAATAGAAGGGGAACTGCTCGGCACTGGCGCCCCAGACCTTCCGCCAACCGGTCACGAGGGCCTCTTTCTTCTTGGCGTAGAGCATCGCGTCGACGCGGTTCGACTCGCCCTGATACCAGATCCCGCCGCGGACCGCGTACGGCACCAGCGGGTGGATCATGGCGTTGTACATGGCCGTCGGCGAGGAGTAACCGGCCAAGGGGCGGAGTTCCTTCGGATACGCCGGCGCCGGGGCGAGTTCCTTCTCGCTCGAGAGGGCCTGACGGGCCGTCTGGATCCACTTGTGCAGATCGCCGAGATACTGGTTCAGTCGCGCTTTGTAGGCGTCGGTGGCGGGATTGGCCAGGTTGATCTGACGCGAGACTCCCGTGAGCGCCGGCACGGAGGCGAACCCGACCGGCGGGGTCCACGGCTCGATCCGCGAGCCGCCCCAGGAGCTGTCGATCAAGCCGACGGGAACGTTGAGCTCCTTGTTCAGCTTACGTCCGAAGAAGTAGGCCACGGCCGAGAAGTTCGGGAGGGTCTCGGGCGCGCATCGCGTCCACGTCGCGTTGAGGTCCTTGTTGGGAAAGCCTGACAGTACGGTCGGCACCTTGAACAGGCGAATGCGCGGGCGCTTCGCCGCGGCGATCTCGGCCTGGGCGTTGTCGGACCGGCTGACGGGCCAGGCCATGTTGGACTGGCCGGAACAGACCCAGACTTCGCCGACGGCGACGTCGTCGAACGTCAGCGTGTTCTTGCCGGTGACGGTCATCGTCAGGCCTTCGCCCTCGCCCATCGCGGGGAGGCGGACCTTCCAACGGCCGGCGTCGCAGGCTTGGGTGGTCGCGCTGCGGTCGCCGAGCTTGACGGTCACCTTCTCGCCAGGCGCGGCCCAGCCCCACACGGGCAGGGGTCTGTCTCGTTGCATGACCATGTGGCTGGCGAAGACGTGAGGCATGCTCACGTCCGCGACGGCCAACGAGTCGCTTGCCAGAACAGCGGCAACCATCACGAACAGAGCCCCTAGGCGGTGTCGCATGCGGTGTGTCCTCCTCTCGATGGATTCTTGTGCGATCAAGCAAAGCGGCGGTGCGCCCGCGGACGGCCGATCACAGGTGACCGAGCAACCTACCTGCCCGATCGGTCGCTGTCAATTCGGCTGCAAGAGGGTGATCGCCATCCCATCGCCATCAGGTGGTTTGACCGGCGGAGAGGGTGTGCATCGTCGAGCTTGCCCCACTCGACACGCTCATTGCGCACCTTGGACATGCCGTTCTCACTCCGCGCGGGTGTTGAGCTCGTTTCCGACCCACCTTCTCCTTGGTGCGCGCAGCCCAAAGAGGTGGGTCGGGAACGACCCACCCTACCCGTGTGCAAACGTGGACGATGGCACGCACCGTGGTACAATCGGTCGCCCGATGAATCGAGGATTCTGTGCGGGGTAGGTGCATGCGCAAGTCAACGGGGTTGCGGATCGAGACGGTGTGGGCGGTGTGTGGGTGGCTTGTCGCAGGAGCTTGTCTGGGCGGGGCGCCGGCGACGGGGGCGCCTGCGTCCCGGCCGGCGACGGCGCCGCGTCAGGTGAAGGCCCAGGAACGGACGAAGGCGGCGGCCCGAGCAAAGCGCGCGGCCCGCAAGAAGGCGACCGTCAAGCCAGCGCGAGCGGCCAATCGCAAGGCACAGCCCAAGACGAAGGCTCCTCCCAAACCGAAGCCACCGGCCAAGCCCAGCGCGCCGCCGAAGCCCAAGGCTTCGCCCAAGGGCTGGGCGCGGGTGGAGAAGAAACAGGTCAAGGTGGTCACGCCGTCGGGCGTCCGGGCAGTGGCGGTGAGGGTCTACGTCAACAAGTTGGGGATGGGCTTTGGTCGAATCGTCCCCGGTTCGTTTGCGATGGGCTCACCCGAGGCCGAGCCTGGGCGGAACGGCGATGAGTTGGCCCACCCCGTCAAGATCCAACGGCCGTACTACATCGGCGTGACGGAAGTCACGGTGGGCCAGTGGCGGCGGTTCGTCCAGCAGTCGGGCTACGAGTGGGCGTACTGGCGGGAGGTAGCGTTGGCCTCGCCGACCGACGCCCACCCGATCGTGCACGTGTCTTGGGAGGACGCGGTGGCGTTCTGTCAGTGGCTGCGGAAGATCGACAAGGCGGCCTATCGGCTGGCGACCGAGGCGGAGTGGGAGTACGCCTGCCGGGCGGGCGCGAAGACGCCGTTCAGTTTCGGTGACCGGGCCGACCCGCGCTGGATGGCCTACGGCGGGGATGCATCGACGGCGTCGGTCGTGACGGCGTTTCTGGCCAACCGCTGGGGGCTGTACGGGATGCACGGCAACGTGTGGGAATGGTGCGGCGACTGGTACAGCCGGACCGCGTACGCCCGCGCGCCCACGACGTCGCCCGTCGGTCCGAAACAGGGAGACGCCCGCGTCATCCGCAGCGGGTCGTGGCAGGACGTCGCGGCGTATTGCCGCAGCGCCAACCGGAGCGGGCGATGGCCCGGAGGACGATACGAGGATCTGGGCTTCCGCGTGGTCAGGGCCGGACCATGAGCGATCCGCAGGCCATGCCGGGCCACGACGCCCGACCTGGTCGCATCCGTCGGGGGGATTGGATCTGCGTCGGCCTTCTGGCCGTCGTCACGCTGGGCATCTTCTGGCAGGGGATCTTCGACCGCGTCGGGATGATCCACGAGGACGCGGCTTATCAGTATCACTGCTTCTATCAGTTTGCGGCCGACGAGGTGCGAGACGGTCGGTTCCCGCACTGGAACCCGTACGCAACGTGCGGCGTGCCGTTCCACGCTTCGATGATGGGGGCGGTGCTCTATCCGCTTCGCTGGCCGCTGTTCTGGTTGAGCTGGCCGGTGGCGTATGCCCTGAGTCTGGAGGTGCATTTCTTCCTGACCGGGCTGTTCATGTTCATCTTCATCCGGACGGTGTTGGGCTGCGGGCCGATCCCCGCGCTGGTCGGAGCGATCAATCTGACGTTCGGAGGGTTCACGCTGGGGCACCTGTCGCACCCGAACTACTTCCAGGCCTATCCGTGGTTCGTGCTGACGGTGTTGCTGTTGGCCCAATCGATGCTGCGGCAGCGTTGGGCGTGGGCGGTGGCGGCGGCCATCCCGGTGGGGTTGATGGGGCTGATCGGGGCGGTGCACCTACTGCTGATCCTGGGGTTCGGCCTGGTGGTCTGGGCCGCCGCCGAGACCGTCATCGGGCTCATCGCCAGGATGCGCGGACGCGACGTGACAGTCGCAGGCGCGTTTGGGCCCGCCGCCGCGATCGCGATCGCCTTGGGGCTCGGCGGTGCGATCGGGATGGCCCAGTTCTATCCGGCCATGCTACAGACGGAGCTGAGCGTTCGGGCGGACGTCGGCTGGGAGTACATCACCACGCTCAGCGCCCACCCGCGTCGGGTGGCCCTGTTGCTGGTTGCGCCGTTCTATTGGGGCAACTACCGGCTGGGGTACTGGGGCGACGACTACTTCCACGATCCGTGCTTCTACGCCGGCATCGTCCCCCTCGTCCTGGCGGCCGTTGCGATCGCCGTCTGTCCGCGGGACCGGTGGGTGTTGCGGCTGGTAGGGCTGTGCGTGATCGTCTTTCTGGTGGCTGCGGGCAAGTACCTGCCCTTCTACTGGGTGCTGTACAAGTACGTACCGATGTTCGACAAGCTGAGATGCCCTGGCAGGCTGCTGTTTTGGGTCCAGTTCGGCCTGGCGTGTCTGGCGGCCATCGGGCTACAGAAGATGTTCCTCGGCCTCGCGCCGGGCCTGCGGAGACAGGCGATCATCGCCGCGGTCTTCGTCGGCACGCTCGTCTTGGCGCAGACCGGGCTGTGCCTATTCCGACTGAATTACCAGGCGACCGATCCGACGCGGGCCCAGAAGCACATCAGGCAACTGAAGGGCTTTCTGTCTCGGGAGCTGGACCGTCGCGAGGCGGCGGCGGCGCAGATGCCACAACGGGTCATGCGGGAGTTTGACCGGGTGACCTGGCTGGGGATCGCGGTTGCGGTGACCTCCAGCGCCGTCTGCGCCGCGCTGACGATCCTCCGGATACGCCGGACCACGCTGGCGGGCTCGGCGCTCGTCGGTCTGTTGATCGCAGACCTGGGCCTGTTCTCGGGCGGGATGGTCAACTACAGCAACATGGACCGCGTGGTGCTGGATCGCCCGAAGCACGTCCGGTTCCTACAGGATCGTCTGGGGCACATGCGCTACCTCTGCGTTCGAGCGCCCGACGACAAGGCACCCCTTCATCAGCGCAGCCGGGACTCCGAAACGGCCCTCCACCGCGGGGCGCTGTTCAAGATCCGGCACGCGATCGGGGGCGGCGTGGGCATCCTCCACACGCCGCGGCAAGAGCAGCTCAATGCAGATCTCTGGATGGCCAACTTCAGGATGCTCAACCTGGCCAGCGTTCGCTACATCGTCGCGAACGGGCCCTTCCAGGCCGGGCCCATCCGACCCGTGCTTCGCGGGGACGGGTGCTTCGTCTGCCTGAACCCCGGCGCCTTCCCGCGAGCGTACATGACCCGGTACGTTCGGGTGCTCGAGGACCCCCGCGAGCTCTCGAAGGAGATCGCCGAAGGTACGAGCAACCTGTTGGATATCGCCTTCGTCGAGAAGGGCATCGACCCCCTGCCGGCCAATCCGCCGGAGCGGACCTGGCGCAGCGGCATCGCACAGATCGAGGCCGAGCCGGGGTGGTTCCGGATCCGGACCCGCTCGCCGATCCCGGGACAACTCGTGGTCACCGAGACCTACCACCCGCAGTGGCGATGTCGGATCGGCAACAAGGAAGCCGACGTCTATCGGACGAATTGGCTGTTCATGTCGGTCCGCGTGCCGGCCGGCGAGCATACGGTTACGATGTGGTTCGAGCCGACGCGATTCAAGCACGGGCTCGTCGTCACGGTGGCTGCGACGCTGGTGGTCATCGGCGCGCTCGTGGTGCCTTGGGTGCGCCGGCGTCGCGCGGCCTCATCACCAGCAGGACGATCCAGTACGGAGCGATCGACACGTGCCTAGCCCGTCGCACTCAGAAGCCATGCACGATCCGTGCCCGGTCTGCAGCGGCGCGCCCAGCCATCGACGCCGTGTCGACCGTGCGGGGGACGTGGCCGTCTGCGGCGAATGCGGCACGTGGCACCGAACGCCGCGTCCCACCGCGGAGGATCTGATCGGGATCTACAACCAGGACTACTACGACGCCTGGGGCCTGGACGAAGACGAATCCATCGCCAGTCGCACCAAGGAGGCCACCTTCGCCGGCACGCTCCGCCGTCTCGAGCGAATGGTCGGCCAGCCGGACGGTCGCAAACCCGTGTTGCTCGACGTCGGCGCGGCCACCGGACTGTTGCTGGCCGCCGCCGAGAAGGGCGGATGGGATCCGTACGGCGTGGAGCTGAACCCGTATTCGGCGAACGTGCTTCGAGAGCGCTACGGCGCCGAGCGGGTCTTCGAGGGAGAGCTGATCGCGTGCACGTTCCCGGATTCGCACTTCGACGCCGTCACGATGACGGACGTGATCGAGCACGTGCTCGACATGGGCGGCACCCTCCGCACGGCCGCCAGGCTCCTACGTCCGGGGGGCGTCCTGTGCATCACCACGCCACGGGTGGACACGCTGTCGAGACGCTTAATGGGACGACGATGGCTTCACTTCAAGGCCGAGCACATCCAGTACCTCTCCGGCCGGGCCGTCGATCAAGCGTTGCGCGCGGCAGGATTCGACGACGTCCGGGTCCGCGGGCACGCCAAGTCCCTGTCGCTCGACTACCTTCACGCGCAGCTTCAGACGTACCCACACTGGTTCTTGACGCCCGCCGTGGCGTTGATCCGTCGCTGTTTGCCGATGCGGCTTCGCAGGCGCCCCGTCCGCTATCGCTGCGGGGAGATGCTCGTGACGGCCCGCCGCGTTGCATGCCCTGCCGAGCATCTGTAGAGTAACGTGGGAGTTTGTGACGTCCCCGTTCGTTGCGTGGGAGGCAGAGGTTGGCACACGAATCGCCGGGGCCCTCTCGGTCCACCCCCAAAGGCCCGCAGCCCCGCACACAAGACGCCCGACCCCGTCGCCGCCCGCACCGGGCTGGCATGAGATTGACGGGCATGCGGTGGATCGACCATTGGGTCGGCCTGCCGATGTGCTTCCTCTTGGGGTTGTTCGTGAGCGTGGCCCGCGCGATCCTGCCGAAACGCGATCGCGCCATCACGGGCGAACGGACGCTGGCGGTCTTCAAGTTCTTCGGCCTGGGCAGCATCATCGAGGCGACGCCGGTGCTGCGGGCCATCCGACAGCGGTATCCCAAGTCGCGACTGGCGTTCGTGACGTTCGACACCAACGAGGCCTTGCTCCGCCGGCTGGACGTCTGCACCGATCTGCGGATCATCCGGACGCGATCGCCCCTGCGCTTCGCGTGGGACGTGCTGGCCCAGATCGTGTGGGTGCGCCGGGCGCGGGTGGAGGCCGTCATCGATCTGGAGTTCTTCAGCAAGTTCTCGACGCTGATGACGTTCTTGAGCGGAGCGCGGGTCCGTGTCGGGTTCCATCTCAACGATTTCTGGCGGTACAGCCTGGTCACGCACCCGATCTACTTCAACTACTACCGGCACATCACCGACGTGTACGAGCAGGCCGCTGGCCAACTCGATGTTCCCATCGACGACCGGACGCTGTCGCGGATCGATCCGGGAGACGACGCGCGGCGATCGGCCCTCGAATCGCTGCAGCGTCACGGGTGGCCGCCCGAGTCGCCGTTGCTGGGCGTGAACGTCAACGCCGGCGACCTGAGCCTCGAGCGGCGATGGTCCCTGGACAACTTCGCAGAGGTCGTCGGCGCACTGCTTGCGAACCATGCGGAGCTGTACGTGGTCCTGACGGGGACGAGTGACGAAAAGGACTACGTCTCCTCGCTGGTGGATCGTCTGCCGTCCGAAGTCCGCGACCGGGTGATCGTGGCGGCCGGTCTGTGGTCCCTCGACGAGTTCATTGCGGCCCTGTCGCTGTTGGACGGCTTTGTCACGAACGACTCGGGGCCGATGCACATGGCCGCGGCGCAGGGCGTTCCCATGGTTTCTCTGTGGGGGCCTGGCCGGCCCGGGTTCTATGCCCCTCACGTCGAGGGGCATCGCGTCGTCTACAGTGACTACGCGTGCAGCCCGTGCCTGTACATGTTCACCACGTTCGAGGGGATGTGGTGCCATCATGAGGGATGGTGCATGCAGGCCATCGAGCCGAAGACGGTGATCGAGGCGGCCGAAGCCATGTTGACCGACGCACCGGATCGACGACGCCGGCGCGCCGCCAACCCCACAGCGGACCCGAGTACAGAAGACTGAGACGATGCCCAGGAAACGCGGCAGGCGGACAGACGTCGCCACCGGCACGGATGATCACCCGCCGGCCGATGTCGCCGCGCCCGAGGAGACGCGTCTTCGGCGGCAATGCGACTTGGTCGCCGCGGCGATCGCCGTCGTCATGGTCGTCATCGTCTTGTGGCTGAGCCCCACGCACGTGACCTGGCCGGGCGATGAATTCACCGACATGAACACGCTGATGTCGGGGGAGAACTTCGCCACGCATGGGTTCTTCCGGCTGAAGCTGCTGCCCGTGTTCCACCTTGGCACGATGACGGACCCGCCCTCGTACTACACGCATTACCCGCCGCTCACCAACATCGTAAACGGCCTGTTGCGTGTCGTCGGCGTGGAGTCCCTTGCGGTCATGCGGGTCTTCTGCGGGCTGCTGTGCATCGTGGGCCTGGTCTGCATGTACCGGGCCTTCGCGCCGGACATGGGGCCGTTGGGGGCGGTTTGCGGCCTGGGGTTCATCGCCACCACCGGGTTCTACCTCAGCTACTGCATCAGCCTGCATCACACGTTCAACTTCTTCTTCATGGGCGTGTTCTTCCTGCTCTTTACGTCTGCCGTTCGGCGCAACGGGCGGGCCGTCGGCATCTGGGCCGCTTGCTGGGTCGTGCTGCTGCTGGAGTCGCTGACGAGCTTCGAGTTTATCCTCTATCCGCAGGTCTTCGCGTGGTTCTACTTATTCGCCACGGGACGGCTTGGCCAACGGTGGCGCGGGCTGATCCTGCTAGGGACGGCCCCGGCAATCGGGGTGGGGCTGCACTTCCTACAGAACTGCTGGGCTCTGGGACTGTCCGCGGCGACGGCCGACGCGGCAACCGCCTTCGGCAGCGCCGGCGGCCCGAGCTCTCATCTCCGGTGGACTTACCTGAGTCAAGTTCCCAAGAAGTTGCTGGAGATGGGCAAGTTGTTCTACTTCTATCGTCGGTGGGCGCTGCTGGCGTTTCCGTTTGCGGTTTGGTTCTGGCTGGCCGATCGCAAGCGACGCGGACCAACGACGCCCCGAGGGCTGCCTACGCTCGTGTCGGCCACGCTGTTCGGCGCACTCGCATGGTTCGTAACCATGCCGAGCCACACGGTCCACCACGTACACACGCTGGGTCAGCTCCTAGCACTGCTCTTCACCGCGGTGGGCAGTGCGCTTGGGTCGGTTGTTGAATGCGCCATCAGACGCAAGGCCCCGCTCTACCGTCGTGTGCCTGCCGCCGCATGCGCGCTGCTGGTCATCTACGGGCAGGTCAAGACCGTCGACGAGTGTTTGAAGACGACAAGCAGGCAACCGCCCACCGATTGCCGTCTGTTCGAGGCCTTGGGCGAGAACGGGTTGCCGCCCAAGACGGCGGTTCTGAGCAATTCGCCCATGGAGGCCCAACTCGCCTACTTCATTCGGCGCCCGCTGTGGCGATCACCCTCCAAGAGCTTGCCTTTCAACGCCAAACAGCTTGCCCTGCTGCAGAACCGCCTGCCCGATGATTGGCAGTTGCGCTACTACATCTTCACCCCCGCCGGCGAACACGCCGTCTTCGAACCCCTAGCGGAGAACTGCCTCGGGTACGCGGTCCACATGCCCGGGCCAGGGAATCGCGGATACTTGATCATCTTCGACATGGCCCCGCTCCTGGAACCGCCCGGCAAGCGCCGGCGCCTGACCCCCGAGAGGCGAACCATCCAGCTCAAGGGAGGATTTACTCGATGGGAATCGCCCGGCCTTGCCGACCGGCTCAAGAAGCTGGGCGCGGAGGCCAGATAGGGCGCCACGGTACCGGCCGCGTTGAAAACCGCCGCGTCATCTGCGATAACTCCCCTGCCGAACGAACCGTGAACTACAACTGGTCGAGACCGATCCCATGGCCGCGAAATCCAAGACCCGATCTCCCGCCACGCCGAAGACCGAGGATGAGTCCCCTCTCGGCCAGGAGACCCCGGAGGCACGACACCTTCAACGTGCGTGCGACGTCGCCGTCGCCGGCATCGCCCTGATCATGCTGATCATCGTTTGCAGCTTGAGCACCATGCACGTGCTCTGGCCGGACGATCAGTACACCGACATGAACACGCTGATGTCGGGGGAGAACTTCGCCGAGCACGGGCTGTTCCGGCTGCGGATGCTGCCGGTGTTTTACCTCGGTGCGATGACGGATCCGCCCTCCTACTACACGCACTATCCGCCGTTCACCAACCTCGTCAACGGCCTGCTGCGTATCGTGGGGGTCGAGTCACTGGCGGCCATACGGATCTTCTACGGCCTGGTCGGCATCGTGGGGCTGGTCTGTATGTACCGGGCGTTCGCGTCGGACATCGGGCCGCTCGCCGCGGCGTGCGGCCTGGGCTTCCTGGGGACGACCGGTTTCTTCTTCACCTACTGCATCAGCTTGCACCACACGTTCAACTTCTTCTTTGTGGGCGTGTTCATCCTGCTCTTCACGCGCGCCGTCCGCAGCGACCGCCCCGCCATGAAGGCATGGATCGGCTGTTGGGTCGTGCTGATGCTCGAGGCGCTGACCAGCTTCGAGTTCATCATCTACCCGCAGGTCTTCGCGTGGGTCTACGTCTTGGCGACGGGTCGGCTCCGCAAATGCTGGCGTCCTTTGATCGTTCTGGGAACGGCGCCGGTGGCGGGCGTGGGCCTGCACTTCCTGCAGAACTGCTGGGCGCTGGGATGGTCGGCGGCGGTGGAGGACGCGGCGGACGCCTTCCGCAGGCCCGGACGCGGCTTCGAACAGGACCGGTGGGCCGTTCTTATGGACAAGGTCCCCGAGTTCGTCTTGTCGCACAGCCGGCGATTGTACTACTGGTCCTGGCCAGTGCTGCCGATCGTCGGGGTGGTCTGGCTGACGTTGGCCGGACGGGAACGGGGCGGGGCAGCGACGATCCGACGAGCGGGCGCCCTGCTGTTGGCGGCGCTGGCCGGCTCGGTCACCTGGTACTTCTTCATGCCCGTTCACACGATCAAGCACCCGCACACGATGAGTCAGCTCCTGCCGCTGATCGTAATCGTCATGGGCGGGGGAATCGGCGTGATGGTCCGATGGTTGTACCAGCGTGGGGTCCCGGTGCACGGACGTGTGCTGGCGGTCGTGGCGCTGCTGGTCGTGATCCTCGGGCAGAAGCGTTCCATCGGCGAGTGCTTCGAACGGGCCGACAGGCGACCGGAGTCCTTCTATCTGTTCGAAGCAATGGGGGAGAGTGCCTTTCCCTCCAACGCGGCCGTTCTGACCAACACGTACGCCGACGCACAGCTCGCCTACTTCATCCGTCGTCCCCTGTGGCGATCGCCGACCCCCGTGCTGCCCTTCACGTCCGAGTCGCTCTCCTCGCTGCAGAACCGCCTGCCGCCCGGCTGGTCGGTCCAGTTCTACATCTTCGACTCGAACCTGTCGGGCATTGATCGCACGACGTTCGAGCTGCTGGCCAAGAACTGCCCCGGCCGGTTGCTCGTTCTTCCCGTCAAGCGCCCCCGTCAGGCCCTGGCCGTGTTTGACATCCGCCCGCTGTTGGCCCCGCCCGAACAGCGGCGTCCCCTGCCTGCAGAGATCCAGCAGCGGCAGCTCAAATGGCAGTTTCCGAGGTGGGATCAGCCCGAGTTCGCCAGACGGATGCAGGAGGTTCTGAGTCGGCACGGCAAGCTGTAGGCCCGTTTCCCGGCGTGCTATGCGCCCACCAGGAGCGAGCCCACCTGGTAGACCAGGACGGCCAGCACGAACCCCAAAGCCGTCGTGTAGGCGATGGCGAGGAGCGGCCAGCGCCACGAGCCGCTCTCACGACGGATCACCGCCACCGTTACGAAGCACGGGGCGTAGACCATCACGAAGACCATCATCGCCAAGCCTCGGACCGGACCCCAGGTCGGGTCGCTGGCCAGGTGTTGCGACAGCGTCTGGGATTCGTCCGGGTCGATCTCGCCCATGGCGTAGGCGGTGCCCATCGTGCCGACGACAACCTCCTTGGCCGCGAACCCGCCGATCAAGGCGATGTTGGTTCGCCAATCGAACCCGGCCAGTTGTGAGAGCGGCGTGAGGGCGTTGCCCAGCCGCCCGGCCAGGCTGCCCGCCAGCTGCGCCTCGGCGACCTTGTTGTCGACCGCCGCTTCGGTCAGGCCCGGCTCGGCCTCGCGGAGCTTGGATCGGGCCGCCTCGGCGTCGACGCGCGGGAAGTACATGGCCGCCCACAGGACCAGATTGACGGCCAGGATGATCGTGCCGGCCTTCTTGACGTACATCCACGTCCGTTCGCCGGTGTGTAGCAACACGCCCTTGACGGTGGGCATGTGGTAGGCGGGCAGCTCCATGACGAAGGGCGTCTGCTCGCCCTTGACGACGAATCGCCGCAGGCACCATGCCGCCGCCAGCGCGACGACCCAGCTGAGGGCCCACATCAGGAACATCATGCCGGCCTGATGGTGGGCGAAAAAGGCGGCGATCAGCATCAGGTAGACGGGGATCTTGGCGCCGCAGTTCATGACGGGGGCGACGAGCATCGTCACCAAGCGGTCCTTCTCTTCACGCAAGGTTCTGGTCGCCAACACGCCGGGCACGGCGCACCCGCCGCCGCCCAGCCCGCCCGAGACGATCATCGCCAGGATGCTCTTGCCCTGCAGGCCGAACTGCTTCAAGACCCGATCCAGAATGAAGGCCACCCTGGCGATATAGCCCGTGTCTTCCAGGACCGCGACGAACATGAACATCACGAAGATGAGCGGCACGAACGACATCACGCCGCCCACGCCCGCGATCACGCCGTCGTGAAGGAGCGAGTAGAGCAGCGGCACGCTCGCTTCCAGCGGGGCGACCACGGCCTGGCACCACTCGAAGAACGCCTCGACCCACGCCGTCGGGCTCCTGCCGAACAGCCACCCCCACTCATCCGCCACCTTGAAGACCGCCACGAACAGCGCGTACACGACCGCCGCCAGCAGCACCGGGCCCACGACCCGGTTGCACACCACGCTGTCGATCTGGTCGGTCAGATCCTGCATCGAGGCCTCGCCCGTACGCGTCACGCACTCCCGCACGACGCCGGCTGCGAAGCCATAGCGGCGCTCGGCGATGATGATCTCGGCGGCCTCGTCGAAATGCCGCTCGATGCCGCGGATGGCCCTTTCGGCGGCGGACGTGATCGTATCGGGATCGGCGCTCGCCGACCGGACCGCCTTGAGAACCTCCTCGTCCTTCTCGATCAGCTTGACAGCCACCCAGCGCGGCAGATACCTGGTCGAGAAGTCCGGATCGGCGGCGATCACCTCGGTCAGGGCCCGGACCTCGGCCTCGACCTCGTGACCGTAGTGAATCCGCGGGAAGGCCGCGGAATCCCTGCGGTCGGCCACCTTGGCACAAGCCCGCAGGACCTCCGCCATCCCCAAGCCGCGATTGCCCGTCGTGGGCACCACCGGTGCGCCCAGCAGCGTCGCCATCTTCTCTGCGTCGATCTTCAGCTGGCGTTTCTCGGCCAGGTCGATCATGTTGAGCGCGACGACGAGGGGTGCTTCCATCTCCAGCAACTGGACGGTCAAGTAGAGGTTGCGCTCCAAGTTGGCGGCGTCGACCACGTCGATGACCACCTCGGGCTTGCCCTCCAGCAGGAAGTTGCGAGCCACAAGCTCTTCCAGGCTATAGGCCGTCAGAGAGTAGGTCCCGGGCAGGTCGGTCACGGCGAACTCCCGACCGTCCAGACGGGCCTTGCCCTCCTTGCGTGAGACCGTCACGCCCGGCCAGTTGCCCACGCTCTGGATCGTCCCGGTGAGGTGGTTGAAGATCGAGGTCTTGCCGCTGTTGGGATTCCCCCCGATGGCCACACGGATGGCCGCGGCCGTCGGCTCTTGGGATACGTCGGTGTGGGTCTCTGTACGCGTCATGGGGCGTCGGCGTCCACCTGGATGTGTCGGGCCTCCTCCTGCCGGATGGCCAGGTAGTAGCCCTTCACCGTGACCTCGATCGGATCGCCAAGCGGGGCCCTCCGCTCCACACGGATGGGGGTGCCGCGCATGATCCCCATGTCCAAGAGCCGCTGGCGGATGGCCCCACCGCCGCCGATCTTCACAATCTTCGCTTCCTGGCCCTCTGCCAGATCGACGAGTGTCATGCCCATCCGCCTAGTTCGACGCCTTTCCATCCGACGACGCTTGGCCCGCGTCTAACTGCTCGACGCTGATCCGCCTGGCCATGCCCCGGCCGATGGCCAACCGCGTCGTCCCCACCGAAACGATCACCGGCCCGAGCCAGTTGGTGTTCTGCCTGCGGACCACGGACCCGACGCGAAGCCCCATGCTGGTCAACCGCTGCGCCATCGTTCCCCCCCCGCCGATCTGCACGATGCGGACCTTCTCGCCGGCCGCCACACGATCTAGGGGAAACCGCCGAGGCCGAGCCGCCGTGCATGTCGGACAGATGCCGTGGATCTGCAGGTGGGTGTGAACCGCCTGGAACCCCGTCCTGCGACTCAGATCGGCCACGCGATCCTCCAGCGGACACTGCACCTCCACGATCCGACCGCAGTTCACACAGATGATGTGGTCGTGATGCCGCCCGATGTGAACGTGTTCGTATCGCGTCTGGCCGTCCTCAGCCTGAATCGGCGTGGCGAGTCCGTAGTGGACGAACTGCTCGAGGGCCTGTTCGACGAGCTCCGGATCCGGCGCCCCATCCCCCGAAGCGAGGTCTTCAACGAGCTCCTGGGCGCTGACATGATCCTCATGCCGCAGCAACGCCTCGAGCACGCGTGATCGGTCGTCGACCCGGCCGAATCCATCCTGAGCAAAGACCTCCTCAAACTTCTTGGCAATCTGCTCGTGCACGTCCAAGTTGGCTTCTCCCACTGTCAGGATCGCGCGGACCTGCCCCGCGCGGCCCGGGACACGTCACGACCCGCTCGCGGTTTGCCTGGTCCGCTTTTCCGAGGCCTGCGACGGTCTTTGAGGAATGCCTCCAGCCGTTTGCATACCTCGTCGCTCAGCAGGTGCTCGACCTTGCAGGCGTCGGTCTCGGCCCGCTCCGACTCGACACCAAGCACTTCCTCGAAAAACCTCCGGACGACCCGCCGACGGGCGCGGATCCGGTCGACGATGCGCTGGCCTTCCTCGGACAGCATTAGGAATCGGTTGTGGTCTTCCAGAACCAGTCCGCGACCCTTGAGCGACTTGAGCGCCAGCGAGACGCTGCCCCGTGTGATCTCCAGATACCGCGCCACGTCCACCGCCCGGGCATAGCCGTGGCGCTCAGTCAGGTGCGCGATGGCGGCGAGGTGATGGCTCACGCTATGCGTCACGCCGCCAGAATCGAATTCCTTCCAGTGCTCCACGGGGTCTCCCGGACAGACGCCACTATGACATCGTCATGATAGCTGCGGATGTTTGGCATGTCAAACAAGAATATGCCACCCCAAACAAATGCTGCGTTGGGAGGTCCGATGCGAGATGGGATACGCAGGAAGCAGGGGTGGGCGCTACGCGTCGAACGTCAGGCCCACAAGCTGCAGGCCGTCGAAAAGCGTCGTGCCCCGCTGGACACGGACCACGCGAGCGTTACGGACTTCAGCATGCTGCGACGCGCCGCCCGTCAGCATCGGGTTGGGGCGGGGGTGAAGCTTCACCTCCACGTCCTGGCCTGGGCGAAGGGGGATGGACAAGGGCAGCGCGACCAGCGCGCCGCTGTGGCTGAGATTCTGCCCACGCCCCCCGAACACGCGGGCCAGATCGGCCGGGCTCAGCGAGATGGGACAATCGATGCTGTAACGTGGGTGGGCTCGCCGCTCTTCTTGTCCAACCATGGGGACCTCCGTGCATGAGGGGGCCGCTGCATGGCCTATCGGGCCGTCGATCCGCCTCCCGGCGTGGAGATCGACCTTTCTGCAGCGCCTTTGTATGTATCGTCAGCGACCCGGGCCCAATGAAGCAGGAATGCGAAGAATGAAGCACAGAATGGCTTCTGACGGACGTTCCCTACACCCCGCGGAGGTCTGTCGCGACGCAGGACGGTGTTATCGGACCGAGACCCTCGTCAGAACGTCCGGCTTCCGGCCGGCGTCTCGCCGAAGACCTCTGCCGTGAAGAGGTAGATCTCTGCCTGGTCCGGGTCACGCCATGCGCCGGGGTCGAGTGGGGGACGACACTTCTGGGCACACAGGGCGGTCAGGAACTGCTGGGCGTTCCACTTCTGTTCGACAGCCACCTGGGGCAGGAAACAGGCCGTCCTGGGAATACCAGCCTTGGCCTTTACGTAGACCCCGTGCTTCCCGACCTCCAGCGAGGCCGGATCCTCCGCCAGTTCTAGCGGCGACAGCACACTGATCTCGATGTTGAGTTCGTCGACCTCCGTCGGCGTGACGGGGGCAAAGCGCGTGTCGCGGGCGGCCGAGCAACCGGCGTACTCAACGACGACCTCCGGCAGCGTTCCGGTGGGGTGGAACGTCCCGATGCATCCCCGCAGCTGTCTGCCCCTTCGAAGCGTGACGAAGACGCCGAAGAACTCCTCCTTTCCACCGGGACAACCTTCCGCAGAGGGAGGCGCCTCGCTTCGAGCGGCGGCAAGGACGGAGCGCCGGGCGAGTGCCAGTAGCTGGCGTTGGGTATCGTCGTCCATGACGCAGTGCCCCGAATCTGGGCAATCACCCCGTCGGCATGGCCCCCCCGGCCGGCCACGGCGGCGAGGCGATCACGACCGAACACCTTACACGTATACCCGCATTTGATCCGCCGGTCCAGAGCGCCAGGGAAAACGGACCCGCGACCGGCCCCCTTCCGGAACGCGGCTGATACAATGGGTCCCCATGTCCGGAACGCTCGAGCGCATTCGCATCGTGCTGGTCAGGCCCAAGGTGGCCGGCAACATCGGCGGCGCCGCCCGGGCGATGGCCAACATGGGCCTGACGGATCTGGTCCTGGTCGCGCCCCAGGCCGATCTGCAGGATCGACGCGCACGGCAGCGAAGCGCCCGCGCAGCCCCGCTGCTGATGTCCGCTCGCGTCGTCGACCGTCTGGACGAAGCCCTTGCCGACGTACACTGGACGGCTGGGACGAGCCACCGGGGAGGGATGTATCGCGAGGCGATCGAGACCAATCCCCGCGCGATGGCGGGCGCCGCGATCGAGCGAATTCACGACGGTCAGCGCGTGGCCGTCGTGTTCGGCCCGGAGGACCACGGTCTGGACCGAACGGACGTGCTTGCCTGCGACGCCGTCGTCCGCATTCCGTCACATGAGGGATACCCCAGCCTGAACCTGGCGACGGCCGTGATGGTGTGCGCGTATGAGCTGTTCGTCGCCTCGAGCGAATCCGTCCGCGCGCAGCCTCCGGCGCCGGAACGTGCGGACGGTGCGATGATGGTTCGGCTGATGGACAAGCTCCGCGCGGCGCTGCTGGAGCTGGGGTACCTCAGACCTCAGAACCCAGAGCACTTGCTGTCCGCCCTGCGGGCCGTCCTGAGTCGAGCGGAACTCAGCGTCGCCGAAGCCCAAATCCTGATGGGCCTGGCCCAACAGATCCAGGAGTTCGCCCGCTACGGTCCCCAGCGACGGTAACGCCCGCTGGCCGCCTGGCTGCGGCCGAACGGCGGCATGGAGACGCACCTGCGATGATCACCCACTGTCCCAGCTGCCGGACCGATCGGTGTAGCCCGCTGTTCGTCAAGAACGGCTGCCACATCCGGTCGTGCCGGTCGTGCGGCACGTGGTTCGTGGCTGATCCCCCTTCGGCAGAACGGCTCCGAGGCATCTACGGCGCGACGTACTTTGAAGATCGGTTGGCCCAGCACGCCTCCGACGCATCGAAGGCGGCCGCCCAGCGGGCGGCCACGGCAAACGCTCGGCGTCGATTGGCGCTGATCCGTCGGTTCGCCCCGCGGGGACGTCACCTGCTCGACGTCGGGTGCGGGACGGGGACGTTCCTGTCGGTCGCCCGCGAATCCTACCCGTGCTGCGGCGTGGACGTCTCCGCCGACGCCGTCGCCGTCGTCCGCGAACGGTTGGGCGTGGAGGCTCACGCAGGCGACCTGGTCGCCCTCGATCTGCCGGGGGGAAGCTTCGACGTGATTACGCTGTTTGACGTCATCGAGCACGTTCTCGAACCCGGCGCCTGGCTCCGGGCCGTCCGCCGCCTGCTCGCGCCGCGCGGGATCGTCGTGGTCACCACGGGCGATACCGACAGTCTGGCCTGCCGCGTGACCGGGCGATGGTGGCATCTGATGACGCCGCCCGAACATCTGACGTTCTTCAGCCGGCGGGGCTTGACGGAGATGATGACCCGGACCGGCCTGGTCGTCGAACACGTCTCCCATCAACCGGTCGCCGCCAACGTCGGCTACATGGCCGCCAAGCTCGCCGACGTCATCGGCTGGCCCACGCGGTGGCTACCGCGCGCCGTATCGCTTCTCGGCCTTGGCGCGATCGACATGAAGGTCAACCTGCTGGACGTGCTCACCTTGGTCGCCCG
This sequence comes from uncultured Planctomycetales bacterium, assembly GCA_964390905.1. Taxonomy (GTDB): domain Bacteria; phylum Planctomycetota; class Phycisphaerae; order UBA1845; family JAFGLZ01; genus JAFGLZ01. The sequence goes on along the minus strand of CAYMLO010000014.1, from coordinate 27,906 downwards.
GCGGGGCGGATCGGATCGACGCGAATCGGATTGAGGAACCGAATGGCGGCGCCCCCAGGGAGGCCTGAAGGTCTACTGATCCTGGATGACGAAGCAGGCGGCCTCGTCTTCGTTCGGCAGATACTGGCCGACCGGACACAGGACCTTGCTGTCTTCATCGCAGCGGATCACGAGCTTCCACAGCGCGTCCAGGTTCTCTTTCTCATGATCGGTTTCAGGGATCATCTTCACCTGGGAACCTTCGAGTGCGATCTTCATGGCTACCTCCTTCGACTCGCGAACCAAGACGTTCCGTCATGCCTCAGGTGGATTGCGACGGTTCATGATGACAGGTCCCTCCGCCGAAGGCAAGGGACAGACATCGGGTTCCAACGGAATCCCCCGGGCCGCGGATGCATTGACAGAATCGGGGACCGCAAGATATGGTCAACGCGCGGGGGAACGGGCGGGCCACCATGGCAGACCGGCGAGTCAGAGCAGGCATTCTGGGAATCGACGGTAGCGGTGTAGCGCTGCTGGAGGCGCTGCGATCGTGCGAGCGGATCGAGTTGATCGCCCTGGCCGACAACGACCGAGACCTGGCCAAGAACCGTGCCTCGGAGCTCGGGGTGGAGGCCTACGATGATTATCGTTCGTTCGTGGTCGAACAGCCCATGGACGCGCTGTTCGTCTCCGTCCCGCCCTTTGCATGTCACGAGCATTTGAAACTGGCGGCCTCGAGGGGCGTGCACGTCTGGCGCGCGCCCCCGCTTGCGCGCACCGTGCACGAGGCGGAGGGCTTGATCCGAGCGTTTGAGAAGAGCAACACCCGCCTGGTCGTCGGGCGTCGCTGGCAGTTCATGTCCGAGGCCGCCGGGCTTGCGGACGTCGAGGCCACGATCGGCCGACCCTACGCCGCCCGCGGCGTGGCCTTGATACACGAGTCCGACCCGTTGGCGTGGCGAGGCGACAGCGAACGGGCCGGCGGCGGCGTGCTGATCGATCGCGCCTACGGGCTGATCGACGCCATCGTTCAGACGATGCATCTGCCCGATGAGGTGCAGGCCACCACCGCTCGGCGGTCGGGCACGCAGCCCTACGACACGGAAGACGTGGCCTCCGCGACCCTCCGCTACCAGAGCGGCGCGATGGCAGCCGTCTTCGCCCACCGTCGGGCCCGGCCGACGACGTGGTCCCTGGTCTTCGACGGACCCGAGGGCAGTCTCATCCTGGAGCCGCCCAGACTCGCCGTCCAAACCACCGACGGCGGGGAGCACGTGCCGCCCTGCCCGACGGAGAAGGTGATCTGCGCCGCGCAAGTTCGAGCGTTCGCCCAAGCGATTCTCGCCGAGGCCAAGACGTATCCGTCGCCGGCTTCGCAGCACCTGGCGACCGTGGCCGTGATCGAGACGGCCTACCTGTCCGCTCGAACCGGGGAGCCCGAGTCGCCCGCCCAGCTCTACCATCTGCACGACCTGCCCATGCCTTCACGGGTCAGCACCGAGGAGGAAGAGGACGAAGGGCAATCGGAACAGGCGTAGGTTTCGAGGCGTCGAACGCAGAAGCCACTCCGAGCCGCCCTGTCCCCAGGCCAACCAATCTGGACGGGGTCCGTCTGTGATTCAGGACCGGCCCGGGGGCGGGTCCGCTCGGCATGGTCGCGCGTTAGGCGTAGGAGGATTGCCGACGAAGCACTACCTCCGGGCCGACGTCCCCGTGGAACCCGCGGTAGCGGTCGTCGGCTCGGGTGGCGCGAGTGGCGCGCCCAACTGGCGAAGTGCCTTCTTGGCCGCATCATTGCCGGACGAGACCTTGAGGACAGCCTGGTAGGCCTTGACGGCCTCATCCCGGTAGCCGGCCAGCTGGTACAACTGAGCCTTCTGGAGCAGCATGTCGACGTTGCCGGGCTGCTGCTCGAGCCCCTTCTCCAATACGGTTAGCGCATGAAGGTGGGTCCTGATCTGGTCGATCGCGCCCCGATCCTCGATGACCCTCACGAGGTCCAGGTAGATGCTCGGGTTCCGCCTCCCCTGATCCGTTTCGGCTTGTTCCTCCAAGAGCTGTTGGAGCAGTTTCAGCGCTTCGTCGAGCCGATCGATTCCGTTCACGTCGGCCGGGTCCTCCCTGATTCTGCCACGAGCCGAGTCGGCCAGCTGACGCGCCACAGCGATGGCCCGATCGGTTTGTCGAGCGTCCTTCAGTATCAGGGCCAGCCAGTAACGGTACTCGGGATGGCGCTTTTCGGGGGGGGCCTCATTGTCCAGGGCGGCCGCTTGCTCGGCGTGGGCGAGAGCCTCCTTGGCCTTGCGGAGGGCCTGCAACGCGCGGGCCAGACCCATGTGGGCTTGAGCGTTCCTGGGTGCCAGCCTGATGGCCTCTTCCAGGTTGCGCCGGGCCACCCTCGGCTGGCCCAGATCCAGACAGACCAGGCCGAATCCCAGTTGCCCACGGTGGTCCTGCGGACGGCCCTTCATCTTCAGGTAGTCCCGGTAGTACTCGTACGCATCCCACGGGCGCTTGGCGAGTCGGGATACGTCCGCCAACCCGAGCAAAGGCTCCCATGCTGTGGGCTGCTGATTGTGGAGCCGGGTGTAACAGGACATGGCGACGCCCAGTTCCTCCGCTTCCACGGCCTGCTTGGCCAGTTGCAGCAGGAAACGCCGGGCGTTCTTGTAGGTATTCGTCCCCCTCGTCCTGGCGGCAGGATCATCGCTGTTGGCCTCGCTGACGGCCTGGCTCAGCGCGCTGACGGTGACGCGGGCCGACTCGGCGTATTCGCCTGCCTTGAGGAGGTCCTCGGCCTGTTGAAGCTTGGCCTCAGCGGTTGCGGGAGGCTCGGCGGCGATCGTTGTTGGCACGGGAATGTCGCCGTCAGTCGCTTCCGCGTCGACGGTTCTCACCGGTCCCAACGTGACCGACAAGCCCAGGCAAACGACGCCCACCACCCAGCTAGGCGCCCGGTTGGCGGCGTCCCTCCTGCGACCTGGATCGTGAGGCGACCTTGCTTCGTCAGGCACACCCGGTCGTTTCATGTGACGCAGTCCTTTGAGCACCCCGCCGCCGACCCCCAGGAGGTAACTGTATGCACCCGACGGCACGCTCGTCAACCGACCCGTTCCTCGTCCTCTAGCACATACGTCGCCCGTTCGTCGGTGTTCGTCGGCGCTTCCTCAGGATCGGTCGCGAGGTCGCGCTGGCGGATCAAGAGGAACCTGAGACCGAGGACGTCAGCCGGCATCCCCCCTCGGACTAACCTTCGAGGGCGAGCGACTCGGCCTCGTCCTCTGAGGCGTCGGTGGAAGTGTCGCCTCGCTCCCTCGTGAGCTTCTGCAGAAGCAGCGCCCAGGTCTCCCGCTGGTACTCCAAGACCTTCAGGGCGTCGGTGAGCGCCTTGGTGTCCTTGTTGACGCTGGCGTCCACGAGCTTGCGGTAGATGAAGCTGTACAGACCCGCCATCTTTTTGCACAGGTCGGGATTCCTCTCCGGCCTGAGCCCGTTGATCATCTCCAGGACAATCCGCTGGGCGCGGGTCAGGAGATTGAAGCTGGCCTCGAGGTCCCCCCGTTCGATGGCCTGCCCCCCCTGGCGAGCGAAGCGGATGGCCCCGTCATAGAGCATCATCTGCAGCTGCTCTGGCGAGGCGGTGAGCACCTGGTTGCGCAAGTACTCGTTGGTCGTCCCGGTCCCCATGCTGGCCTCTCCCGTTGGGCTCCCTCAGCCAGTCCGTCTCCGCCTGTGCGGCCGATAAGCCAGCCACGCCTTGGGTGTATCGGATGGGGATGGGGGTCGATTAAGCTTATTCTCGGCGGCCTGGGTGCAGGGCGGGGGCTTGGCCTGGGCAGGAACCCTCCCTTGGGCCAGGGGATCTACTTAACCGCACAAGAAACCGATAACTCACGCGGGAGTTGTCACGAGTAGTTTGCCGCCACGAGGCCCGACAGAGACTCCAGCGCCGACTGCTGAGAACTCAGCTCAGCCAAGGCCTGCTCCATCGCGTAGAAGTCGTTGTATAGACGCTCCTCCTTGGCGGCGAGCCGGACCTCCATCTCCTCGATCTGCTGGTTGAACAGGTCTTCCTGCTCCTGGAGCAGCTCGTTGTGTGAATCGATCAGACCCGTCCCGCTATCGGTGATCTCGGCAAGCTCCTCCTCGATGATGACTCCGAGGCCCGTTTCGGCCTGGGTAAACAGGGCCTCCACGTCCTCGCGGTTCTCGCTGAGGGCCTCCCGCAAGCTCTCCTCGTCCAGTTGCAGTTGCGCCCCGTTGGCCAGGCTGAGTCCGATGTCGCCCAGCCGGCTGTAGATCCCACCCGTATCGACGCTCGTGCGAATCGTCTGGTAGAGTCGACTGCGAATCCGTTCCACCGTCGCATCGGCGAACAGAATCCCTTTTTCGTAAGTCTCGGTGTCGAACGCCGTCAACTCCTCGATCGTCTCGATGGCGCCGTTGAAGGTGGTCACGAACGTCTTGATGTCGCTGACCACGCTCTCGACGTCAGGGGCGACATTGATCTGAACGGGTGTATCGCTCGTCGACAACAGATCGATTCTCACGTCCGGCACGACATCATCGAGGGTGTTGGTGCTACTGGTCAGCATGATGCCGGTCGAGGAGCCCGGCTCCCCCATGAAGACCATGGCGTCCCGGGCCTCCACCAACGTCGAGAAGGACAGGCCCGTGCTGCCCGTGTCCACCATCATCTCGCCCCGAGCGCCACTCAGCTCGCTGGCAAGGACCATGCGATAGGGTTGAACCGAAGAGCCGTCGTTCAACACAGAAGCCTGAACGTCGGCCCCCGAGCTGTTGATCTTCGACAACACGTCGTTCAGGGCGTCATCGGCGTCGATCTCGACGTTGACCTCGAACGAGCCGTCGATCGTGGTTTCGCCCTCGTCGGCCGTGCCCAGGATCCCCAGGTCCGCCGCGGTCGCCCCGCTCTCTTCAGCGACGGTCAGCTGCAGCGTTCCGCCGGCGGTGTCGGTCAGCAGCAACCCATCGCCTCTCTCGTTGACCGACGCCACCACGCCGATCCCACGCGAGTTGATCTCGCCAATCACGTCGGCGAGTGTGACCTCGTTGCCCTGGGTCAGGTCGACGGTGGCGGTCTCGCCGCTGCTGTCCATGATGCTGAACTTGCCGCGTCTGACCCCCTGGCCGTTGCGGAGGTCGTCCAGACGCGTGTTCTCGCTGACGTATTGTCGCTGGAGGTTGCCGCTGTCGACGTGGTCGACGCCGGCGTTGATCTCGAGGTTCAGATCCGCCGCGGCGCTGCCGGTCACATCCGCAACCACCAGATTGCCCGTTCCTCCCGTATGGTCGGTCAGGACCAAGCCGTTGCCGGCCTCGTTGATCGAGGCGGTGATCTCGCTGAGATCGCTGACGGCGTTGATGGCGTCAACGACGTCGGCCACCGAACTCAGCCCCGTCAAATCGATTGCCGTGATGCCGAGGTCACGGTTGATCAGTTGGATCGTGCCGAGTTCCACGCCGCTCCCGCCGTTCAGCGATCGCAGCAGCACGGTATCCAGACCGGCCAACAAGTGACGCGACGCGATCGTTCCCGTCGTCGAGGAGGTGAGGATGCCCAGGTCTTCTGCGGCGTCGCTGTCGTTCAGAACGGTGACCGTGGTCGTCCCGCTTCCCGCAGAAGTGTCCGTCAGGGTGACGCCCCGCCCGTCGCTACTGATCGACGCGACCAACGTGCCGGTGTTCTCGCTGTCAAGGTTGATGGCGCGCAGGACGTCGCCGAACGTGTCGACCACGTGGACGTCGGACCCGGTGATACTGGAGTCCTCCGTCTCCTGGGCGATGCCGAAGTCCTCGGCGGCGTGTCCGCCGTCGACGTCCTCGATCTTCAGGGACTCCGTCACGTCGTCCTCATCCGTGCTGTCGTTGATGACCAGGTGGCTGTCGATCAGCGTGGCGCTCACGTTGAAGCCCAGACCGTTGATGATGGTCTGCACGTCTCCCATCGTCTGTGCCGTCGTCAGGTCCGCCTCGGCCGAGTTGCCCGCTCGATCGGTGATCTTGATCGTTCCCAGCCGCACGCCGGCCCCATGGTTGAGCACGCCAAGCGTCGTGTTGGTGCTGAGCTTTCCGGACAGATTGACGTCGATGGTGCTGCCGTCGCGGAGCTCGACCGTGAAGTCGTCGGACGTGCCGTTCCGACGCACGCCGTTCCCGTCGTTCAGGAGCGAGAGCAAGGTGCCGTCGGTCAGGTAGACGACGTCCGTGCCCGTCAGGACGTCGGCCGCTACGCTCCCCGCAATGCCCAGATCGGACGCCATCTGACCGATCCCGACGTCACTGACGCTCAGATGGGTCGTCGATTGGCCCGTCTCGTCGGTCAGGACCAGATGCCCGCCCGACACGGAAGCCGTCACGGCCACCTCTGACTGCATGTTGATGGCGTCGACGACGTCGTCGACCGTCAGGGCCGTCGACAGGTCCACCTCCGTCGACGCGCCGCTCCGGTCCGTGATGCGAATCGTGCCTCGACCGACGCCGGCCCCGCCGTTCAAGGTGTCCAGCAACGTCTCAGGGGCCAGCCGGGCCGCCGCCGACTCGAGCGTAATCGTCCCGGCACCGACGGCGGTGGCATCCTGCGTGGCGAACCCCGACGAGATCATCTGGTGGTTGGTGACCAGCGAGTGCACGGTGAAGTTGTAGGATCCGGCCAGGGCCCCCTCGTCGGCCGTTGCGGCGATGACGTTCTCATTGCTGCTGGTGGCCTTGGCCTTCCGGAAGAAGCTGGCCTCGTCGAACCGGCTGGCCGCGCTCTTGGCCGCCAGGATCATCGCGTTGAGTTGCAGGTAGGCCGTCCGCTCGTTGATGAGCGTCTCGACGCGGGCCTCCAGCAGCTGCACGGGCACGCGCTCGTACGTCATGAGCGCCTCGACCGTGGAGGCAATGTCTAGGCCGGACATCAGGCCGATGCCGGAACTGATCGTCCCCATAATTCCACCGATCCTTCCTTCAGTCCGCCCGTGACCGGGACGCGCCAGGATGCTGTACCGGCAGCGCGCACACCCGAATCACCCCGGCAGGGGCGCAGCGTCCCGCCACCTATAATATCGGTCGTTGCCGAACGCACCTTTGGCTTGGCGGCGAGATATCGGACCCGGCGACCCACCAGGGGAATACGCTGTAACCTATTTTTCCGTTTGTGTTTAGGTGAGCCACAGCCCCCCGCGCCCCCCAGGACGAGATGCCGAGCCCCACCCCCCTTCAGGGGCCCCGGGGGGGCGACTCCCCCAGCCCGCCCCGGGTGGGGGTTGCAGACGAGGGGTCGCAGCAGTAAAACCCTTCGCGTCGCAGTCTTTGACAGCGGTCCATCAACACCCGTCAATCTCATCCGCAATGAGGCGAGCCATGGCTGGACGGACCTATCTGGCGTTTGACTTGGGGGCTGAAAGCGGCCGGGGCGTCCTGGGCCGCTTCGACGGCAAGCGGTTCGACCTGGCTGAGATCCATCGGTTCGCCAACGGGCCGGTCCGCGTGATCGACGCCCTGCATTGGGACGCCCTGGGCCTGTTTGAGGAGATGAAGCGGGCCCTGACCGACGTCGGGCGGCAGCGAAACGAGACGTTGGCGGGCGTGGCCGTCGACACGTGGGGGGTCGACCTGGCCCTCATCGGCCCGGACAACGTCCTGCTCGGCAATCCGTATCACTATCGCGATCCCCGGTTCGAGGGCATGCTGGGGCGCACGTTCGAGCGCGTCAGCCGCGAAGAAATCTTCGAGATCACCGGCCTGCAGTTCATTCAGTTCAACACGCTGTTCCAGCTGGTGCGGATGGTCGATGAGGCCCACCCCGCCCTGCCGTTGGCCAGGCGGATGCTCCACATGCCCGATCTGTTCGCGTGGCTGATGACCGGCCGGGACGTCAGCGAGTACACCATTGCCAGCACCAGCCAGATGCTCGACGCCCGCACCCGGCGGTGGTCCGAACCCCTGCTGAAACGTCTGGGGATCCCGACGGCGATGCTGCCGGAGATCCTCGAGCCCGGCACGGTGATCGGCCCGATGCTGGGGTGGTTGGCCGACGAGACGGGACTGACCGATGTCCCCGTCATCGCGTCGGCCAGTCATGATACCGGCTCGGCCGTCGCGTCCGTGCCCGCCCAACCCGATCGGGACGACTGGTGCTACATCAGCTCCGGCACGTGGTCGCTGATGGGTGTGGAGCTGGACACGCCGCGGATCACGCCGTCGGTGCTCGAACACAACTTCACCAACGAGGGTGGCGTGGCGGGCACGATCCGGTTCCTCAAGAACATCGCCGGGCTGTACCTGGTCCAGCAGTGCCGGGCGGCCTGGCAGTTGGCGGGCGAGGACCTCGACTACGACGAAATCACAGAGCTGGCCGGCGCGGCCGAGCCGTTTACCGCCCTGATCAACCCGGACGACTCGGCCTTTCTCGGCATCGGCCAGATGCCGGAGCGGATTGCCGACTACTGCAAGCGCACCGGCCAAACCCCGCCGGACAACAAGGGGGCGCTAATCCGATGCATCCTGGAGAGCCTGGCCTTGCGATACCGGTGGGTGTTGGATCGATTGGAGGAGCTGACAGACCGCGAGATCCGCACGATCCACATCGTCGGCGGGGGCACGCAGAATCGGCTGCTGAGCCAACTGACGGCCGACGCCTCGGGTCGCACCGTCGTGGCGGGCCCGGTGGAGGCGACCGCGCTGGGCAACGTCATGATGCAGGCGATCGCGACCGGCCAGCTCTCGTCGGTCGACGCAGGCCGACAGGCCATCCGCGACAGCTTCGAGCTGGAGACCTTCACCCCCAGCGGCCCCCCGGGCTGGGACGACGCCCGGAAACGGTTCGACGACCTGCCCCCGGTATAGCGGCGCGCACGCATGCGGACGTGTAGCGGGGGGTGCCCCATCCTCTTCGAGTAGCCGCGGGACGCGGCGCCTCGAAGAGGGTGGGGGACGGAATGGACCGCGAACCGGGCCTCGTAGCGCGATTTCGTCCCCCATCCTACAGACCGCCGATTCTGTCACGCACGTCTGCACCCGAGTCGTCTCGCTCCTCGCTTCAAAGATCGCCCGCGGGCGGATAGGATGTGGGTGGAGGGCAGATGACGGCTGCATTGGCGACCCGGAGGGCAAACGACGGTGTTGGGCTTATCTCCAAGACGCGTGATTATCACCGAGGACGCATGGGAACGGGCGGACTGCCGGGACGTGATCGATCGGCTGCTGGCCAAGATCGACCTGGACGGGTCCCCCGAGATCGTCGACGACGAGCGGCTGAGCCAGCTGCCGGACGCCTATGGCTGGTCGGCGTTCGGACGTTGGGGGCACACGCCGTGGGACAAGCGGCGTGACCCGGACGTCGTCCTGACGACGGCCAAGTTCCACGACGAGCAGGAGCGAAAGGCCCGGCTGGACCGGTACCCGGGCCTGGAGCACATGGACCTGGGCGGCTACAAGAGCTTCTGGTTCCGGCCCGACGGCGAGCCGTGGTGGCGAGAAGAGCACAAGGGGGTCGTCTGCCAGTCGGCCTGGCAACTGCACTCGGCGACGGGATGCCCCTTCCGATGCGACTACTGCTGGTTCGGTGCGGTCTGCCGCCTCTTCGTGAACCTCGACGAATACTGCAGCCACCTGGACGAATGGGTCGCCCAAGCCGGCGCCCAACGGCTGTTCAAGTGGGACAACCAGACGGACGTCCTCTGTTTCGAGCCTGAGTGGGGCCACACGCGGATGCTGGTCGAGTACTTCGCCCGCAAGCCCGACAAGTACCTCCAGATCTACGCGGGCAAGAGCGACAACGTCGACGACCTGCTGGACATGGACCATCGCGGCAAGACGATCATCCAATGGAGCGTCGGAACGCGCGTTCAGTGCGAGCAGATGGAGCAACGCACCGCGACGATGGCTGAGCGGATCGAATCCGTCCGCAAGTGCCAGCAGGCCGGCTACATCGTCCGCTATCGCTTCAGCCCCATGATCCCCGTGGCCAACTGGCGGGAGGGCTACACGGAGCTGATCGAGGCCATCTTCGCCAAGACCCGACCGGACATCATCACGCTGTGCGCGTTCGGTTGGATGAACCACGAGACCGCGCGGACGTGTTTGCGGTGGAACCTGCTGGACCCGCAGATCGCCGAGGCGATGCAGGCGACGTCGCCCTTCGTCGAGGAGCGCGGCGTGACCGCGGGCGGCGGGCATCCGATTCCCTTCGACGCCCGCCGGGTCATGTTCCGCCACTGCATCGACGAGATCCGCCGCGTGAGCCCCGACACGCACGTGGCCTTGTGCCTGGAGATGCCCGAGATGTGGGCCGTTTTCGGCGACGAGCTCAACGGCCGCCCCGGCGCCTACGTCTGCAACTGCGGCCCCCACTGCACCCCGGGCCATCCGATGTACGACAAGCTCGTCAAGCGCGTCGGCGCCTGAGTCTGGCGCCCAGAGCCTCGCACGGGAGGCGTCGGTCGCCACATTCACGAAGGCCACGTCACACCACGAGCGCGCGAAGGGTGTAATGCTGGGGCACTGGGTGCATCCGATCTTCCGTTGCATTGACGCCGTTCCTGGGCGCACGCCCGAGCCGCGGGATTCATCCCGCGCGGCAACTGGACCGCGCGGGATGAATCCCGCGGCTCGGGCACCCTCGTTCGGACCCGGAAACGCGGCGGCGATTCTCCGGATGCGCCCTGGGGCACTTGTTCGCCGATGTCCCCCTTCTCAAATCCATCGGCCCCCGCTAAACTTAAGGTCAGCCATCGTCTGAACGCGACGCGCCGTTCAGGAGCGTCGCTCGACCCGCCGTCGTAAGGGAAGGGAGCTCTCGGATGAACGTGCGAGCCAGAGTGGTTTTGGCTGTGCCTTGGTTTTGTCTGCTTCATGTGCCAGTCCTCGCTGACGAGCTGCACGTGCCAACGCCGAACTACCCGACGATCCAGGCCGCGATCGATGCCGGCACCGATGGGGATGAGGTCATCGTCGCCCCAGGCACGTACGAAGGGACCGGCAACTGCGACATCCAGTTCGAAGGCAAGGCGATCACGGTTCGCAGCCAGGACCCGAACGACCCCAACATCGTCGCCGCGACCGTCATCAAGTGCGGGCCGGACGATCCCTGTGACCCGGACTATGGGGTGCCGGCGTTTGGGTTCTTGCCCCCGGACGGGCCGGGCACCGTTGTCGCTGGGCTCACGATCATCAACGGACATTGCCCTGACGATGGAGGGGCTATCCAATGCATGGGGGGCAGTCCCACGATCTACAACTGCACGTTCGTGGGGAATCGGAGCGACGACGACGGGGGCGCGATATTCGGTGCAGGGGACGCGACCATCACGGGGTGCACCTTCACGGGCAACTCCTCTCAGCACAAAGGGGGCGCCATCTGTTGGGTGGGCGAGAGCCCGACCATCACCCACTGCACCTTCACTCAGAATTCGGCCGACGAAGGGGGAATGGCGATTTGGTGCGGCTGGCCGGGCACGCCCACGATTTCCTATTGCACAGTCTCGGGCAACACGTGCACGGAGGACAGCGGCGAGACTGGAAGCGCTGCCATCCAGCTGAGTGAGGGGACGTGCGCGATTGTCACCAACTGCACGATCACTGGAAATGATGGTGGCGCCGTGGGTGGCGCAGGTGTCTGGTGCGAGTCGAGCAGTGCGACTATTGCTAACTGCACGATCAGCGCCAACACGGGCAGCCCTGGGGGCGGGGGAATCGGCTGCTTGGGAGGCGATCTGACCGTCACGAACTGCCTCGTCACAGGGCACTTACAGGGCATTGGTTGCCTTGGCGGCTACGCCATGATCGAGAACTGTACCGTTGCTGGGAACGACTGGGGGCTCATCACCGTCCTCTACGGGACGATCGACCTCGCCAACTGCATCGCCTGGGGAAATCAGAACCTCGTGGACAACTATGGTGGGCAGATCGTGGTTACCTACAGCGATGTGCAGGGGGGATGGCCGGGCGAGGGGAATATCGAGGCCGGCCCGTGCTTCGTCGACCCCAACGGTCCAGACGGAGACCCCAATACCTGGGAAGACAACGACTATCACCTTGGCGCCCACTCGCGATGCATCAATGCGGGCAGGCCAACAGATCCCAATGACCCGAATACGGACTACTCGGGGCAGACCGACATCGACGGGCAGAAGCGGGTGATGAACGGACGGGTCGACATGGGGGCAGACGAGAAGCCGCCGTGCGGGAGCGGCGCGGCACCCATGCTGCCGATGACACTGGCTGTGCTGGGCATCTCGGCTTGGGTGAGACGACGGGGCTGAGACGAACCGATCTGGGGGATGCGGCTATCCCATCCCCGGTTGCGGCAGGGCGCCGCCGAGGTCGGGTTCGGGGGGAGGCTCGGGGGCGGCCTTGATGGGGCGGGCCTCCGGGGCGCGCTCGGCGTCGAGCAGGTCGGTCAGCGTGGGTTTGTCCAGCTTGTCGCCGCGGATCAGCCGGTCGACGTCCTCGCCGTCGAGCGTCTCGTACTTCAGCAGCGCCTCGGCGATCGCCTTGAGCTTCTCGCGGTTCTCCTGGATGAGCTGCTCGGTGTCTTGGTAGGCCTCGTCAACGATCTTCTTGGCCTCGCGATCGATGAGCTGGGCGGTCGTCTCCGAATACTCCCGCGCCCCGGGCAACTCCAGAATGCTCGGCCGGGAATCCTCGTCGCCGTAGTAGACGAACCCGACCTCCTCGTTCATCCCCCACTCGGTGACCATCCGACGGGCGATGTCGGTCACCTGGCGGATGTCGGCGGCCGCCCCGGTGGACAGGTCGTCGACGGCCAGCTCCTCGGCGACCCGACCGCCGCACAGGACCCGCGCGGTCTGCAGCAGGTACTTGCGGGCGTAGGTCTGTCGGTCCTTCTCGGGCAGGCTCATCGTCGCGCCGCCCATCGGACCCCGAGGAATGATGCTCACCTTGTGGATGGGATCGGTCTCGGGCAGCAGCGCCTGGACCAACGCGTGGCCGGCCTCGTGCCACGCGGTGGCGATCTTCTCCTTCTCGTCGACGACGCGGCTCTTCTTGGCCCGGCCCCAGCGGATCTTGTCGCGGGCCTCCTCGAGGTCCTCCTGCTCGACGTACTCCTTGTTCCCCATCGTCGCCAGCAGCGCCGCTTCGTTGATGATGGCCGCCAGGTCCGCGCCGCTGAACATCGGCGTCCCACGAGCCAGCCGATGCAGGTCGGCGTCGGGCCCGAGCTTGATCTTCTTGGCGTAGATCTTGAGGATCTCCATCCGGCCCTTGATGTCGGGCAGCGGCACGAAGACCTGCCGGTCGAACCGACCGGGACGGACCAACGCCGGATCGAGCACGTCCACCCGGTTGGTCGCAGCGATCACGATGATCTGGTCGGACGTCTCGAACCCGTCCATTTCGACAAGGATGGCGTTGAGCGTCTGCTCGCGCTCGTCATGTCCCCCGCCGTTGTAGTTCGCCCCACGCCGACGACCGACCGCGTCGATCTCGTCCAGGAAGATGATGCAGGGGGAGTTCTCCTTGGCCTGCTTGAACAGGTCCCGAACGCGGCTGGCGCCCACGCCGACGAACATCTCGACGAAGTCCGACCCGCTGATGCTGAAGAACGGGACGTCGGCCTCGCCCGCAATGGCCTTGGCCAGCAGCGTCTTGCCGCACCCCGGCTCGCCCACCAGCAGCACGCCGCGCGGGATCCGACCGCCCAGGCGCTGGAACCGCTTGGGGTTCTTGAGGAACTCGATGATCTCGGTGACTTCTTCCTTCGACTCATCGATGCCGGCCACGTCCGCGAAGGTCACGCCGGTCTGTTCCTTGGCCGCCACGCGGTGCTTGGACCGACCGAAGTTGCCCAGCATCCCCGCCCCGCCGCCGGCCTGCCGGAGCTGACGGAAGACGAAGAACCAGATGAAGGCCAGGATCAGCAGCCACGGGATCAGCGGGAAGATCGCCGTCCAGAACATGCTGCTGCTGGTGTCGTCCCAGTAGTCGTCGACGTACTTCCTAAGTTTGGGATATAATACCTCTAAATATTCGCGACGGACCCGGACCTCGAACTCGCGGGCGTTGTCGAGCGAGACGTCGGGCTTCTTGAGCTTGCCGACCAGCAGGTCGTCCTTGATGACGAGCTCCTGGACGTTCCCGTTCTCCAGATGCGTCTCGAAGGCACTGAGCCGCATCTCCTTAACGTTGCCCATCTGGTTGGAGAGCAGGTAGACGAGAATGAGGGCGAAGCCGATGAAGACGATCCACCCGAAGATTCCGCGGCTGACGCGGATCGGGGGGCCGCCCTTGCCGCCATCCGGGCGAGGATCGTTTCGGTTGTCGTTCGGCTCGGGCATCAGCGGTTTGTCTCCACGCACCGCTAAGTCGTTATCGGCTCAGAATAATAGGAGCGTTACCACGGTTTTTCCATCTTCTCGACGATCCGTTCGGCCAAGTCGTTGAGGGCCTCCTCGCTGGCCTGGTAGAACCCCTCCCCGACAGGTTGGATGTAGTCCACGGACTGCGTGATCGTAGGCATTTCGCAAAGAATCTTGCCGTTCCGCAAATCTTTCCATCTAAAGCTAGCAATAATTGTCGCCTGAGTCTCGCGAGGCAGATGCGTCTCGAAGTCGAGGCCGAGCGTGCCCTGGCGGACCTCGATGATCTCGCCGGTCAGGGCCGTATCGGCCCGGCCCTTGTTGCTGGTGGTCTTGTAGGGGGTGTGCAGCTCGATGGCCTTGATCAGGGCCTCGGTCAGCTGAAACTCCAGGCCCCGGCGGAAGTCCTTGTTCTGAAAGATGGGCACGTGCACGGTCTTGACGTTGCTGGCGAACATGCCGCGGTGGCCGACCCCGTAGCCGCAGCCCGTCGTCATCCCGATGAGACAGACCCACGCGGCACCCGCCCAGCGCCCGACCGCTCTGTAGCCCTGTTTGCTTGGCATGGTTGCGTCTACCCACCCGGGGGCATCGGCAGCGCGGGCCCCATGGGGGTCAGGGGCTGCATCGGCGTGCCCTCGACGTCGGGAGCCCGCTCTTCGTCGTAGCCCAGCCGATCGAGTCGTCCCTGGGCCAACATCGCCCACGTCGTGTCTGGCCAGTATTTTATCAGACTGCGGTAGTAAAACGCAGCCGCACGCGGGTGTTTCGTTCGTTCGTAGAACCGCCCGACGCTGTATTCCTTGTGAGCCCGGCTGTTCCTGATCTGCTCCAGGAGAAGCGGAACCCCCTCCTCCTCCGCCGACCGGGGGTACTTCTTGCGGAACTGCTCGAAGCGTTCCTCGGCCTCGACGAGCGCCCCGTCGTCGAAGCGAACGCCGTGGAAGCTGGCGAAGGCGGATTGGGCGCTTCTCAGTAGCGCCAGCCGGACGTAGCGGCTTCGGGGGAACTCACGGGCCAGGCGGGCGTACTCCTGTTCGGCATCGCTGAAATCGCCCTTGCTGTAGTAGTAATCGGCCTTGAGCTTGATGGCCATCTCGGCGATCGGCGTGTCCGGCGCGCGGTTGGTCGCGAGCCGTTCGAGAATATCCAAGGCTTCCTCGTAGGCCGGCAAACGGATCATCCCCCCCCACACCTTCCGCCATCGCCCGGAGAGGTAGACCTGGGCGATGACCATCTCGTTGCGAAGCGCCCGGGTGGCCAGTTCGGTCGCGCTGTAGTCGTCCAG
Organism: uncultured Planctomycetales bacterium; assembly: GCA_964390905.1. Classification (GTDB taxonomy): domain Bacteria; phylum Planctomycetota; class Phycisphaerae; order UBA1845; family JAFGLZ01; genus JAFGLZ01. The sequence continues at coordinate 12,309 of CAYMLO010000014.1, read as the reverse complement.
CAGGCGTTCGTAGGTTTCGTAGGCCTTCATCAGGTTGCCCAGCTGGAACTCGGCATCGGCGTAGTAGAAGAGCGCCTCGGCGTATCGGGGCGAATCGAAGTTGGCCTTAGTCCATTCCCTGAGCAGCTTGCGGGCACGGGCGAAGTCCCGCCGGCTGTCCCCGCGTGCCAGTGTCGCGCGGGCCAGTTCCAGATCGCCGTCGGGGGTCCCGGGCACGGGGGGCGCGAGTTCGAGCCATTCGCCGGTTCTGGGGTCGTACATCAGCCGCTCGGCATGTCGCTCGACGCGCGGCTTTTTAGCGAGGGCGGTTTGGGCCTGGCAGGCCAATAGCAGGGCTGCCGCCAGCCAAGCTCCGGTTCCCCTCATCACGTTGGGCCGTCGATGATTCATGCGTTGGTGGCAGTTGAGGCGATGAACGGGCGTCCGCGCCGCCGTCGTTCCCACGAGACGCCCATTATAGGTGTCCCCCCGGGCGGTTGCAATCGCGCCACGTGGGTCATAGGATAATGAGGTTCGGCGATCCACGTTGCGGGACCTGACGGGCGCACCAGCGGATTTCTGCCAAGTAGCTGTCGGAGGGATCGCAGCGAACCGATTCAGTGGCTAGAATGGCGTTTGGGGGTGTTCCGCAAGATTGATGCCGGGATGACGCACCTCTATGAGGCATAGACGAGGCCATCTCGTCGCCGTGGTGATCTCGGGTGTGTTGATCGTGACCTCCCTGGCGGGCAGTGCGTACGTCAAGAAGGTCACGGATGCCCGGGACCAGGTCACGACGGCACCGATTGGCGTCCAGCCGATGGCGGTCAGGGTCGTCGACGTCCGGCCGAAGTCGGTGCCGCTGGAGTTTGCGGTCCGCGGGTTCTTGCGGGCCTTCGAAGAGGTGACCGTCCACGCAGAAGTCGACGGCCAGGTGGTGGCCAGACACGTCGACGAGGGCAAGCCCGTCCAGAAGGGCACCAAGCTGCTGGAGCTCGACACGACGTTCCGGCAACTGACCGTCAAGCAGCTGACCGCGACCGTCGACGCCACACGTGAACAGCAACGCCAGGCGAAGGCCGGCTTGGACGGCGCCCGCGCTCAAGTGGCCGAGGCCGAGGCGGCCCAGCAAAACGCCATCAACGAGGCCAAGCGCATCGAGCGCCTCGAAAAGGACGGTCACGCCGTCCCCGTCGAGGTCGACCGGATCGCCACCCATAAGCGTCAGTGCGACGCGCGGATGAGAATGGCGAACGCGGCGATGGCGGCGGCGGCCAGCAAGAAGGACGCGGCCGACGCAGCCCTGGCTCTGGCCGAGGCACAGCTCGAGGAGGCCAACGAGCGTCTCAAGCGCTGCGTCATCACGTCGCCGCTTGACGGGGTGGTTTCGATGGTCGGCCTGGAGGTGGGCGAGTTCGTTCGGCCCACGCAGCCGGTGTGCGAGGTGATTCGCGTCGATAGGTTCAAGCTTCTCGTCGAGCTCAACGCCCGGGACGCGGTCTTGATCCGGCCGAAGACGAAGGCAGCCCTCCGCCTCGACGCCAGACCCGACGACACCTACGAGGCCGAGGTCGTCCGGATCGGGCCGCGGGCCAACCCGGTCAGCAAGAAGTTCCCCATCGAGCTGCACGTCATGAATCGAGAGGGTCGGCTCATGGCCGGCATGTTCGGCCGATGCGTGTTGCCGGGAGGCCGGCGTGACGGGGTCCTGGTGTTGCCGCGCGAGGCCGTGGTGGAACGTTTCGGCGCGGACTACTGCTACCTGGCCGAGGCCGTTCGCGACGCCCTCAATGCGAAGCTGGTCCGCATCGAGACCCGCGACCTCCCAGGCAGGTCGGGCGAGGTCCAAGTGGTCTTGGGACTGGACCCCGGCCACCAGGTCGTGATCACGGCGACCGAGCAGCTCCGCGACGGCCAACCGATTCTCCTGGAGGCCCCCGAGGGCCTCGCCGCCGGGCTGCAACCGACCCGGACTGACAGCACGCCATGACCGCGCCTGCCCCCCCTCGAGCCACCCCGTCGGCCGGCGCAGGCGTTCACACGACAAACACGTTGCGGGTCGAAGCATGTCGGTAGCCAGGTTCAGCGTCAATCAGGTCGTGCTGGTGAACCTGCTGTTCATCCTCTTCATGGCCACCGGTCTGTTCGTCTACCGGGCCCTGCCCGTCGACGTCTACCCGAACGTCAGCCTCGACCAGGCCGTCATCGACACCCTCTGGTGGGGCGCCTCCGCCGAGGAAGTCGAACGGCTGATCACCAAACGTATCGAGGACGAGATCAAGGAAATCGCCGGCATCGCCCGCCTGACGAGCAAGAGCCACCCGGACATCTCGCGGATCGTGATCAAATGGGACGAGGAGATGAACGCGCGGGAACTGGAGGTGGCGTTCCAGGACCTCCGCGAACGCCTCGACCGCGTCACGGACCTGCCCAGCGAGATCGAAGGGCCCCACCTCGTCCGCCTGACGCTGGCCGAGGTCTTCCCGATCGTCCAGGTCGTCGTGGCCGACGAGACCGGGCACGGTGAGCGGGTGTTCCGCCAGATCGCGCGCGAGCTGCGGGACGACCTGGCCGATCTGAACGGCGTCGCCAAGGTCGTGAACATGGCCGGGCGCGATCGCGAGATCCACGTCTTGCTCGACAAGCCCGCCCTGGAGAAGTACGGGCTGACCGTGGGCGAGGTCGGCGCGATCGTCTCGCGGAGCAACCGGAACGTTCCGGCCGGCACGCTCAAGCTGGGCCCCGACGAACTGACCATCCGCGCCATCGGCGACGTGGCACAGGCCGAGCAGCTGGCCAACATCGTCATCCGAAAGAGCCCCACCGGATCCCACGTCCGGCTGGGGGACGTGGCCGAGATCAAGCACGATTTCGAGCGCCAGCTCTTCGGCACGCTGTATCGGGGCCATCCCTGTTACATCCTGAACGTTGCCAAGCAGCGCAACGCCGATTCGGTCAAGGTCCGCAACAGCGTGGAGGAACGGCTCGAGGCTTGGCGGAAACGGGTTCCGTCGGGCATCCGGTTGGACATGACGGCCGACTCCACCATCATGATCCGCGAGCGGATCGGCGTGCTGAAGCGGAATCTTCTGGTGGGGATGGTCTTCGTCTTCTGCACGCTGTGGATGTTCATCGGGGCGCGCAACTCAATCCTGGCCATCATCGGCATCCCGTTCTCGTTCTTGTGTGCGTTCCTGTTCATGTACTTGATCGACGTGAGCATCAACGTGGTCAGCGTGTTCTCGCTGGTGCTGGTCAGCGGTCTGATCGTGGACGACGCCATCGTCGTGCTGGAGAACATCTATCGGCATATCGAGAGCGGCAAGCCCCTGCGTCAGGCCATCATCGACGGGGCCAACCAGGTGATGTGGCCGGTATGCGCTTCGGCGGCGACGACGGCGGCGGCGTTCCTGCCGATGCTGATCATGACGGGCGTACTGGGGAAGTTCTTCGCGATCGTCCCCAAGACGGTGACGGTCGCGCTGTTGGCCTCGCTGTTCGAGTGCCTGATCATCCTGCCTGCGCACTACCTGCACTGGGGGCCGCGACGCGGAAAGGGCAAGGGCCTGCACAGGCGATCCGACGACGTTCCCGCCGATTCATCAGAGACCGGGGACGCGGGCCGACCGAGCCGTTTCCGACGGGTCGGCGCGCGGCTGCTCAGCGCCTACGACGGTTTATTGGATGGCGTGCTTCGGCGGCGATACCTGTTTTTCGCCTGCCTGATCGCCCTGTCCGTGCTGGCCTTCCAGGCGCGCAAGCTGCTGATCGTGGAGCTGTTCCCCCAGGACTTTCCCGTGTTCCTCACCGACGTCGTCACGCGTCCGACGTCGAGCCTGGAGGAGACGCGGCGCGTGGTGCAGCAGCTGTCGCCCGTCTTCGATCGGTTCTGCCCGGAGACGATACGCAGCTACCATGTCGCGGTCGGTCTGCAGTTCGATGAAAACGGGCGGGTGACGCGGCTGCCCAACGTGGCCCAAGTCTGGCTGGAGCTCACCCAGTCCGAGGAGGCCCAGCGGAGGCCCGAGGCCATCGTCCGACGGGTGGATCGCGCCCTCCGCGAACACCTGGTCCAGACGGGCGACACGGACGTCCAGTCGCTGTACCTCTGGCCGGCGCAGTCCGGCCCGCCGCTCGGCAAGCCCGTGGCCGTCCGAATCGAGTACCACGACTACACCGTCTCCCGCCAGATCGCCGACGAGATCAAGGCCTTCCTGGGCGGCATCCCCGGGGTCAACAACATCGACGACGATCTCAAGCTGGGCCACAAACAGGTCCGCTTCAAGCTCAAGGAGGAGGTGGCCAGCGAGCTGGGGCTGACCTTCCTCGACGTGGCCACCGCCCTGCGGGCCGCCAACGACGGGCTGGTCGTCTCCACCTTCAAGGACCCCCGGTATGACGAGGACGTCCACATCCGAGTCATGTACCAGGACCGGTACCGCAAGCAGATCGAGGACCTCAGCGACGTGGACATCAAGACCCCGCTGGGCGGGATGGTGGAGGTCCGCGACGTGGCCGACGTGTCGATGGGACAGGGCTACGCCCTGTTGCGACACTACGGCGGGAAGCGAAGCGTCATCGTCACCGCCGACGTCGACGCCGAGACGACCGACGCCACCCGCGTCAACGACGCGATCCTGACCCGATTCGGATCGCTGGCGGAACGTTACGAGGGAATGCGGCTCGTCGCCGGCGGACAGTTCGAGGAGACGCATCGCAGCTTTGCCAGCCTCCGTTGGGCGGCCATCATCGGCATCATGGTCATGTATCTGATCCTGTCCACGCAGTTTCGAAGCTATCTCCAGCCGTTCGTCGTGATCACGGCGATCCTCTTCGCCGCCGTGGGCATGATGGTCGGTCTGATCGTCAACGAGTACCCCTTCAGCGTCATCACGGCCATCGCGATGGTCGGGTTGTTCGGCATCGCCGTGAACGACTCGCTGGTGCTCGTCGATTTCGTGAACCAGGAACGGGCGGCCGGCACGCCCATCGGCGAAGCTTTGCGGCAATCATGTCACGTTCGCGCCCGGCCCATCATCCTGACCACCGTAACGACCGTGGCGGGCCTGGCGCCGATGGCCCTCGGCGTCGGGGGGTACAGCAAGATCTGGTCGCCGTTTGCCATGGCGATCTGCTGGGGCCTGGCGTTCAGCACCGCCATGACCCTCGTCCTGGTCCCGGCCCTCTACTGGATCGCCGATGACCTCAAGGTCCGGCTGTCGGCTGGGCTCCGCGGGCGGGAGGAGGGACACAGCGAGGAGATCGTCGTCGCCTCGGACACCCCGCCGCGCAAGCCGTAACATGGGGATTCCGCGCCTCGGCGTGTGTTTCGCGGAAGGTCTGGCGCGTGCGAAAGCGGTACACCGACGGAAGTCGCTTCCTGGCGTGGCCGCGTGCGGCCACGTCCCCCACCGCACGCGGCGGGGCTAAACGCGCACTACATCTCCCAGGCGCTAGTCCTCTATCATCTTGTCCGGAGTGGCCTCATCGCCGAACTGCTTCTGGGCCTCGAGAAGACGCTCACGCTGTTCGGTCAGGACCTCGAGTACCTCGGGCGGCCCATCGGGAACGTTTTGGCGATGGAACTGCTCGACCCTGTCTACCTTGGCCAGGTTCTCGCGGATACGAATCGTGAACTGCTTGACGTAGTCTTCCTGCGAATAGTCCGTGCCGACCATCTCCTTGAACAGCGGGCGGAGGTCTTCGTACCGGGGAATGAGTCCGGTGGGGGTGCGGAGTGCCCCGACCTCCCCGTGCACGCGGAGTTCCATCCACTTCACCCACACATGCTTGTCCCGCATGCCGTTCACGAACGCGCCGTCCTTGTCTCGAAGGAAGTAGTTGACGCCGAAGACCAGCGGAGGCCGCTTGACCTTCTTGCCGAATTCCAGGTTGTTCTGGATGTATCTGCCGAGCGGGATGGCCACGAAGTCCTGAATGCTCATCAGGTTGATCTCGGGCACGCCCTCCTTGCCGACCGTGGCGAAGGTAGTCTCCGTCTCCAGCGAGGCGCCGTAGGCGACGATCCCGTGTTCCCAGCTATAGGATTCCTGACACGGAACATAAGCCTTTGCATCGCGCCCGCCATACATGATCCCGGCAAGTTCCACCCCTACGGGGTTGTCCAGTTCCGGGTCACAGTTCTCTAGCGCCCTTAAGGTCACGGCATAGCGGGCGTTCTTGTGGGCGCAGGGGATCTCGACGCCCTTCGCGTCCTTCTTGCCCTTGTGCCAAGCGCCCGAGAAGTTCTCACCCTCCTCGGGGGGGTCCATTCCCATACCGAGCCAGTAGGGTTTGGCATCTTTGGCGAGCACGTTCGAGAAGATCACTTCGACGGGCTTGTTCAGCACGTCCCAGATGGACGGATCGTCTTTGGCGTTGACGTTCTGGATGATGCCGAAGATGCCCGACTCGGCGTTGACGGCCATGCAACGCCCGTTCACCGCATGGAAGAAGGCGATGTCGTCGCCCAAGACCGTCTCGCCGGGGAGCATGGCCGTCGAGGTCTTCCCGCAGGCACTCGGGAACGCCCCGGCCAGATACGTCTTACGTCCCTTGGGCCCGTGCACGCCCATCAGGAACATGTGCTCGGCGAGCCATCCCTTGCGATCTGCCTCGCGGATCGTCAACCGCAGCGCGAGCTTCTTGAGCCCGACGGTGTTGCCCGCGTACTGGGTGTTGACGCTGTAGACGGTGTCCGTGGTGTGGTCGATGTAGATTCGCTTCTTGTCCGGTTCGGCGCTGGTCATCCGGTCGTCCAGCTTCCCGGCGGAATGCAGCGTCGCGAAGAACTTCGAGTCGGCCCCCCGCCGCTTGAACTCCTCGTAACCCCGCCGATAGAGCAGATTCAGGCTGTGGGAGACGTAGAAGGAGTCGGTGCACTCGACGCACAGGATGTTGAAATCCGAGTTGTTCGGGCCCAGGGTCATGAAGCGGACGGCCATCGTTCGGCCCTTCATCGAGCCCTTGAGCAAACCGCGCACTTCCGCCAGGCCCTCCTTCCGCTCGACCTGGTTGAGCGCCATGCTCAAGGTTTCGTCCTCGGGAACCAGGTACTTGGTGACCTCGCGATCTCGCCCCTGGTCCTGTATCCCGTCGAAGTGAATGGTGTGTCCTTCGACGGCCAGCGGCGCCTCCTCGCGCAGCTTCAGGGCCATCTGACGCGTATACTCGAGGTCCTCGGCCGAATCCGTGCTGACCCATGTGACGTCCGGTTCACAGAGCTCGACGGCATCGGCCACGAATGCATGAAGTTGAGGATTGTCGATGGCTGCCAGCTTCTTGCAGTTCTCGCTATCCAGCCTCGATTCCAGAAGTTTCCAATGATGGCTCGACATGCTGCGACTCCTTGTTCTGGGCCCAATCGACTCGGCCGGGCGATCCAACTCCGGGGCGGTGTACAGCGTCACGCCCGCACCGACATGGCACGGGCGTTCCTTCGAGGGCATCGACCTGCTCGGCAGTCTCCTGTCCGGCAGACACGGCCCTCATGACGATTGCACCTTGTCAAAAGGCGAAGCAGTTTACCGGATTGCCGATCGAACCTCCAGCCCCTTGTCGGAAAGGTCCTACTAAGCTGTATCAGGGATCGTATATCGAAAAATTACGACCCGCCCAGAGACATCGCGACCGGGCCGCGACCCCAGGGGATCGCGGGGGACGGTTTTGAGTTCAAGGCGCGATGAGCTAGGATGGTGGTTGCCCCGCTTCGCTTGGAGGCGGCCGCGCAAGGAGGACACCGCTGTTGGCTCGATTGGTTCCGGTCGTATCTGCCGCCATCGCCTACCTGCTGTTCGACACCGATCCGGCTCTGGGCTGGGGACCTGCGACGCACGTCCGATTGGCCAGTGACGTGCTGCAGAACGCCAGCGCCCTGCCGGCGGGACTGGCGGCCATTCTGACGAAGTTCGCGATGGACTTCATTTACGGGAACATCGCAGCCGACGTGGTCTTCGCCAAGCGGCTGAGCAAGGTCAAGCAGTTCTGCCATCACTGGACCTCGGGCTTCGATCTGCTCGACGCCGCCCAGGACGATCGGGCGCGGGCGTTCGCGTACGGGTATCTGACCCACCTGGCGTGCGACACGGTCGCGCACAACAAGTACGTCCCGCGTCAGGTAACGGTGACCGGCACGACGCGTTCGTTCGGCCATTTCTATTGGGAGCTCCGCGCGGATGCCGACGTGGAGCCGCTCTACTGGCGGCGCCTGCGACGAACGGTCTGCGCGCCGTTCCCGGAGCACGACGAGCTGATGGCCCGGCTGCTCGACCGGGGGATCCTGCCGTTCCACGTCAATCGACGGATCTTCAGCCGCATGGGCAAACTCCACAGCGAGCGGTGGTGGTACCGGACAGTCCGCATGTGGGACCGCGTCACCCGATGGGAGCTGAGCGAGCAGATGCTCAAACACTATCGTCGTGAGGCGGTCGATTGCGCCCTCCAGCTGCTCAACGAGGGAACCGCCAGCTCGCTGCTGCACGTCGACCCCAGCGGGAACATGGCGTTGCTCTACACCCGAGATTCTCGCCGTTACCTCCGCAGGATGCGCCGGGCCGGCCTGCTGCTCCCCCACGTCATGGTCGAGATGACCTATCCCCACGAGCCCAACGGTTCGTCCGAATGGGCGGATGAGTAGTTCTCGAGGCCCTATGGCCTGCCCGCGGGGAACGTGCTCGTCGTGGTGGGCCTGGGTGCGCTGGTCGGGCCGGTCACGTAGCCCAAGCTCCGCAGGATCTTCAGCAAGTTCGGGTCGACGTGGGTCACGACGGTGGTCTGGGTAGGTCTGGGCAGCGCCTTGATGAGCGCGTCCATCGCCGTCCGCATCTCGGCGGCCCTGTCCAGTTGGAGCCCGTACAGGTTCTTCTGCTCGCGCGGGTCCGCGTCCAGGTCGAAGAGCATGTGCCCGCCGCGACTGTTCCAGACGTACTTGAGGTTCCCCCGGTAGAAAGCGCGGTAGTGGCCTCGTTTGGAGAGGACGGACAGCGGATACGTCTCGGCCAGCGCCCAGCCTCGGGACTGCCCGGACGCGGTGCCCTGCACGTCGGGGGGCACGGGGATCTCGAGCCGGTCCAGGATGATAGGCATGATGTCCACCAACCGGATCAGGTCTGCACGCCGCCCCTGCTTGGCCCACCGTTTGGGGTACTTCATGATCAATGGGATGTGGACCTCTTCTTCGTAGAGCGTCAGCCCGTGGCCGCGGAGGTCGTGTTCGCCGAACAGCTCGCCGTGGTCGGCCGTGATGATGATCCACGTGTCGTCGTAGATTCCCAGGTCTTTGAGATGATCGACGAGCTCACCGAGGAAGTGATCGGTGTAGTGGATCTCGGCGTCGTATAGGGCCAGGAGCTGTTCGGGCGTGGCCTTCACGCCGCCGATGAGCTTCGAGGTGTCCAGAAAGTGGTAGCGGAACTCCTCGGGGGGCAGATAGGGGTCGTGCGGATCGAAGTAGTTGATGAACAGCAGGAAGGCCCGGTCGGCCATCCGCGTGATCCAGGGCAGCGCCCGGCGGTTGATCTGCTCGGCCAGCCGGCCGTTGACGTTGGTGATCTCGTCGTCGTCATAGTCGTCGAACCCTTGCCCCAGACCGAACGGCTTCTTGAGCCAGGGGCCGCCGACCACGCCGCCCGTAGCGTATCCGTGACGCTTGAGCACGGTGGCCAGCGTCTCGATCCGGTCGCCGAGCGCGGCGACGCGGTAGTTCGCCCACTCCCCCGGCAGGATGCCGGCGAGCACCACCGCGCCGTTTGGATCATAGATGGCCCCGTGGCTGGTGGGGAACCGTCCGGTCAGCAGCGAGGCGTGTGCGGGCAGCGTCCAACTCGAGGTGGCGATGCAGCGGTCGTAGACCATGCCCTCGGCGGCGAGGGCGTCGATGTGCGGGCTGGTGGCGCGCGTGTAGCCGTAGCAACTGAGATGATCGGCCCGGGTCGTGTCGAGCGTGATCAGCAGGATGTTGGGCAGGTCGGTCTGGCGATTGCGAGCCGGCCGGCGCGTATGGGCGAACCACACCCCGGCGGCGACGCCCACGATGATGACCCCAACCACGATCGCCAGACGCTTCATACGGACGCACGTCTCCCTGACCACTCGCTCTCTGAAGCCTAGCCAGACCGCGCCGGTCGAGTCAAGCGCGGGGCGTCATCCTTCCGGTTCGGACAGGCTTCGCGGGAAGCACTGACGATACCACCCACCGTCGGCGAGGAGGGTCGTGTTGGTGATGAAGGAGGCATCGTCGCCGGCCAGAAAGCGAATGATCTTGCCCATCTCCTCCGGTCGACCCCAGCGTCCCAGCGGCGTCATGTCGAGCGAGAAGTCGTGGATCGCGTCGGCGCCGTCGAAGGTGTCGGCGTACTTGCGGCTGATCTCGGTGTCGATCGCGCCGGGCTGCAGGCTAATGACCCGGATGTTGTGCGGGCCGAGCCGGACGGCCATGTCGTAGGTCATGGCGTCGATCGCCCCCTTGCACGCCGTGTAGGCCAGGCCGTGGCCCGTCCCCCGCATCGCATTGATGCTCGAGACGTTGATGACCACCCCGCCGCCCGCCTCAATGATGTGCGGGACGGCATGCTTGCTGCACAGAAACACGCTGGTCAGGTTGGTCGCCAAGACGCGCTGCCAGTCGTCCAGGCTGGTGGTCAGGATGTCGCCGCGATAGGTCATCGCCGCGTTGTTGACCAGGACGTCGATCCGGCCGAACTCCGCCACGGTCGCGGCCACCATGCGCTCGATGTCGTCGGGCTGCGAGACGTCGGTCTGCGCGATGATGGCGGTGCCGCCGGTGGCGCGGATCGTCTCGGCCGTCTCGCGCAGCTCGCCCATGGTCCGCGCCGCGAGCGTCACGCTGCATCCGGCGTCGGCCAGTTCGATCGCGGCGGCCCGACCGATGCCGCGCCCCGCCCCCGTCACGATAGCTACCTTGTCGGTCATCTTCGCTCCGCTCCTGTCGCGATCCCGCGCACGCCCCGGTGGGACTCTTCGCTCGGAAAGCCCGAGCAGCTCAGGCGCATTATACGCCATGGCACTGTGGGGACGGGGTAAAACGACACCCGCCGCTTGAGGGGAGGGGCAAGTCAGAGCTCGGACCGCCTGTTCTGCAGGGATTGGGGCCCGTGCCTAGTCGGGCGCCGCGCTCGGGCTGAGGTCGCAGCAGAGGGCGACCTCCGAATTGGGGGCGGTGCCGTGGGTATCCAGCACGACCTGCCTCACCCCGATTGTCACGTCGACCCACGTGTCCCCCTGCAAGCGCAGGATCGTGCCACGTCCTCCCACGACAAGACCCCCCGCGGGCGGCAGGACGCAGCCAGCAAGGAGGTCGTCCGTCGTTCCCGTCGCAACAGGCGACCAACTGGCACCATCGTAGTGCAGCAGCGTGCCCTCCCCTCCGCTCACGAACACGTCGTTCGGCCCGCTGCCCCACACCCCCAGTAAGCTCTCGTCGGTCCCGCTGGGCATCGGGCACCATGCCGCCCCGTCATAATGGAGGATGGTGCCAAAAGCTCCGACGGCGAAGACGTCATTGGAACCGGATCCCCAGACGCCGCGGAGAAGGGCAATGACCTCAGCGGCCGTTGAGGACCAGCTTGTCCCATCGTAATAGAGAATGCCCGCACTCATCTCCGCGAAATCGTACCCCACGGCGAAGACATCGTTCGGCCCGCTTCCCCAAACAGCGTGGAGGTAGTAGCTCTCTGGGGTGCCCTCCAGCTCTGACCACGTCGCGCCATCATAGTGCATGACGACGTTCTTCGCCGCGTTCGGGTCGTTCGGGTCGGCGTGCCCGGCGACGGCAAACACGTCATCCGGGCCGCTGCCCCACACCCCCAGGAGGCCCTCGTCGGTCCCGCTAGGCATCGGACACCATGCCGACCCGTCATAATGGAGGATGGTGCCAGAGGCCCCGACGGCGAAGACGTCATTGGGGCCACTGCCCCATACGCCGCAGAGGGTAAGCGCAGTCCCACTCTCCTTCAGAGACCAGGACGTCCCATCGTAGTGGAGGATGGTTCCGAGACCACCGACGGCGACGGCAGAGTTTGGCCCCGCCGCCCATACGGCGAAGAGGGCCTTGCCTTGCGGAAGTGGGTTCTCCCGTTTCCAGGCCAGAGCGGCGACTAGCGTTGCCGCGACAGCCAATGCGATCAGTGCCCCAACAGCGCCGAGGGGGTTGCCCTTCGCCCAGCGAGCAATCCCTGACGGGCCATCTCGCACGGTGGTCATGTGCAGTCTCCTTGCGTCGTGACGCCTGCTGCATTGGCGCCCCGACCAACACACGGGCTAGTGCTCTGTCGCTACTCAATTGATGGATACAGCTTCCGCAACTTGATCCGT
>CAYMLO010000013.1:69074-85014 GCA_964390905.1 uncultured Planctomycetales bacterium | reverse complement strand
GACGACGAAGGGCCGCCGCCTAAGGGTGGCCCCGTTTTGATGGAAGGTCATTTAGACCAATTCTCATCGGCGACTTCCTGATGTGGCGTGATCCAAGCGGGACCGGTGCTGGCTTCGAGTCTCCGCTAGCAGAGGGCGGATAGGGGACCACAGAGAGCTATCTACTCGCAAGATCGGCGCGAATCCCTGACACGCGGTTCACTCCCTTGCGACCCTCAGCAAGTTGATGACTGTTCGTCCTCAGGGAATCCCATCAGACTCGGCTAGTGTGCGACCGTAGACGAGTCTATTTAGCTGGCCTCGGACTGCGAACTCCCTGCGTGCGAGCAGGTGAGATTTCGGCTAACATCACGGGGTAGGAAGGAGATCAAGAATGAGAGGTCTGCGAGTGGCTGGCATGCTGGTTGGCCTTGTCGTGGGGACTGCCATGGACACCGCGCGGGGCGAACGACTGTTTCGGCAAACAGACGTCTTCATCCGGGGGCAGGACGGGGTGAAGATCTATCGGATTCCGGGGGTGATCGTCTCGCCGGCGGGGACGGTGTTGGCGTTCTGCGAGGCGCGGGAGGGAGGAGATCAGAGCCCGACCGACATGGTGCTCAAACGGAGCTTCGATCAGGGGGCGACGTGGCAGAAGATGCAGATCGTCGTGAAGCGGAAAGGGCCGCAGGCGATCATGAACCCCTGCCCGGTGATCGATCGGAAGGACGGGGCGATCCTGCTGTTCTGCAACCTGTTCCCGAACGCCAAGTCGCAGGAGATCCCGGGCGCGGTGCGTCAGCTCATGCTGCGGAGCACCGACGACGGCGCGACCTGGTCGAAACCGGTCGACTTCAGCGAGCAGATCGGCGATCCGAAGACGTGGGGGTCGTTGTGCTCGGGGCCGGGCGTGTCGATCCAGACGTCGAGCGGGCGGCTCGTCGTGCCGCTGTGGCATTTCGAGGGCCGCGACAAGCGCGACTACCTGACGGGGGTGTGCTTCAGCGACGACCATGGCAAGACCTGGCGTGCGGGCAAGACGGTGGCGGGCCCGGGCAACGAGGGGCAGGTGGTCGAACTGACCGACGGGACGCTCATGCTCAACTGGCGGACGAAGTCGGGCCGCGAACACCACCGGCGGACCGTGGCCATCAGCAAGGACGGCGGCGATACATGGTCGAAGGGCCGGCTGGACGACGCGCTGATCACCCCGGTCTGCCAGGGCTGCATCATCCGGTACACACGGCGACAGGACGGATACGCCCAGGACCGCCTGCTGTTCTCGAACCCGGCCAGCACGAAGGCGCGGGTCAACATGACGGTGCGGATCAGCTACGACGAGGGCAAGACCTGGGCGGTGGGCAAGACGGTGTACGCGGGGCCGTCGGCGTATTCGTGTCTGGCCGTGCTGAAGGACGGGACCATCGGCGTGTTCTACGAAACGGGCAAGAAGCACCGCTACGAGAAGATCAGCTTCGCGCGGTTCAACCTGGAATGGCTGAGCGACGGGGCCGACCGGCTCGAGAAGCGGTCGACGAAGGCCGGGCGGGCGCGCTGACAGCGCATCGCCCGAGGTCAGACTACGGAGGGTACGTGTCTAGCGTGCTGGGGAGGGGTGCCCCGCCCTTGTCCTGCAGGCGGCGGCAGCCGCTCGCAGGACAAGGGTGGGGGACCGATCGCCCCGGATTCGAGCCTATTCGCCGTGCGATCCGTCCCCCACCCTCCAATCCGCTTCGGCTCTCGCCGAATCGCATTGGAGGATGGGGCACCCGCGCATCGCCCGCGGCAGACCACGCAGGAGGCCCAACGGTCATGGCCGAAGCTTCTTCGCAACACGGTCCGTTCGAATGCATGGTCGTGCTCGGCGAAAGTACCGTCGAGGGCGGCGGGTGGCTGGCCAAGACCGAAGAGCGATGCGCCGACGTCCTGCACCGGCTGATCGAGACGGCGCAGGAGCAGCCTGTCCGCTATCACAACGCCGGCGTCGGGGCGAGCGTGATCGCGCCGAGCAGCCCGGGATACGATGCGTCGGCCAAGCCCAGCGCAGCCGAGCGCCTGGACGAGGCCGTCATTGCCCATCGACCCGACCTGGTGGTGATCGCATATGGGCTCAACGACATGCGGTGCGGGATGCCGGTGGCGGCGTTCAGGCGCGAGCTGGAGGATCTGATCCGGCGGATCCGGGCGACGCTGTCGCCGATGATCGTGCTGGTCAACGTGTACTACATGCCGGCGTTCGGCTATTACCCGCCGTTCGACCGGGGCAGCCTGCAGGCCACGTTCAGCTACAACGAGATGATCCGCGACGTGGCGGCGGCGAATGCGTGCGTTTACGCCGACGTCTGGTTGGCTGAGGGTCAGTGCGACCACGTCGTCCACGCCGACACGGTGCACGCCAACAAGATCGGCAACCTGCTGATCGCCCACAAGGTGTTCGAGGCGATCGTGCACGCTGCCCCGGGGATCGCCCGGAACGTCCAGGCCCGGGACGCCGAGACCGACTGGACCCGCGGGTGTCTCAAGATCCAGCAGTCGGGCGTCGAGCCGGTCGAGGACGGATAGTGGGCGTGTCGGTTTGTCGCGCGCTCGTTCCGCGCGATCTGGGGCGCTGAAATCTCGGCAACGGTAGTCGTCTGCCCGCTTAGCGGGGCCGCGTGCGGCCCCTTCCCCGCCGCACGCGGCGGGGCTAAACCGGCAAGGCGCTCGAAACGGCGGGTGCAGGACGCTACGTGTGCGTCGCACTGTCCATTGAACTGCAGATCAATCGGAGGACGTCCCCACAATGGTCGTCAACACGAGGTCGCTATCGCTGGGAGTGCTCTGTGTCGCCAGTGTGTGCTCGATCCAGGCAGCGCTCTTCGCGAGTCCGATCCAAATGACGCCCGGGCGTAAGCAGTTGTTCCTGGACGATCACATCGTGCAGGAGATCTCGGGGCTGCGTCGCACGATGCACCAGCCCGTCAAGCGCGGCGCGGTGCTGCGTCCCGACATCCCGTCGGACGGGTCGCTGGTTCAGATCCGCTCGGCCCCGATGTGGGTGCCCGACGAGGGCGTCTACAAGCTGATCTACATCGGCTACACGATGGAGGATCACAGCACGATCGGCCCGTCGTTGGCGGTGTCGAAGGACGGGGTCCATTGGGACAAGCCCGTGCTCGGTCAGATGACGGTCCGCGGGTCCAAGAAGAACAACCGCATCGTGATCGACCCCAAACTGCGCTGGCCGCACAACGCCTTCGAAAACGTCATCTACGATCCCGACGACCCCGACCCGGCCCGGCGGTACAAGGGTCTGCTGGGCGCGCAGGGGCGCGTCCCGGTGGTGAGCGCCGACTGCGTGCACTGGAAGAAGCTGGATGCCCCCGCGATCCCCTCGAGCGACGAGTCGCAACTCGTCTACGACCGCCCGAGGCGTCGGTTCCTGGCCATGGTCAAGACGGGCAACCAGTACGGCCGGGCATTCAGCATCGCCATCAGCGAGGACTTCGTGCAGTGGACGAAGAACCGGTTCCTGTTCGGCGCCGACGCGGCGGATCAACCGCTCGCCATAGACACGATCCGGAGACGTCTGGCCGACCCGGGCCTGGCCAAGCCGCTGTTCGTCGACCCGGACCCGAAGACGGGCTGGACGCCGCCGAAGGGAAAGCGAACGCAGCCCGCTTGGCGGGCGGAGTGCTACAACATCGCGGTGTTCCCGTACGAGGGCGTCTATATCGGCCTGCCGATGATGTACTATCCGACCGGGACGTCTCTGCCGGCGCGGAACAACACGGACGGGTTCGACCTGATCAAACTGGCGATGAGCCGCGACCTGGTGACGTGGAAGCGGCTCGGCGACCGCCAGCCCTTCATCGGCCCGTCGCGTGTGGATCAGGGGCTGGTGGGCGTGTTCGATCGGATGCAGCTGGTCCCGACCAACCAGCCGGTCGAGCGTGGCCACGAGCTGTGGTTCTACTACGTAGGGCTGAAGTGGCGCGCCTACATCTACGAGCGCTACACGGACGGCAGCGTGCGCGACCGCGCGACGTTGTCGGCGCCGGAGCGTGCGGACTTCGATGACGGTTGGGGAGCCGTCTGTCTGGCGGTCCTGCGGCGTGACGGGTTCGTCTCGCTTGACGCGGGCGATACGCCGGGACACGTGCTGACCAAGCCGTTGAAGCTCTCCGGGCGTCGCTTGTTCGTCAACCTGGATGCACCCAAGGGAGAAGCGCGGATCGAGATCCTCGACGAGCGCGGGCAATCGATCTCGGGCTTCACGCGTGACGAGGCCGTCGGCGTCTGTGGCAACGGGGTTCGTCTGCCCGTGCGATGGGAGGCCGGCACCGATCTCGGGGAACTGGCGGGCCGGACGGTTCAGCTCAAGATATCACTGGCCCGCGCGCGTCTGTACGCACTGTGGACGGAGTAGCGTCTCAGCTTGGCCAGCTGGGGCAACTGATGACGTGCCAGCGACGGGAGAAGGATTATGCAGCGCTTGGATCACCTCTTGGAAGGCAACAAGACCTGGGCGGAACGGGTCAGGCGGCGCGATCCCGGGTTCTTCAAGACGCTCTCTGCCCAGCAATCGCCGGAGTACCTGTGGATCGGCTGTTCCGACAGCCGGGTCCCGCCCAGCCAGATCCTCGACCTGGACCCGGGCCAGCTGTTCGTCCATCGCAACATCGCCAACCTCGTCCTGCATGCGGACCTCAACTGTCTTTCGGTCATTCAGTTCGCCGTCGACGTGCTGGCGGTCAAGCACATCATCGTGTGCGGGCACACAGAATGCGGCGGCATATCGGCTGCGATGCGAAACGATGAACTGGGGTTGGTGGACCACTGGCTCGGCCACGTCCGGGATCTTCGCCGAGAACAGGAAGCCGTGCTGAACGCCATTCCAGACCAGTCGCAGCGGACGGACAAGCTGGTTGAGCTGAACGTCATCGAACAGGTCTACCACGTGTGCGCCACGACGATCGTGCAGAAGGCCTGGTCCCGCGGACAGCCCTTGTCCGTCCACGGATGGGTCTATCAGATGCAGGACGGTCTGATTCGCGACGCGGGCGTGTGTATCTCGGGCCTCAGCGACGTGCCGGCTGCCTACCGCATTCGGTCCTCGGGGTTGGGATGAAGCCGGGGTGCGTGACAGGTTGGGTGGGCTATCGGATCCAGACGGCGAACTGCTCCCAATGCGGCGTGTTGGTGAGCTGTCTCAAGCCCTTCCCGTTGCTGTCCATCTTCAGGAGGTTGATTGACAGGCCGCGCGCCGGATCTGCGGAGCCGTACCTCGAGGTGAACACGATGGTGTCTCCATCCGGCGAGAAGGACGGCGTGTAGACGGCGCTGTTGCGATGCGCTCCTTGACCCGTCAAATCCACCACGTGACGACCATCTGCGCTGACCTTGAGAATCCGCCAAACGCCGGCAGTGCCGTTCTCGCCTCGCCCGGTGAAGCGCACGGGCTTCTCGACGAGGAGCCACTTGTCGTCCGGGCTCCAGCCAGGATCGTAGACGCCTGCCGGGAAGATGGCGGTTGCAACGGATTCGTCCGTGGTGTAGACCGTCCTGACGCGGCCGCCGTCCGGGGCCATGGTCCTAAGCACGAACCGATGGGGACGGCCGTTGTTGAAGCTGTAGGCGATTGCATGCCCGCTGTTCGACCACGCCGGGTCGAACTCATGGGCCCGCGGTGTCCTGGTGAGGTTGGTCAGGCCGGTGCCATCTCGGCGTATCTTGTAGATATCCGAGAACTGGTCCCCCGCCTTGACCATCCAGAACACGATCCACTTGCCATCCGGCGAGAAGCTGCGCCCTTCGGCGTGGTTCTTCGGGTCCGTCAGAGGGGTCTCCGTTCCTGTCTTCAGGTCCAGCAGCCAGACCCGCTTTCGCTTCTCCGTGCCGCGGGTGGCCGCGATGAAGCGTCGGGAACGGTCGATGCCCACGAGGAAGTGATTCTCGTCCGTTCGCGTAATGCGGGTGACGTGACGGCCTCGGGCATCCATGGCGTAGACCTCCCAGCGATGGGTGCCCGCATCCTGGTTGGAGGTAAACAGGAGCTTGGCCGTCTTGGGGAGCGGCCGGAGCCGGGCGGGCTCGGGCCGATGAGGCGCCGACCGTTCGTCGGCCTCGGCAGACGGTTCACCGAACAGCGCCGCCAAGACGATGGGCAACACCAGCCACTGCGCCCGACTGATTCTGCCCAAGATCCCTTGGGAGCAGGCCGTCAATGACAACGATTCAGCAACGTGCATCGTATCTTACCGACTGCGGCGAGCGAGACCCGTTCCTCAAGATCTCCTTGCCACGATGGCGAAGCCGCCCGCCACGTACGCTTGATAATGCGGCCAGCTTCCCGGGGGAGCGTTTGGGTCTGCGCGCCGGTCCTGCCGCTCCTCGTAGACGCCTTCGATGGCGAAGCCCGCACCGAGGAGTCCGTTGAAGATGTCTTCCAGGTCGTGCCGAAACTCGATGGCACCGTCTTCGCGCCGGTCGGTTCGCTCGGCATACGGCTTGGTGATGCGATAGGCCTGTCCATCCCAGGCCACGAAGTGAATGGCCGGTTGGTGGAAATCGACGCGGAACCGCCCACCGCGGCGTAGGATTCTGGCGACTCCGGCATAGACTTCGTGCACATCGGGCACGTAGCACACAGCTGTCCCGTACACGAGGTCAAAGGATGCGTCGGCCAGACACGAGAGGTCGCGCATATCAGCGTGGATCGTGGTCACCTCATAGCCGTAGTGTTCCGCTGCTTCTCTATCCCCCTCAAGCTGCCCCTCAGCCAGGTCCACCACAGTCACCCGCGCGCCGAGCAGCCCGAACACGGCCGACTGCTGTCCACCGCCGAGGGCGAGGCACAGGACGTCCTTGCCCTCGACGTCGAGCAGGACGCTGGGCGGGTACACGGTGGACAGCGGCTCTCCTACCGGGTCCAGTTTAGCCTTCGCATACCGACGCAGGACGGCGACGTCCAGGTCCAGCCACGGGATCGTGAACCCGCACCCCTCTTCGACCATCCGGCTCCAATGCCGCTCGTTGGCGGCTCTGACCTCGTCGTGTTCGTTCATGTTCTCTCAGCTTCCAGACGAAACGGGTTCTGACCGCAACGCGGGGCGGCGGTCAGCCTGCAGCGCCATGCCTCGCGGTCACTTCCACGCTGCGCAGCAGCCCGTCCAAGGCCCGCTTCGTACGGTTCTCAACCCAGCGTGCCAAGACGGGTGAGAGCACAAGCCATGGCGCCAGCGGCAACGGGTAGGCCCACCAGAGCCGGGACCCGAAGGCAAGCCCGAAGCCCACCAGGAACATAACAGCCATGCCCAGTGGGAAGAGGTAGAGAAAGGCCTTCATCCGCGCGACGCCGCCCAGACGGGCGTGGAGCTCGATCTCGGACTGCCGAACCGTGATGGCAAGCTCCGAAGCCCCGCGGATTGGCGGCTCGCGCGTGCTGTTCATGCCTGAGCCGCGCACCGCCAACTCGTCTTGTGAGTAGCGAACGATCTCGAAGCCTTGCCCGAGCAGGGCTGTCTTTGCGGTTTCCAGTGCCGCCTCGGCGTCTCCCTGAAAGGAGATGATGCATGCGTATTCTGTGGTCTCAAACATGGGCATGCCTCATCGGACGCGACGGTCGCTGCTGCAGCTCCTTCCCGATCATGTCTTCTCTCACTTGGGCACGTTCATGTCCGCTAGCGGCCCGGTTTCTGAGGAATGCTTGGTGGACGTAATCCGCGGGCTGAGGGCTTCCTGGGTGTGCCCAGGTCCTCGATCGATAGGACCCGCTCGCCGTTCCCAGAGTCCAGGTTGTACCGCCAGAGCTCCATGTTCCCGACTTTCACCAGGATGTCCTTGCCCCCCAACCAACGGATGGCGGCGAATGGGCCAGCGGCTACCTCCCGCGACTCGCCTGACGAAACGTCGTAGAGCATCAGCCGAGCGAATTCACGGCGCTCGCCCTCGCAAGCGTCCAGGTAAACGACACCAGAAGGAATCCACAGGAAGCTCATGAAGTAGTGGTCGCAATGAAACAGCGCGACGGCGCGGCCCGTCTTCAGATCGAGCGCGTTGAACGAGTCGTCAGCGCTGCGGTAGAACCCCAACCGGGAACCGTCAGGCGAGGGTGTGAGGTATTCGGCAGAATCATAGGGCTCCGTGCTGGCCTCCGTGCAGAGGAGGCGTTCGGTGGCGCCTGGGCCCACCTGCGATGAGAGGATCTCCTTGTCGCGAACGTAGAAGACCTCGCGTCCACCGGAGGCCCAACACCAATGCCAGTGATTGACGTTTCTGGCTACAACCGTCTCTTGGCGCGATGTCATGTTGAGGACGACCAGATCGTCATCCCTCACGAACCCAAGCAGAGCGCCTTCCGGCGAGAACTTCGGCGTCCAACACGAGGGCTCCGAGACACGGGTGACGACGCCGGTTTCGATGTTAATGATGTCCAGGCCCCAATGCCTTGGATATGCGCCCGAGATGAAGACCAGACTGGTGCCATCCTCGGACCAAGTAGAGGCGAACCCCCTTGCCGAAATCTCAGCACCCGTGTTCAAGACCTTGCGGGTCTGGAGCGAGAGGACGGCCAGACGTACATCCAGCTGGTGCCGCCTCTTCCCCCTACGACACACGGTGAAGGCGATACGGTCTCGCGACGGAGAAACGGTCGGCTCGGTGACCATGTAGACAGGCCACGATCCCGGGCCCCCAAGATCCCACAGGAGGAACGCGAGGGTAACGCAGATCAGGAGGACCCCGGCGCCCACCGAAATCCAGATGACGAGCCGCTTGTTCATGGAATCAAGCGCCAACCCCAATCGTGCAGACCGCCGGAAGCTCCGGCCGGGCTCTCGTGCACTAAAGTCATTGTAGCAGCCTTCGCTTGATCGCTCGCGCCCTCACTTGGGCACGTTCATGTCCGCCAGCAGCTCGTCGTCGATGACCTTGCCGAGCAGGTAGTGTTTCCGATCCGGGTACCACAGGACGCGCCTCCGTCGCCATTCGGTGACGCTGGTGTACGTAGCGATCTCGGCCGTGCCCTTGGGGCCCACCGGGACGCCCTGCGTGTCGAGGATCTGCTTCGGTGCGCTGAACCAGATGGGCTGGTGGGCCTCGTGGCGGTAGGCGCCGACGGCGATGAAGGCCGGGTGCCTCAGGAAGTTGAGGTGGTTGGTCTTCCAGCGCTTTTCGCGCTGGTTGTGCTTGCCGACGTGGCCGTCGTTGTTGTGGAACAGCAACAGGTATCGGCCGTCGCGAAGGGCGTAGATCGGACACGGCGCGAGCGGGTGCTTGAGCGGCTCGCCGCCGTCCTTGTAGCGCAGGACTTCTGGCGGACGCCACGTCTCGCCGTCGTCTCTGGAGACCGAGTACCAGATGTGCCCCGTCCAGGCCCGCATCGTGCAGAACAGCCGACCGTCGGGCGTCAGCACCAGGCTCGGTTCCTGTAGCGACGACCAATCGTGGTTCGGGTGCTTGGTCGTCAGGCCGTTCTCGTCGCGCGGCAGCCAGGTGATCCTCAGATCGCTGGGATCGGGGGAGTCGTCGATATCCTCGAAACGCATGAACTGGCAGCGATTCTCCCACGCCCACCACCCGACCTTCTTGAGCTCGGGGTTCCTCGACGGGCTCGTGCCCTGCGTGTATCCGGCGATGTGCCGCCCCTTGCTGTCTCGGATGGGCTTCTGCCAGACGATCCAGTGCTTGGGCACGTTCGGATCGGGATGGTCAAACTTGTTTCGGGGCATGGGAATGTCCGGGCCGTGGACCCAGGTGTGGCCGTTGTCGTCCGACGTGGCGCAGCCCATCGCGCCACAGCCTTGCGGATTCCCGTCGGTCAGGGGCATCTGCTTGGTGTAGAAGCAGTAGATCCGCCCCCGCTTCGACACGACGGGGAACGGCCAGCTCGCCTGGCCGCCCTTCTCGCCCGGGCGCGTCCCTGCGATGATCTTCGGCGCCGACCACGTCACGCCGTCCTTGCTGCGAGCGAGCACGGCGCGGTTGTCGCCGCGTCCTTCACACGAGCTCTGGTTCCACATCGCCAGCAGCTCGTCGCTCTTGGGCGCCTCGAAGACGAGAAAATGCTCGTTGTCCCCGTCGGCCTTCCCCTTGGGCAGGTACACCACGACGTCCGGAAGACTTCGCCGCCATTCCTCCTTCATCAGACCCGTCCTCCCCTGCTCCGCCCCGCGGCAACTGGGCAAGCGCATCGCGTCGACACACAGTCCGATCGCCCACGTGCCCACCAGCACGGTCACAGCGCTGCTCATTCCTCGGCTCATCATCTTCCTCCAGCGGCCGTTCGAAGCGCCCCCCACCGATCACGTCCCCCACACCACCCACGCGCGTGCCCGCAAGTGAAGTGAGGCATGCCCGTGCCGCGCCCTCGGCGCTCACGCCGCCGCTCCTGCTCTATCTCCGCGAACAGGACAGCCTCATGCGGATCGCCCTTCTTGAATTCCCTGATGATGTAGCTCATCCGCATCTCCCAACCCAAGACGAGCACGAGGCCGGAGCTTCGCGCCGGTCATCAACCTGCGCGGCATATGGTCGGTCCGGTGATGTAGGCGGTCAAGACGACCGGTTGAACGGCGGATGGGCGTGTGGGATACTCCGGCCGAACGCAGGGCCACGCACCCGCCGGGCAACGGCATTGAGAGCGTCCGCATGATCATTGACATCCATACCCACTTTCTGCAGGCCGACACCGACCTCGACGCGCGGGTCTACGAGGACCTCGAGCGCTGCGGGATGGATCTCCAGCCGTGGCGGTTCACGCCGGAGCAGCATCTCGAGGCCGTCGGGCCCGCCGACGCGGCGGTCGTGTTCGGGATGCGGGCGAAGGCAACGGGCTGGCGGGTGTCGAACGACGCCGTCGCCGAGCACGTTCGACGGGCGCCGGACAAACTCGTCTTCTTCGGCTCGCCCGATCCTGGCGAGGACAACGCGATGGCGGAGCTGGAGCGGTGTCATCAAGACCTCGGCTGTCAGGGCGTCAAGCTGGGACCGATCTATCAGGGCGTCCATCCGCTGGACCGGCGCTACTACGACATCTACGCCTACTGCGAACGCCACCGCCTGCCCATCATGATCCACATGGCCACCACGTTCAGCAGTGGGGTTCCGTTGGACTACGCCCGACCGGCGTACATGGATCAGGTGGCCGTCGATTTCCCCGAGCTGAAGATCATCCTGCCGCACCTGGGGCATCCGTGGGAGGGCGAGACGATCGCGGCGATTCGCAAGAGCCCCAACCTGTTCGCCGACGTGTCCGCGCTCTACTACCGCCCGTGGCAGTTCTACAACGCGATGCGGCTGTTGGTGGAGTACGGTGCGGACTCGAAGGTGCTGTTCGGCTCCGACTACCCCGCGACCACGACATCGGATTCCATCGCGGGGATCCGCAACGTCAATAGCGTCATCGCCGACAGCGGGCTGCCGAAGATACCGGACGAGGTCATCGAAGGCATCATTCACCGCGACGCGCTGGGCTTGCTTGGGATTGCGCATCCCGCTGCAGACACGTAGCAGCGTCTGCAGCGCCCCAGACTCTGGAGAGCACGCATGAAGATCACCGACGTCGAGCCGATCATCCTGGAATCCCCCTATGCCTACAGCGCGCCGGATGGCAGCGAGGAGGCCCACGGCGTCAGACACTGCCTGTTGATCAAGGTGACGACGGACGAGGGCATCGTCGGGTGGTCGGACGTCGAGACTGCGCCGCACGTGGGGGCCGCCGCCGTCGAAGCACCTGTCAGCGGGACGGGGATGTTCGAAGGGCTGCGGTCGCTCGTCGTGGGCGAGGACCCGTTCGACGTCGAACGGTTGTGGAACAAGGTCTATCGCGGCAGCATCTACTACGGCCGGCGAGGCGTGGCGATCCAGGTGCTCTCCGGATTCGACATTGCCTGTCACGACATCATCGGCAAGGCGATCGGCCGCCCTGTGCACAAGGTCCTCGGCGGCCCGGAGCGCGATCGCATTCGGGCCTATGCGTCCACGCTGTTTAGACCCACGCCGGACGACATGAAGCGCGCGTGTGCGGACTACCTCGAGCATGGGTTCACGGCCATCAAGTTCGGCTGGGGCGTGTTCGGCGAGGACCGCAAGCGCGACGTGGCGCTGGTCGCGGCCGCGCGGGAGGCGATCGGCCCAGATGTAGATCTCCTGGTCGACGCCGGATGGGGCGTCAACCGCAGCCCCTACGATGCGGTCGAGTTGCTCCGCCGACTCGAACCGTACGACGTCTACTTCCTGGAGGACTTCCTGCATCCCGAGTGCTACGAAGGCTACGCCCGGGTCAAGGAGGCGGGCGTCAAGACGCGGCTGGCGGCCGGTGAGCAAGAGGCGACGGCCTGGGGATTCCACCACCTGATCGTGCACGGCAAGGTCGACGTGATCCAGCCGGATCTCAGCCGCTGCGGCGGTCTGTCCCAGATCCGCAAGATCCAGTGGGAGGCCGAGCGGGCCGGTGTCGACGTCTGCCCGCACGCCTGGCTGACGGACCTTCTGACGGCGGCCAGCCTGCACGTCAACGCCTGTCTGCCCCGCAGTCTGTTTCTGGAATACAACGTCAGCGACAGTCCGATGCTCCGCGAGATCATCCGCAACCCGGTCCAGATGGACGGTGACGGCATGATCCCCGTCCCGCAGGGCCCCGGCCTGGGCATCGAGGTGGACGAAGCCGCCGTGGAGAGGTTCAGGATCAACCGCACGTGACCGCGTCGCCGACGGGCGGGGCGGACCCCGCGCTTGCCACCGCCGCTCGCCAGCACCAGAATACGTCGTCACATAGGCCAAGAAACGCACTGTCTGATACGAGGTGGGACAACGATGACCGCATTTGCCAACGACGAGGAACGATTCGCGTGGATCCGCCAGAACGTGTATGTCCCCGTGGTGTCCGACATCCTGGACGAGCTGGGCCACAAGCACCAAGCCATGCACCCGCGTCTCCGCCCGCTCGACCCCGACAACTGCACGATCGTGGGACGTGCGCGGACGCTTCGATGGATGGAGACCGACTACATCGTCGAGGAGGACCCGTACGGCAACGAGATCGACGCGATCGATTCGCTGAGGCCCGGCGACGTCGCCGTCCACTCGACCGACTACAGCGGAACGATCGCCCCGTGGGGCGAGCTGATGACGACGGTCTGCAAGGTCCGGGGGGCGGTCGGGTGCATCTGCGACAGCATGGTCCGCGACTGCAAGCGAATCATGGAGATGGAATTCCCGGTCTTCTATCAGGGCATCGGGCCGCTGGACAGCAAGGGCCGGGGGTGGGTGGTCGCCTACGACGTCCCGATCCGGTGCGGCGAGGTGCTGGTTCATCCGGGCGACCTGATCTACTCCGACTTCGACGGCGTGATCGTGGTTCCCAAAGACGTGGAGGATGATGTACTCCAGCGGGCCATGGAGAAGGTCGGCAAGGAGAACCTGACCCGTAAGGAGCTGAAGGAGGGCAAGACGCTCCGCGAGGTGTACAACAAGTACCGGGTTCTGTAGTGCCTTTCTCAGTCAGTCAGCGCCATGGTTTAGCGGGGCCGCGTGTGGCCCCTTCCCCGCCGCACGCGGCGGGGCTAACCGGACGATGCCGAGCGAGCGCTCACGTCCAGGTAGATCGACAGCAACACGTACATCGCCGGGTAGACGAGCGAGATCCCGACCAGCCATCGCGGGACGTCCGGGTACAGCGCCACAATGGCCAGGCACGCGACCATCCACACCAGAGCGCCGATGACGAACAGGCCCTTCCACCGCGGCGCCTTGGTCGGATAGACGAACCGAAGCGGCAGGACACTCAGCAGGCTCAGGACGAGCATCAACCCCAGGACGACGTGCGGACCGGCGTGTCGGAAACACAACGCGGTGTAGAACGCGAAGACGTTCCAGTAAGACGGGAACCCCACGAAGAAACCGGCGTCGTCCTCCTTGGCGCCAGTGTTGGTGAAGGCCATCAAGCTCCCGATGAGTGGGAAGGCCATCCACAACCATGCGGGGGCGGGCAGCCACTCGGCATGCCAGACCAGGATGAGCGGCAGGAAGGTGTAGTTGAGATAGTCGACGATATCGTCGAGGCGCCGCCCGTCGATCCGCGGTGCGGTGCGGCCGATCTGGACCCATCGGGCCAACGCCCCGTCGGTCGAGTCGACGAAGACGGCGACCGTCATCCAGAGAAACGCGATCGCATAGCGGTCGTGGTAGATGGCGACCGCGGTCAGGAAGGCCCAGACGGCACCGGTCGCGGTGTAGACGTGAACCGCGTAACCGAGCACCTGACGCGGGACGCTGATCGCCGAGGGCATGCGGGTATCAGGGGGGTCAGGCATCGGCGGCCTCTTGTGTTGGGTTCGTCAGCGGGCACGGGGGATTCCAGCGAACGGACAGCTTCGAGACGACCCAGATCGTAACAAGGCTCGCCAGCATGGCAAGCGTCCGGAACGGGAACAGGCTGCCCAGGTCCGGGTCCTGCATGGGGTATTGGATCAGGGCGGGGATGCCCAAGAGCGGCTCGCCGCCGACCAGACGGAGTACCACGCCGACGACGATGCCGGCCGATGCACCGACTCGATTCGCGCCGCGGAAGAACAGGGCCATCACGAGCTGCGGGAACAGCACGACGTAGACCAGATCGGCGCAGAGGTACCACAGGCCGTAGACGGACTGGACCGTCAAGGCCAAACCCGTTGCAGCCGCGCCCACCACGAGGATGGCCATCCGTACCGCCATGCGGATCTCGCGATCACCCGCCGACGGTCTGAACAACGGACGGTAGACGTTCCAGGCGAACATCGAGCTGGCCGACAGGATCGACGAGTCGACCGACGACATGACGGCCGCCGCCACCGCGCCCAAACCGACGGTGGCCACGATGGGCGGCGTGAGGTAACAGAGGACATAGGGCAGGACCAACGCAGGCTGAGGCGCGTCGCCAGCCCCGGCGGCGACCCAATCCGCGCCCGAGCCGATCGCGCCGATCAGGCCCGCCGGAATGGCCATCACGAGACACCCGACCCCGGCGAATACCGAGAGCCTCGCCGCGCCGCCCGGCGTCCGGCTGGCCAGGACGCGCTGGAAGTAGACCTGCCAGGGGATGCCGCCCAGGATCAACAGCAGGGCCAAGTCGAGCCAATACCAGCCGCGGTTCCCCCATTCCCCGCCGCTGGACCAGGCGGCCAGGGGCGGGATGAGCGAGGCGGCCGGACCACGCTCCGCGTAGCTCGCCAGGACGGCCGACAGCCCACCGGCGTGGTCGAGCGCATACGGGATGGCCACGCCCAGACCCAACAGAATGCACGCAAGCTGCAGGACATCAGTGTAGGCGACGGCCCACAACCCGCCGAGCATGGTGTAGGCCATCGCGATGGCGGCCGACACCAGAATCGCCGTTCGGAAGTCGAACCCCAGAATCGTCCCGAAGGTCGTGCCCAACGCGGCCAGGATCGCGGCGCTCCAAAAGACCTCGCCAACGAGAGCGGCCAAGAACAGGACAGCCGGCACCTGCCTGCCGTAGCGGCGCTCGAACGGGTCGAGCAGCGTCGTGAACCCCAGCCGCCGCATCTTGCGCGCGAAGATGAGCCCGCCCAAGACGAGGCTGAGGGCATATCCCCAGGGCGCCTGTGCCCAGACGAGCCCGCGTGCGGTATCGTAGACGGCCTCGGCGGTGCCGTTGATGTAGCCGCCGCCCACCCACGTGGCCGTCATGGTCAGCGCGCCGATCAGCAGGGGCATGCGTCGTCCCGCGACGAGCAGCCCCGCCGAGCCACCCCCGGCGGCCCGTCTGCGACCCGCATACAGCCCGATCGCGAAGACCGCCGCGTAAAACACACCGACGGCGATGAGTGCGGCGACCGGATGCATGATGGGATTGGCCCCTCGAATCCTGTGGCTTTGAACGATGCAGATCATAGGCCGCTACGGGTGATCTGAAAAGCCTGGGAGCAGCCCGGCAGATCCCGCTGCAATCGGGGGGGTCGCCTGATACAATTGGCCAGGT
>CAYMLO010000013.1:0-69064 GCA_964390905.1 uncultured Planctomycetales bacterium | reverse complement strand
GCTCGGGCGTGGCCGTGATCCGCGCGAGGGGACTTTCCTGGATA
Organism: uncultured Planctomycetales bacterium; assembly: GCA_964390905.1. Lineage (GTDB taxonomy): Bacteria > Planctomycetota > Phycisphaerae > UBA1845 > JAFGLZ01 > JAFGLZ01. Next base: position 69,020 of record CAYMLO010000013.1, on the reverse strand, counting down.
CAGGTGCGAGCATGGACGAGCTACAGGTTGGCGTGATCGGCACGGGTACGATGGGCGTCACACATATCCGGGCGTTCAGCGAGAACCCGCGGGCCCGGGTCGTGGCGGCTTGCTCGAAGGAGCCCGATCGCTGCCGCGAGCTGGCCGAGCAATACGACATCGCTTCGGTTTATGACAACGCGGAGGATCTGATCGCGGACACCGCGGTTCAGGCGGTGTGTCTGGCCACGCCCGACCACGTGCACGCCGAGGATGCCATCGCCGCGGCCAAGGCCCGCAAGCACATCCTGGTCGAGAAGCCCCTGGCCACCACACTGCACGACGCGGCGGCGATGGTCGCCATCGCCCACGAGACCGACGTGCTGTTGATGACGCAGTTCAGCCACCGGTGGATCCCGTCGTACCACACGGTCAAACAGCGGATCGCCTCCGGCGAAACAGGCCGGCCGCTGGTCGTCTCGGCCCGCAAGAACAACCCGCGGTGGGTGCCGACCGATCTGATCGGCTGGGCGAGCGGGACCGATCCCGCGTCGTTCCTCAGCTCGCACGACATCGACCTGACGCTGTGGTGGCTCGAGGACGAGCCCGACCGCGTCTACGCACAGGAGGTCCGCTCCGTGCTGGTCGATCGGGGCATCGACACGCCTGATGCCATCCAGGCGGCCGTCCATTTCCAGGGCGGGGCGATCGCCACGTTCGAGGCCTGTTGGGTCTATCCAGACACCGCCCCGGCCGTCCCCGACTCGTACATGCACGTCGTCTGCCAGAACGAAACGATCAAGCTCCTTCGTGAACACGAGCAGGTCGAGTTGATGAGCGACAAGTTCAGCTACCCCCGCAGCACGATCGTGACTGAGCTGGACGGCCGGCTGCACGGCGCGCTGGTCTGCTCGCTGGGCCACTTCGTCGACTGCGTCCTGGACGGACGCGAGCCGTCCATCACGCCCGAAAGCTCGCTGATGGTCACGCGGATCCTCGACGCCATCCAACGAAGCATGAAGACCGGACAGGTCGTGACGTTCTGAACCCCGCGACGCGATGGCCACCCGTGGCGAATCGCACGACGCGCCTGATACGCTGCTCGACGAGGAGACCCCACACCCATGCCACGGACCTACAAGGCCGAGGAGATGACGCCCGCTGAGCTCAAGCAGGCCGTCGAAGACAGGCCCGTCTTCATCCTGACCACCGGCATCCTGGAATGGCACGGCGATCACCTGCCGCTCGGGCTCGATGTGCTCAAGATGCGCGGCATCGCCGAGCGGCTGGCCGAGCGTGCCCGGGCGATCCTGCTGCCGCAGAACTGGTTCGGCGTGGTCGGCTACGACGAGATGCTCGGCACGATCACGTTCAGCAAGGGGCTGGTCAAGCAAATCGCCACCGAGTTCTTCGAGAACCTCGAGAAGATGGGCGCCAAGCTGGTCGTCTTCTTGACCGGACACTACGGCCCGTACCAGGTCGAGACGATTACCGAGGCGGCCGACGAGTACATGGCCCGCAGCAAGCTCCGCATCATCGCCCAGCCGGAATACGAAGGCGTCGACTGGAGCCAGTGCGAGGCGTCCCCCGATCACGCCGACAGGTACGAGACGTCGCTGGCGATGGCGCTGTTTCCCCACCTCGTGCACATGGACCGGTTCAAGCAGGAGATCGAGATCCCCTACGAGTACCCGTATCGCGAGAACCCCTGGTCCTTCCGATCGCCGCAGGGCACATGGCGCTACACCTGCGACCTACGCGAGGCCGCCTCCCCCGAGCTCGGTGAGGAGATCATCGGCCTGATCGTCGAGCATCTGTGCCAACGAATCGACGAAGAGCTGGCGCTACGCCCCGGAGGATAGCATGAGCACTGGCGGGAAGACCGCCAGCGTCACCAACTGTACGTCACTCGAAGCTTGATTCCCCGCACGCCTATCGAAGGTAACCGCCCGCCCGAAGGCTAGGTTCCGCGCTCACAGACGCACGGATCCGAGCTCGTCGCACGGTCTCTCGTTGCGTAGCAACCTTCTCTGCGGGCCTCCTCGACCGCCCTCCTCATTTTCGAGCGGGTGAACTTCTTCGGCTTGCGCCCCGCGCGGATCAGGGATTCAACGACGGAAGTAAAGCCTGATTGCCGCTCAACCACGAGATTGTGGTGAAGTCGATTCGCCCAGAGGCATTTCGTGTCTCCCGGTGTCGGCTCGGCGAGAACGCCTTGGAGTTCGTCGGGCAAGATGGCAATGAGGAAGATGTCTTCGCTGAGGCTGTCTCGTGTCGCGTTGAGACCCACCGCGACTCTGCGCAGGTCTACTCCGGAACGTACCTGAAAGACGCTGACTACACCATCCTGGTCGAGCCGGAAGTCCTTCTCGACAATGCTGTCGACCCGATCTGATGGTGATTCGCCGTCCTCCCAATGACTCCCCTTCTTGAGTTTTCGCACGTAACACGGAGAAGATACGTCCCAAGCGGCCTCGATGCTGAAATCGGCGTCCGCCATCGTCGTGCATCACCGAACGCAGTCCTCGAGGCGATCCCGCGCAAGCCCACGGATGAAGGGCGATGGGTCTGTGCGAGCGATTTCGACCAGCCGATCGGCTGCTTCAGAACCGCCGACATCAGCCAATGCCTCGACAGCGGCTTCCCGGACAGCCAACCGATCGGACCTCGTAAGTTGCCTGATCAGCATCTTGCCCAGGTCAGAGGGCTGGCACTTGCCAAGCCCACGGATGAGGATGTACCAGTAGTCCTCTTCGTGACCAGGGATTTCCCCCTCCCTGTACCTGTCCCAGACAAGCTGTTCCGTCCGCCAGCTCAGCCTAGCAAGCACATCGATCCCGTCGTCAAGGGCATCTGGTCTCGAACTTCTTGCCAGGTATCTCGCCATCGCTTCCGCACGTTCGATGGGGCGGTAGTGCGTCTGTATGAGCGAAACGATGCGGTTACGTTCCCTGCGTTTCGCGCACGCCTTCGCTCGATGATACCTGGAGACGAACCCCTGGAATTCCATGATGCCTGACGTCACAGTGCTGGATAGGTCCGAATTTCTCTCGTCTTTGGGCCATTCATAGATACAGGAATCATCCTCCGGAAACATCGCGGCGGCGCCTCTCGCACACGAGCCGATTTGAGGGAGCACCCAAGGAGCAGTAGCACTATGCATGTAACTCACCGTCCACTTCCTGACTCAACAGATCATCGAGGAAACCCCTACTGCAGCGAAGATCGGCCTCGAACTGCTGTGTGCATTCCGACGCCCCCTCTGCTGAGCTGACCTCCCGATGGAAGTTGAAACTGATCGCTGCAGATGACTCATCCACAGACACTCTGACGTTGAGCGTGACACCATCGTCACACCCCAGCGACACTCCCCACTCCGCCTGTCTAAGCTTGAAGTGCTCTCTGAAGCGTTCGGCGGACAAGGCGCCGAGCTGCGGCAGTCCCACGCTCCACTCAGACAACGGGGACTCGTACGTGAAGTTGTGACCGAGTGCACGGATCGGAGTGTGCGGGAGATCCTTCAGCACCTTGCGGACGACCGGTCCTGGGTCTTCGCACGAGGGCGACCTGACAACGAGCCGGTGATTGCTGACTTGCCACTCGTAACCGCCGATCTCAAATCCAAAACGTGTTTCCCTGTCTGATATATCCACGGTTCCCTTGTACTTGGCCTCCTCCTCCCCCTCGACTATCCCCTGCTTAACCAACCAAAGAGGGTTGATGATATGCGGGTTGAATCTTCCCGCCACCACGGTGTCCACTTGGGTTAGTTCAAGGCTCATGTCACTGTGGGACCTTGCGTGTCGTCGGAGCAATACGGTCGGATCCTGTCTGCTCGGCGTAACTAGGGGATCACTCCCATGCCCCCACCCTCGCCCACTATTGTGATGTCCCTACAAAAGTATAACGTCCCTGTCAACACTATAGTTCGGCCAAACCAGCGGTCGCCCTTTCCCCCTTTTTCGCGCCTTGAGCAGCTTCCGTCTTCAAAGGCCTCATTGGAGGCTCGTCTCCGCCTCCGGCAGGCATCGGTCGATCTCGTTGACGCGGTAGCCGAAGCCGGGGCCTTGGATCGTGGACAGGTCGACCTGGCCGTTGCGGCGTTTGTAGACGCCGGGGTGGACCTTCTCTTCGGGGATGCTGGCCTCGGGGTAGAACTGCATGCTGTTGGTCTCGACCCCCATGATCGTGCCGGCGTGGGCGGCGAGCAGGCAGTGCGGGATCTGGGCGAGCATCGGGTTGGTCAGGTCCTGCACCATCAACGTCATGCCGTGGGCCTTCGCCCAGCAGAGGCTCAGCAGGGCACCCGTCTGCGTCTTGCAGGTCTTGAGCGCCACGCCCGTCCAACCCAGCGCCCGGCCGAGGCGGATCAGGTACCAGTCGTGGGCGCTCTCGTCCATGAAGAGCGGCTTGCGGGCCGAGACGCTGTGCACGTCGATCTGGTTCTCCTCCAGGTCATAGGGAAACGGCTGCTCGACATAGAGGATCATCCCGTAGAGCCGCGGGTGTTCGATGACAAGACGGTCGAGGATCTCGTTGACGTACCGGGGATCCCTGACGGTACAGTTGAAGTCGGCCGTCAGCCACAAGGCATCGTTCTCGACGGCGATCTGTCCGACGCGGACCAGCCGGTCATAGTCCCAGTCCTCGTCATCGCCGCGGAGCTTGACCTTCAGACACGTCAGCCCGTCGCGGCGGATCCAGTCGGGCAGCAGCACGGGGTAGCCGTCGTCCGGCTCGCTGCCGTCTAGCTCGGACGCATCGAGCAGATCCTTGCCGCCGACCAGATGCCAGGCGGGCAAGCGCTCCGGCGGCATGGAAACGAGGAAATCGGTCGGGAACCTGTCTGCGAACGAGAAGCTCGCCCCGTCGGCGGGCCTCAGGAAGCTGGCCAGGTCGTCGTTCATGAACGCGGCGTTGTAGGTCTCGTAGACGGGGACGTCATGGAGCACCCCATAGGCGTCGTGCAGGGCGATGTCGAAAACCGAGCAACACACCAAGGCCGCCAGCCACGGCATGGGCTCGGCCCCCTCGCGCTGCTGGTTGAACTGTTGGAGGAGCGACGGCAGCACGTCGGCCACGAAGGCATGGCCCACCTCAATCGGATGGCCGCTCCTCTCGAAGGACACCCACTCTTCGGCCAACAGCACGCAGAAGTCCTTCATCGCCTGATGCCGCTCTTCGTAGGACAGCGCGCTGGGCCAGACCCACTGAACGCTCAGCGGGGTCTCGCCCCACCCCTCCGCCGAGCGTCCTTCGGCGTCGGCCACGCGCATCCGAACCCGCGCACAGGTCACGTACGTCAGCGTCTCCGGGCCGAACTTCAGCGGCACTCGCGTCTCGACGGGAAGGAGATAGAGCGAAACGCCCTTCGGGCTGACATCCGTCCTCTTTCTCACGGGGTACCCTCCTCGAGCCTATGTGCGTCGTTGGGCGTTCGCTAGGTCGACTTGTGCGCGTCGACCTCGCCCAGCAGATCCAGCAGGTTCTTGCCCTCGATGCGTTCGCGGTCGGCCCTCTTGAGAAACGGCATCTTGGCGAACAGGCCGAGCGTCTGCGGGAACGTCAGGTGGTCCAGACACGGGCTGTAGTCCGACCCCCACACCAATCGCTTCACGCCGACGTCTTCGAGTAGCACCTCGACGTAGGGCCAGGCGTTCTGGTGCGGGTAGTCGTACGGCGGATCGGTCGTCGCGTAGAACCCGCTGAGCTTGATGCGAACGCCGGGGAACTTGCCCAGGGAGAGGACGTGGCTGAGCTTCTTGCGGGCCGTCTGTTTGTCGAGCGGCTTCTTGACGGCCCCCGGCAGGCCAAGGTGTGACGTGATCAGGCGCAGATCGGGGTGCTTCTCGAGAATCGGCAACCACGCCGACCAGTCCTTGCCGCGTGAGTTGCAGCTGATCAGCCAGCGCCGCTCGACGATCCATCGCCACACGTCGTCGCGCACCCGCTGGAGCGCAGCCGTCTTCTCGGCGCCGAAGATGTAGAAGCTCAAACCGACGAATCCCTGCTGCTGACGCTCGGTCAGGCTTGCGACGGTCAGCGCGTCGGACGGCTCGAGATAGGCGACCGGGCGGACCCACGCGTGGTCGTCGAGGACCCGCGCGAGAAACGCGTTGTTGCCCGCCGCCCAGGGCGCCCCGGCCCACCCGACGACCAACGCGGCCTTGACGCCGTGCGACTTGGCCAGCGACTGATAGCACGCGACCTCGTCGATCGTCACGCCGGGCCGGGCGGTGAACGACCCGCCTCGGAATCCCGTCTCGAACAGATGGATGTGGGCGTCAGCACGATCAGCCATGTTCTTGTCCTCCCGATCACGTGGGTATCGTCCCACAGGAGCGGTTCGGCGCCCCCCCGGGATACACACTTTCCTTCATAATCTCAAGGTAAACGTCGCAGGCCGCGTGAAGCTCATCGAGAGACAGCCACTCATCCTCGGTGTGCGCCTGAGCGGCCTGGCCTGGTCCCAGGACGAGCGCGGGCAGGTCAGCTCGAGCAAACGTGCTCGCTTCCGTGCCGAACTTGGCGCCGACGGGCTGGGCGGGCAGGCCCAATCGATCGAGCACGCCGCAGACGTGTTTCGCCCAGCGCTCGTTGGTGGCCGGATCGAGCGGGCCGACGATGTGCGGCTTGTCCTGCTCGACCTGCAGGTTCGGATCGGCCTGGCGGAGCGTGTCGAGGATCTGGTCGACCGTCGGCAGGACCTGGCGATCGTCCTCGCCGGGAACGGTTCGGCGGTCGACCTGAATCTCACAGTGCGCCGGGATGATGTTGATCTGGCTGCCGCCCTGGATCAGGTTGATGCTGCACTGGGCCCGGCCGGTGAGCGGGTGGCTCGCGTCGATGTGGGGGATGTACTGCGACTCGATCGCGCGGACGACCTCGACCATCATGGTGATGGCCGACCGCCCGCGCTCGGGGCTGGACGAATGAGCACTGACGCCCTGCGTGCGGATCCGCCAGCGGACCACGCCATTGTGGGCAACCACGGGTTCGAGGCCTGTCGGCTCACCCACGACCACGCCGGCGGGAACCCAGCTCAGCCCGGGCAGGTCGTTGGCGACGAACGAGATTGCCCCGGTCTGCCGGATCTCCTCGTTGACGGTGTAGAGGACGGCCACGTTGTTGGGGCGTTCTTGCCGGGCCGCGTACTGCGTGAGCGCCCAGAGCATCGCTGCGCCCGACCCCTTGGTGTCGCACGCGCCGCGACCGTAGATCCGTCCGTCGCGGATCTCCCCCGCAAACGGATCGATCGTCATCCCGGCCACGTCGACGGTGTCAAGGTGGCTGACGAACAGCACCCACGGTGCATCCGGTCTCACCTCATGACTGACCAGCAGGTTGTGCGGCTCTTCGGGGACGGGCAGGCGGGTCGTGGCCAAGCCCACCTCCGTGGCAAGCTCCTCGAGGGCATCGGCCAGCTTGTCCTCCGTGCCGGGCGGTCCGTTCGGACGGTGATTGGTCGTATCGATGCCGATCATCTGTTGAAGGAGCGATTCGGCGGAGTCAGGCATTCTGGTGGCCATTGGCATCACGCTTCGGCGCGGGCGCCGGGGGTCTGGATCTTCGGGAAGTACAACCACAAGTGCCCGAGATCGTCGTCCTCTCCGAAGAAGATCTGTCCGTCGCGGCCCGTGCCGGCGCTGCCGAACACGTAGCCATAGCGGCGGCGCTCGAGAACCGAAACGGCCACGCCGACGTCGCTCAGCTTCGAGCGGCGCGGATCGTAGCAGAACATCCTGGATATCTCATCGCCGCAGAAACCAAAGACCCGCCCGTCGAGCGTGACCGACATCGGGCCGACCGGCGCGAGCCGCGTCCGTGCCAGAGGCGGGCTGAATCCCTGCGCTTCGCTGAACGTGTACACCTGCCCCTCGCCGTCGGCCGTGTACAGTTGGCCGGTGCGGTGGTCCCTCGCCCACCGGAGACGCACCCGGTCCCAAGCATGACCGGGCAGCTTGACGGCCTTCCGCTCGACCTGACTTGTGCTCGCATCGTATCGCCACAGCGTGTTGCCGTCGTCCCGTCCGAAGACGCCGCCCATGTGGCCGACCGCCAGCTCGCCCAACCCCATCGCGTCGCCCACAACGCGGAGGGTTCCCTGGTCGATGTCGACCACGAAGACGTGGCGTTCGGTCGCACCGACGACGGTGCCCACCGACGCCGTGGCCACGGCGTGAACGATCCGCTCGCCCTTGGCGGGTTGGCCCAGATTCCTGAACGCCGGACGGCCGAACCCCCACTCCTGCAGCAGATCGAACGGCAGGCCCTGCAGCCCACGGGTCACGACGCGCCCGCCCGTTGGGCCGTTCACACAGGCGGCGAACCCCGATCTGCCACAACACACGGCCACGCACTCATCGGCGCCGTCGACCGTTCCCATGTCGAACACACAACCGGTCACGCCATGGAACATACCGGCGAACAGATGCGTCCGCCGGCCGCTCGTGCCGCCGTAGACGATCCCGTCGGCGGCGACGTCCAGGGCGGTGATGTGGCTCTCGTCGGCCTCGATCGGGGTGGTCACGCCCGGAAAGCACGTCGGGAAGGCCACCATCGTGCCCTCCTTCATGAACGTGCCGTGGACGATCTCGTCGACGAGGGCCTTGGCCTCGGGGCCGCTCTTGTCGTAGCGCTTTCGCTTGGTCTTGGTCGCCATGGCTACCCCCACATCCTGATGGGCAGGTGCGCGTTGGGCTTCTTGCGATCGGCGGGCATCTGCATCTTGAACAAACCCACCGGTTTGGGGCCGACGTGGCCAAAGAACAGATCGCCGTTACGGTCGATCGCCCCGCGGGAGACGTATTGGGCGCATTGGCCCGGGCGCTCGAGCAGCGCCACTTCGGTCCGCGCCAGCGTCTCGGGGTCCATCCGCCAGACGACGCCCTCCTTGTCCTTGCGATCCGCGGGCATCGGGTTGTGGACGGGGTCGCGCCATCGCGACGCAACGTAGTAGAGCTGGCCGTCGGCGCCGAACGTCAGTCCACCGCAGTGATCGGTAAACGTGTTGATCGGCAACGTCAGGTCCCGCTTCTGCGTGGTCGGGCCCAGGTCCTCGACCATGCCCCACTCGCCCTCGTTGGGCCAGATCCGCATCAGGTACGGGTTGGCGATCCACGTGACCGCGTAGACGCACTCGCCGTCGGGCGAAGCGACCACGTCATAGAACACGCTGTGCCAGCCCGTCTGGTACTCGGGATTGTGCGGCAGGACGTAGGGCGACGTCTCCAGGCGGTCCTTATCGGGATCGTAGCGGACGAGTCGGCCGTAGTCGTTCGTCGTCCAGACGCGGTGCTTCTCGTCGATGAACAGCGCCTGGGCGTTGACCGATCCGATCCGGCCGACGTCTCTGCGCCGACGCTTCTTGATGTCATAGATGATGAAGTGGTCGCGCGGGTAGCTCAGGGCGTACAGCAGGCCGCGGTCCTCGTCGTGCAGCAGACACCGGCAGCCCTCCTTGGGGATCAGCGTGTCCCACCACAGGACCTGGTCGGTCTTGGTATCGAAGGCGAGCAGGGCCGCGCCGCGGAAACACCGCTCCGGATCGTGCCAGGAATGCCACGGCGAGTATGCGGGCTGGTCGATGGGCGGCCCGGACAGGTGCGTGGCCATGAACATCACGCCGTCCGACATCGACGGCGCGAAGCTGTAGTGGATCTTGCACTGCGTGGCCCGTCCGGAGTCATGCGGGTCGTCCACCATCTCGTCGAGCGCGAACAGATAGTCGAGCGCGTCGGTCTTTTCGTTGTATCGGACGACCTTGACCACGCCGCCGGGCACGGTCTCCGCGCACGCCGCCGCATAGATCCGCCCGTCCGGCCCGACCGACAGCGACCAGCACGAATCGGAGTCCGGGTGCTTGGTGAACTGGAACCACGTGACGTTGTAGTTGCCTGCCGCCTGCCCTTTCATGGGTCCTGCCCTCACCGGTGCCCTTCAGGCGTGCAGCCAGCATTCCTCCTGATGCCGGTCCGTCCGCCGATGCGGTCCGCACCACCCTCGCGGGGGCAACGGCGAACATGTTAGGCGGCCGGATCGGATGTCTCAAGCCGCGTCTTGTCGTCGGGCCAATGCCGTTCGGCATGTCTTGCCGCTGCGCGAAGGGCGCTGCGACACCGGGCGAACACGAACCCGACCAGCGCGGCGAAGATGACGCCTACGAAGGCGGCCAGTGTCTGGCATATCCTCAGCAGGTCGATCAGGGGCTGATCGAGGTAGAAGGGCGTTGGGGCGAGGCACGCAGGAAACAGAACGGGGGGAACCGGGGTGTTCGAGAGCGCTTGCGTAAGGACCCAGAAAGCCACGAACGCCACCCAACAGGCCATAAAGCCCGCCATCCGAGCGTGGCACATCCGGCGAAGCGAGCGAGAGGGCAGCCGATCGCCCAATCGGGCGATGTGGGCTAGGACGAGTGAGAGCCAAGCCACCGCAATCAGCCACGCAAGTGAGAGCCAAGCCACCCAAATCGGCCACGCCATCATCAGCCAACCGGGGGAAAACCACCAAGCCCAGTCCCCCGCGCCGAGCGGGACAATCAGCATGGCCGGTAGTCCCACCCGACAGGCTATCCTGAGCCGGCGGCCCGGGGTCTCCGGCGACTCGCGCAGGTCGGGACTGGTCAGCAACCACACGCCGCCGAGCAGCACCCCCATCACACCGTAGGCCCACAGGTAGAACGCCACGCGGCAGAGGGGCGTCAGGAAACGCCACGGCCCCCAGCCGAATCCCAGCACGATCGACGCAGCGATCAGGAGGTATCCGCAGTAGGCGAGCGACGCGCCCCTGGCAAGCCGACCGATGTAGCGTGGATGGCTGAACGGCAACAGGTTGCCGCGAAGGCTACCGCGGATGGCGGCCCCGCACTCCGGACAATCTCCATCCGCCGACAGCCCGCGGAGGTTGTACCCGCAGCTCACGCACAGGACGTCTTGGCCGATGGGCGTTTGGTCTTCTGGCGTCACGAGAGATCCCCGTGGCCGATCGGGGCAACCTGTGTCCCAGGAGGCAGCCAGTTCTGTTCCGCAAGCTTGGCTTCTTGACGAAGGCGTTTCCGACAGCGGTTCAGGCACGCGAGCAGCAGCAGCGTAACCACGAACCGCGCGGAGAGCTCGACCCAATAACACATCCAGAGCAGTGCGCTCACTCCGGCGGGAATCGCAGCGGACGATCCATCCCGACCTGTGGGGGGCAACGTCGCCGCCCAGAGCACAAGGTACATCAGTACGAGCCAACAATTCAGAGCCCCCGCACCGATGCAGTAGTACGGCATCCGATGAAGCGCCGGCGCCGAAAAGAGCCGATCCAACGACCTGAGATAGCGGAGCAGGACGATGATCCAGCCGAGGTAAACCCCCCATCCCAGCAGCGACACCGAGAGGCCGACCCATTGCTGCGCCGACGGCCAGAACCAGCCGGGCATGCCTGTCGCAATCACGAGCAGAAAGCCAAATCGCGCGACGTGTCTGACCCATCGGCCGGGCGTCTCGGGGGTCTCGCGAAGGCTGGGGCTGCCCAGGATCGCCAGGCCCACGATGAACAGCCCGGTCGCGATGCCCCACAGCGCGTAGAAGAACGTCGTCGACTGGACAACTCTCATACAACCCAGCGTCATATGGAGGAGGATCGCCAGCCCCCCCCAACAGGCCAGAGCGGCCCCGAGATGGAGTCGCGAAACCCAGCGCGGATTGGCAAACTGGAGCAGCTCGCCACGAAGGCTCGCGCCGACGGGGATGCCGCACTCCGGACAGTGGTGGCCGGGTGCGAGTCCTCGGACGTTGTACCCGCAGGAGACACAATGGGTGTCGAAGTCGAGGGTCACCTCGCGGACGGGCCTTGCGATGGGGAGGACGGCTTTGGCCAAGCGGAACACCTCCAAATCGCTCACGGATTCTCCGAGACAAGGGAAGCTTTGTCCAGTTTGAGACCAAGCTTCTTACCAACGGTGCGAGATGACCCCAGCGACCTTAGGGAGCAAACCGCTGCCGATCGACGCCTGCGAGGGGTCGAGACCAGTTCTGTCTGGCCTGCTCGAGCGTCTCTTGAAACACGCGGCGGCACTTGGCAAAAAGGACGAACATCGAGGCGGTGAAGCCAAGGAACACCATGGCAAGCATCGGAAGCCAGACATCCATCACGGTGATGGACCGGCCGGCGGGAGGACCTGGCGGGGTCCCCGTCTGGAAGACGACAACGGCGCCGATCGCCGATGAGCCGTGTGCCAGCATGACGACGGGCAGGGACCCGACCGACACGGCCGTGACGGTGAGAACCAGCAGACAGACGCGCCCGCTCCGCCGAAGCGACCGAGACGTCAGGAGGCCCGCGAGCTGGGTGATGTGCAGGATGAGGACCGCCAACCAGGTCGTACATGCCAGGATTCCCAAGACGAACGTGATGGTGTTGAGTCGCGGCAGGCCTCCTTCTTCTGCGATGACGTAGAGAACCCACGTCCACGCGGGCAGCCAGCCCCAACGGAACGTCGACCTCAGCCAGCCGCTTCGGGCCTCTGGCAGCTCGCGCGGATCGGGCCTCGACAGCAACAACACGCCGCCAACAAACATGCCGCCCCCCCCGCTGAAACAGGCCACAAGCAGGACGGCGCCGAGCATCGTGAGCAGGTCTCGCCCCAACCGGTTGATGATCTCCAAGAGGGGGACGAGCAGGACGGCCACCCCTGCCAAGGCCGGCCCGCACAGGAGCAACGTCGAGCCCCTATGCAGTCCTGAAACCCATCCAGGATGCCCGAACCTGATGAGCTCCCGGCGAAGGCTCGGGTCGATGACCGATCCACACTCGGGGCATCTTCCGTCCGGCGGCAGGCCGTGCAGGTCGTACCCGCACGTTTCGCAGGGAGCGATCTTCTGGATCGCCTCCCGCAAGGTGGGATTGGCAGCCGAGGAAACCTGTCTGGCCAAAGGACGCTCCTCGGGTGGCGGGACGGGGGTACGCCGTCCCGTCCTGAGAAATGGCTTGTTGGGCTTCCTTGACTGATACTGGCCAGGAGGCATGATGGTTCACGGAACTGTGGTTGCTCGCGGCTTGGTCTCGTCAGGCACCCGTCAGAGAGGAGTCAGCATGAATCGCCCGTTGCCATGCGTACTGGCCTGGATGGCATGTAGTTGCGGCGCGGGAGCCATGGTCTGCGGCGCAGAATCGGCGGATCAGCGAACGGCGGGAAACCGAGCGATCGCGAAAGGAAGATCCTCCGAGAAAAGGAACCGACCTGAACGGTCGGCCAAGCGGATGGAGATCGTCGTCCATCGCGGCGCCAACCACCTGGCGCCGGAGAACACGATGGCGTCGGCTCGCAAGGCGGTGGAACTCGGGGCGGACTACGTCGAGGTGGATATCCGGAGGAGCGCCGACGGCGTGATGTACGTCATCCACGACCCCAACGTGGCCCGAACCACCGACGGCAGCGGCTATATCAAGAAGATGACCAGCGAGCAGATCGACAAGCTCGACGCGGGCAGCTGGTTCGATCCGAAGTTCAAGGGCCAGCGCGTGCCCAGGCTTCGCACGCTGCTCGAGTGGATCGGCGGCAAGTGCAAGGTCTACTTTGACGTCAAGGACGCCGATCTCGGCGAGCTCACGAAGCTCATCTACGAACTGAAGATGCAGGACGACGTGTTCTTCTGGTTCGGCGACCGGCGGCAGGCGCTGCGGCTGCGACGCCTCGACAAGGAGCTTCCGCTGAAGATCAACGTCAAGGAGGCCAAGCAGCTCCGATGGGCCAAGCGCGCGTTCGGCGCGACCATCGTCGAGACGAGCGTCGAGGCGGCCACGCCGGCGTTCATCCGGCAGGCCAACCGGATGGGCATCCGCGTCATGATCCTATACACGGGCAGCGACCCGGAGGTGTTCCGGCGGATCATCCGGTCGGGGGCGCAGATGGTCAACCTGGATCGGCTGACGGTGTTTCTCGACGTGTGGCGGGAGGAGCAGCGAAAGGCAGCGTCGAAACCCAACCGCGATGGCTCGCGCTGAGCGCTCTGGACCGAGGAGCGCCGCCACACATCCGCATGACGATGGGGAGTAAGCGGCGGGGACACGCGAATGGATCGATCACGGGCGATCACTGACACCGTCAAGGAAGGGCTGGGTGGATTTGGCAGGGCCGCCCTGTGCGCAGTGGTCGGATGGTCGGTCGTCTTGGTCCTGGCGGGCGACCGTGCGACCTGGGCCGACGAGCCCACCCCCAGGGCCCATCTCCGCGCGTGGTCCGACGCTGCCTTGAAGAAGCTGGCGGGGCCGCAGGGAACATCGGCGTTTCTGGGCACGTTGTTGGGCCCCGATCCGGCTGACCCAACTCGGACCCGCCTGTTGGGCCGACCGGCCTGGGGTCTGAATGGACGGAAAGGCACACACGTCTTCCTGGGCCAGGGACCCAATAAGGAGCTGCGGATCACCGGCCCGCTGACGCTGGCGGCCGTGGTGCAGGTCGACGCGCCGCCGGCCAACAAGGCAGCGATCCTCTCGAAGTGGCAGCTGATCAACGGCGGACGGGCGTATGAACTGGGCGTGGGTGCGGACCTGTACATCTACTTCCACGTCAGCGCATCAGGCAAGTGGGACGCAAGCGCCGCCGAGGTGATGGCCGATCGGCCGATCAAACCGGGCGTGCCCTACGTGCTGGCCGGGGTGTTCGAACCGGGACGCCAATTGGGGGTCTACATCAACGGCGTCCGGGCCGACCAGAGCGCGCTGGGCCGGCCCGTGCCGAGGGCCGTCTTCGACACCGTCACGCCGGCGCTGATCGGCGCGCGACCGGGCGGCGTGGGGACGTCTGGACTGACGGGCAAGATCAGCGAGGTCTGGGTGTTCGACCGCGCCCTGACGCCCGGACAGCTCGAAGACCTGACCCGACGGACCGAGGTGACCAGCAAGGTCGAGCCGATCCCGCCGATGCCCCAGCCGCCGCATGATCTGGAGGCGGTTCGCGACGGCGTCCGCGAATGGTACCGCCGTCTCCAGGCTCCCGATCAGCCCTACGGTGCGTATCGGTTGAACCCCGGCATCCAGCCAGACCTGTACGCCTCGGCCGACGTGGCCTGGATCCGGTGGATGATGGACGACCTCGATGCGCTCAGCGACGCGGAGCGCCGCGAATGGATCGGGTTCATCCAGGCCCAACAGAACCCGGACGGATCGTATCGTCATCTGACCCGACACATCGCCACGCATGCGTTCTGTCACGCGACCGGCGCGCTGAACATGCTCAAGGGCCGTCAGAAATTCGCGCCTAGGTTCCTGGACAAGTACCGCGACGTCGACGGGATCGATCGGTGGCTGAACGGCATTGACTGGCAACATCCGTGGGGCGCGTCGCACGACATCTGGGGGGCCGGCGTGCCGCTCGCGTGCACGGACAGTACGCCGCAACCGTGGCGCGACGCGCTGTTCGCGTGGCTCGACGCACAGGTCGATCCGAAGACGGGCATGTGGCGGCGCGGCGTCCAGTATGACCGCCCACTCGAGGCGCTCGGCGGGGCGTTTCACATCTGGCCCATCTACGCCGCGTTGGGACGCGATCTGCCCTATCCCGAGCGGATCATCGACAGCGTGCTGGCCATGCAGTGGGCCAACGGGTCGTTCGACGGTGGGTTCGGCTACGGCAACATGGACGCAGTCTGGGTGCTGGCCTACCTGACCAAGCGGTGCTCACATCGGCGCAGCGAGGTACGACGGGCCCTCGAGCGCAGTCTGGCGGGTCTGATGCGGGCCTATGCCGCACGACATCGCCGCTGGCTCGGCGACGCCCACAGCACCGAATCACGGGTCGCCGCGCTCGCCATCTTGTCGACCGTCCTGCCCGACCAGATCCGCGGCCGGCCCTGGCGAAATCCCTGGCATCGGCGGGAGCTGTTCGTCATCAAGGTCGCCGGACAAGACCCCACCAAGTAGCAGGCCCCACATCCCTAGCGGGCGGATGGTCACCCGTTCCCCTTGGCAAGCCGGCGGACGCGCGGGTGCCCCATCCTCCAATGCGATTCGGCGAGAGCCGAAGCGGATTGGAGGGTGGGGGACGGATCGCACGTCGAATGGGCTCGAATCTGGGGGCGATCGGTCCCCCACCCTTGCCCTGCGATCGGCTACCGCCGTCCGCAGGGCAAGAATGGGGCACCCCCCTTCAGCACGCTAAACACGTGCCTTGGCGAGCCGGCGGACGAGATACGTTGCGACGACCTTTGCGCCCTTGACCAAGTTGGCGACCTCGACAGTCTCGTCCTGGGCGTGAGCGGCCTCCGGGGTCCCCGGACCGAACAGAACGGCCGGTACGCCACCGTAGCGGACCATGTTCGCCGCGTCAGCCCAGGCGGACATGATTTCCACCTCCGGTGGCTTGCCCAGGGCGGTTTCGCAGGCCTCACACAGGTGCGCCACCACCGGCGCGTCCGCCGGCGTCTCGAACGGAACCAGGTCCTTGACCCACGCCACGTCCGATCGATGCTCACAGAGCCACGCGTCGGCGTCGTCGGCGCTGGTGATCGCGTCGACGAACGCGTCGCGGACGGACGAACCGTTCCATCCTCGTCCCGCTTGCTCGTTGGCGGCCGCCTCCTGGATCGTATAAACCATGTTCAGGCTGAGCGAGGCCAGGCCGGGCACGACGGCCGGGTGCGTCCCGCCGTTGAACACGCCCAGGTTCACGAGGCAGTCGGGGTACTTCGTCTCGCGCGCTTGTTTGAACTGATCGATGAAGCCCTTGACGTGGACGGCCTTGTCGATCGCGTTTACGCCACCTCGGGCCGCATGACCGGCCCGACCGTGGACCGTCACCTCGGCCGTCAAGCACCCTTGGCAACCGCGCGTTACCACCAGCTCGCCGCCGTCGATGACGATGGCCTCCTCGCCCGTATAGCCTTCCAGGCAACACGCCAGCGTGCCTGCGCCCGAGCCGTTGCACTCCTCGTCCACCACGCTCTGGTGGATGATCGAGCCGGTCAGCGCGTCGGCGAACTTGAGCGCCGCCTTGATCGCGATGATTCCCGCGGCCATGCCGCCCTTGTCGTCGCTGGCGCCCCGGCCGTAGATCTTGCCGTCCTTCAGATCCGCACAGAACGGATCGAAGTCCATGCCGTCCACGCCGACCGTGTCCATGTGCGAGTTGATGACGATCCGACTGCCCGGGCCCAGGTCGAACTCGGTGACGAGATTGGGACGGTCCTGCCAGCTCCTGTCCCTCGGTCCGATCATCCCGACGCGTTCGTAGACGTCGGGGGGCGGTTCGAACAGCCGGGTCTTGCCGCCCATCTTCTCGAGGGTGGGCTGGATGAGCACCTGCCCGTCCTTCTCCAACCCGGTCACGCCCGCACCGGCATAGGGGTTGACGGTGTTGACCCGAACCAGCGATCGACACAACTCGACCAGGTCATCGGTCAGGTCGTCAACTTCCTTCAACACGTCTTTGACGATGTCGGCCATGGTTACCTCCGATCTGCACGACACACCGTAACAACGCGAAGCTCAGATCGAAAGGCCCTGCCGCACAGATCCCGCTCGGCCCGTATCCCAGGAATCGCGTGGCCGGGTCGGTGCATTTGTGGTATCCAGACAGGCAAACGGGAGGGCAACGGCCTGGGGGCATTCGAAACACGGGTGTCTGCCAAGGCACCCGACGGCGTTGGGCGAGGAGACGGTCATGAGCGGATCAAGCAGGACGGCACTGAATCGGCGGGATCTGCTGCGGGCGGCGTCGGGCGTGGTGGCGGGATCGGCCTGGTCCCGTCTGTCGTGGGCCGACGGGCGGCCCCCGGTGACCCGGCCTCGGGCGACATCCGGGGATACGGCTGTCGAGCCCGACTGGCAAGAACGGTTGACGCTCACCGTCGGCCCGACCCAGGCCGACCTGGTCGGCAGCAACGACAAGGTCATTCAGGCCGGCGTCGACTACGTCGCCCGGTTGGGTGGCGGAACGGTCCAGGTGTTGCCCGGGACCTATCGGATGCGCAATGCCGTCCACCTGACCTCGGGAATCCGTGTCCTCGGCAGCGGGACCGACTCAGTCCTGATCAAGGAATCTTCGATCGAGACGAAGCTGGCCGCCGACTCGGACTGGTACGACCAGGAGATCACGCTGGACGACGCGAAGGGCTTTCGGGTCGGCGACGGCGTATGTCTGCAGACCGAGAACCCCCACCACGGCGGACGGGACGTCCTGAAGCGAACGCTCGTCGCTCGCAGCCGCAATCGGTTCAAGCTCAGTCGGGCGCTGCGCAAGAACTTCTGGGTGGACAAGGCCCCTACCGTCTCGACGCTGTTCCCCTTGCTCACGGCCGAGGAGGCCACCGACATTGTCATCGAGAACATCACCCTCGACGGCAACCGGGCGAACAACGCCCACCTCGACGGCAACCACGCCGGCTGCATCTGGATGCAGGATTGCAGCCGGATCATGATCCGCGGCGTGACGGCCCGGAACTACAACGGCGACGGGATGAGCTGGCAGATCTGTCACGACACGATCGTGGTCGACTGCCACTGCCGCGACAACGCCGGGCTCGGCGCCCACCCGGGGTCCGGCTCGCAACGGCCCATCGTCCGCGGCAACCGGCTCGAGCGAAACAGCATCGGCTTGTTCTTCTGCTGGGGCGTGCAATACGGGTTGGCCGAGAAGAACACGATCCGCGACAACGCCAAGTTCGGCGTGTCGATCGGCCATCGCGACAACGAGAACCTGATCCGCGACAACGAAATCACCCACAGCGGCGAGGCGGGCGTGGTGTTCCGGCCGGAGCGCGGCAAGGGGTTCACCGCCCGCGGGAACCTGTTGGAACGGAACCGGATCATCGACAGCGGCGGTGAGGATGGCATCGGCATCGACGTGCAGGGCGTCACCGAGTCGAACACGATCGCTCGGAACGAAATCCGCGAGACCCGAGGCCCCGCCAAGCGAATCGGCATCCGCCTCGGCACCGAGACGCGCGACATCAAGCTGATCGACAACAAGATCGAGGGCGTTGCCGTCCCGGTGTCGGACCTGCGCAAGTCGTGAGGGGGCGACGCGGACGCCTTGGCACCATGAGGAGCACGCGGATGGGAAGGAGACTGTATCGGTTGTCGTTGGCCTCGATGATCGTGGTCGGCGTGGCCGTCTGCGCAGGGGCAGAAACACGCCCGAGAACGCAAGTACCCGATCGAGGCACGGCGACGGCGTCCAGCTCGGCCGAAAGCTGGAACCCCAACGGCGCTGTCGACGGCCAGCGCTTCGCCGTCGAGGCTGGGTCCGCTTGGAGGGGGGCGGCGGGACGCGGCCCGTGGGGGTGGCGGATCTCGTTTTCGGCGCCCCGCAGCGTCGGGGCGATCCTGCAGATCAATGGCGACCACGACTTCGTCCTTCGCAACGCGCCGAAGCGCTACGTCTGGCAGGGGAGCTCGGACGGCAAGAGCTGGCGCGACCTGCCTGAAACCAAGATTGCAGAGGAATGCCGCACCTACCGGATCCATCGGTTGGCACGGCCGAGACGAATCCAGCACCTACGATTGATGATCTCCGACGCCCACGGCGCGTTTCCCACGCTGCGGGAGATCGAAGTCTATCCCGAGACTGACACGGAGGTCGCGTTCGATGACTGGATCGTCGTGGTCAGCACAATCGTGAGTCCCAAGCTGCCCGGTTCGGGGATCGGGTACATCAAGCTGGCCCGCAAGTGCAAAGGCTGGGAGCACGTGCCGATCCAGCAGGTCTGGAAGGGCAACTTCGATGAGGCCTTCGTCGCCGCAGAGCCCCGACCGTTGTGCGCGTTCCTGTCGGGGAATTCCAAGGACTGGTGCCAACAACCCCGCGAGCCGTGGCGCGGGGTGCAGCAGGTGCTCCGGAACCGCAACCTGCCGATCTGGGCAGGCTGCGGCGGGGCTCAATCGCTGGCGATCCTGAGCACCGTCGGCGTCGACAAACCATGGGACTGTCCGCGCTGCCGCGATCCAAAGCACCCCAAGTTGCCCGTCTACACGCACATCGGTCACACCGGCCCGGCTCCGTGCGGCGACTACTCGCGCAACCTGTTCGAGCGGGGCGTCTACAACGTGTTGCAGGTGGCGGGCGACCCGGTCTTCGCCGGCCTACCCCGCGAGTTCAAGATTATGGAAAGCCACTGCGGACAGATCGAACGGGTGCCGGACGGCTGGACGCTGATCGCGACCCGCGGGCGCGGCGGCAAGACCAAGATACAATGCATGCGCGTCAACGACCGCCACATCTACGCAGCCCAGTTCCACGTGGATCTGTTCGACCAGACGCTGGACAACTCTCGGACCATCATGGGCAACTTCCTGTCGCTGGCCAGGCGATGGGGCGGCTACAACCCGAACGGCAAGCCCGTCGCCGCGCCACCCGCCCTGCCCGCTGCAGAGGGCGGCGTCATCACGATCGTCGTCGTCGGTGACTCCACGGTCGCCAGTTACCCGGCCGAGCGCAAGATCCTCGGCTGGGGACAGGTGTTGCCCGAGTTCCTCGACATGGATGTGCGGTGCGTGAACCTGGCCCGGAGCGGTCGCAGCTCCAAGAGCTTCATCCGCGAAGGCCTGTGGGACAAAGCCCTCGCCCGCAAGCCCGACGTCGTCCTGATCCAATTCGGCCACAACGACTGCCCCGGCAAGGGCGAGCGGTCGACGGACCCCCAATCGGACTACCGAGACTACCTCCGCAAATACATCGACGACGCTCGAAAGGTCGGCGCCACGCCGATCCTGGTCACCCCCATGACGCGACGCCGGTTCAACCCGGATGGCAGGATCCGCACGACGCTGAGGCCTTACGCCGAAGCGATGATCAAGGTGGGGGCCGAGAAAAACGTCCCCGTGATCGACCTACACGCCAAGAGTGTCGCGCTGTTCGAGCGGCTCGGCGATACCGGCAGCGCCGACCTGAATTGCAGCCCGAAGGACCGAACCCATTTCTCGGCCAAGGGCGCCCGCGCTATGGCCAAGCTGGTGGTCGATGGGCTTTCGAAAGCTGTGCCAGACCTTCGGCCGTACCTGAGGTAGTTCGGCAGCTCGAGATCCTACCGAACGCTGCGTCTCGATGGAGATTCTTGGCTACGCCTATAGGGCCGGCAGTCGACCGGTTCGCGGGTCATAGACGCCAAACTCCCGAGCGGCGGCGACCATGGCATCGATATTCTCGGGCGGGGTGTCCGGACCGCATTGGTCGCCGGTGCTGAGGATGAATCCGCCGCCCTCGCCGGCGTCTCGCATGGCCGCCATCGACGCCGCGCGAACGTCGTCGGGCGTGCCGCGGAGCATCACGTCAGTGGTATGTAGGTTGCCCATCAGGGCGATCTCGTGTCCCCGGGCACGCTTCACCTCGGCCAGGTCGACGTCGCCCATCGGGGGGATCTCCAGCGGGTTGACGCAATCGAGATCCGTGTGCTCGACCAGCATGTCCACCAGCGCCCGTTGCCGGCCGCAACTGTGCAGCATCGTCGGAACGCCCGCCTCCTTGGCCATCCGCGTCCACCGCGCGATGGCGGGGATGGCATACTTGTTGGCCAGGCAGGGCGAGGCCAGCGTGATCGTGCCGGACCCGCCCAGCAGGACGTAGTCGGGCTCGACCGACAGGATCAGCGCCATCGCCCGCGTGCCGATCTCCAGGTCGATCTCGAACCACTCGTCGAGAACCTCGGGCATGTCGACGGCGGCATAGCTGAGCGGCTCGACGCCGCCCTGGGCGCTGCCCATCCAGGCCTGAAACCCCGGATAGCCGATGCACAGCCCGAAAGCCTGATCACGTCTGCGGCATTCGGCCCGTACCTCCTCGACGGCTTCGGCGTCGATGCCCGTCGGCGGCTGGCGGAGCCACTTGAACCGCTTCCAGTCGGTCGCCAGGTCCTTGATGGGCTTGATCGTCGGCGTGGGCGGGTCATGACGGTAGCAGACGTCCTCGGATTCGAGGTCCCCGTCGGGCGTGTGATGGATCGTCCGTCGGACCATGGCATCGCGCTGCTTGTCGTGTGTGATGCTCGACTCGGATTCGACCCGCGACGCTTCGTATTGAAGCGGCGGCCCGGTGCAGCTCGCGATCCATGCGTCGAACCCGAAGCGATCCACGACGTCGAGGTAGGCCCGCCACAATGGGACGGCCTGGTGGAAGTAGACGTCCCAGAACGGCAGTCCTGTTATCTTGCAGGGGATGTAGTTGGAGGTATCTGGAGCGACCGGCACCCGATCGGGCACGCGGTTCTGCATCGCGGTCAAGAAGCGCTCTTTGGGCGTCATGTCGTAATCCCTCTATCCGCTACGATCTGCACAGTGTACCCGAAGGAAGCAAGGGCGGCGGGCCTTCGAGCCGGCGGCGTGAGAATCGCTTGACCTGCTTGCGAATCCCAGGTACCAGACGTCTGGCATCTGGTCTTCGATTCGGGCAACGCGAACCATCGGGAGGCCTGTCATGGCCACACGAGACTTTGTGACGTGGGTAGCGGTCGTGGGGGTGTGCGGCGTCGCCAGCTCGGCCGCCGAGCCGATCCGGGTGGGGCACGTTCGGCAGTTGTTCGTCGACGACTTCGTGATCGCACAGCGATCCAACGTCAAGCTCACGCTCCATCAGCCGACGAAATTCAACGGCAACCCGGTCCTTGTCGCGGACAAACCCTGGGAGGCCAAGTCGGTCGCGATCTACGGCACCGTCCTGTATGACGAGCAGGAACGGCTCTTCAAGATGTGGTATCGCTCGATCGAGGACACCTGCTACGCCTGCTACGCCACCAGCAAGGACGGCATCCACTGGACCAAGCCCATCCTGGACGTGATGCCCTACAAGGGCTCCAAGAAGAACAACATCGTGCTGGGGAGCGTCAAGCCCAAGTTCTATCTCGACGGCTTCGCCGTGATCAAGGACCCCGACGACCCAGACCCCAACCGCCGGTACAAGATGCTCACCTACAACGGCGGTCGTCGCTTCGCCGCGATGATCTCGCCGGATGGGATCCGTTGGCGCGGCCCCATCAACCCCAAGAAGCACGACACCGGTGACGTCATCAGCATGTACCACGACACGGAGCTCAAGAAGTACGTTGGGCTGCTCAAACGCCGGTGGATCTTCAAGGATGACCAGGGAAAATCGGAGAAGAGACGCGCCAGGTTGACCACCTTCAGCAACGACTTCGTAAACTGGTCGGACCCGACGTGGGCGCTCGTGCCCGACAAGCACGATCCGCCCTCCACGCACTTCTATTCGCACGTGGCCTACATGTACCAGGGCCTCCGGATCGGCTACGTGACGGTCTTCATCAAACAGACCGAGTTGATTGACACACACCTGTGCTACAGTCGGGACGGACTGAAGTGGCATCGTTACCGCGAGCGGGTCCCGTTCCTGCCGAACTCGGAGGGGACATTTGACGGCGGCATGCTGTTGGCGGGTGCCAGCGGCCTGGTCGTCCGCGATGGCAAGATCTGGATCTACTACTGCGGGTACAACACCGACCATGCAGGACGCGCTCACGGCAAGGGGGGCCGCGACAACGGCATCGGTCTGGCGCACCTTCGACTGGACGGGTTCGTCTCCGCCGACGCCGGCGCGGCGGGCGGAACGCTGCTGACCAAACCCCTCGTCTGCTCCGGCAAGACGCTTCGGGTCAATGCCGACGCGCGGAACGGCGAGATCCGCGGCGAGCTACTCGATGCCAACGGCTGGGCGCTTCGTGGGTGCGACTTGGGGTCAACCGTGCCCTTCACGGGCGACGCGCTCGATGCCCAGATGCGATGGAAGACGGAAATCGGCAGCGACCTCGTCGGCAAGACGGTGAGCATTCGTTTCCACCTCAAGGACGCGAAGCTCTACTCGTTCTGGTTCGCGAAGGAGTAGGTTGGGCCCGTCAGGGGGAGCGCCAGTGGGACAATCTCATGCGACGCGCTTGTCTGTGCGAGGATTCATCAAGATGGCCGCCATGGTAGCCGCCGCCGCCAATGCCCTGCCCCACCCCACCAAGGGGACGTCGATCTCCGGTCCGGTAGCCGCCGGATTCGCAGGGGGGACGGCCGCAGGCAGCACCGACGCATTCCGCTATGAACGGATGTCGCCCAGGCAACTGTCCGATGCCATAAGGCGTTGTCCGGTGGCCTTCGTATCCGCGGGCATCGTGGAATGGCATGGCGAGCAATCCGCATGCGGGCTGGACGGTCTCAAGGCCGAGTCGCTCGGCTGGATGGCGACGGAGCTGCTCGGCGGGGTGTGTTTCCCGCACGTCTGGTTGGGCCCGGACGCCTCCACGCCGTTCGACCCGACCCGGTACCCCCGCGGAACCGTCACGATCGACAAGACGCTGTACCTGACCGCGGCCGATGAGCTGTTGACCCAGATCGAAGCGATGGGGTTTCGGGTCGCGGTCTATCTGTCGGGGCACTACCCCGGCGTCATCCCGGACGTGGCCAAGCGGTTCAACCAGCGGGGCAAGATGAAGGTGATCTCGGTCTCGGAGAACCAAGTCGTCAGGGACATGCCCGCCGGTGATCACGCGGCCACGTGGGAGACATCGGTGCTGCAGGTGCTAAGACCGGGTCTGGTCGATCTGTCGCGCCTGCCCCCCCTGCCGCGCGGCACGCGTCCGGCCGGGCAAGTCATGCCGCCCGCCTGGAAGTTCGGCCAACGGAGCGAATACTACGGGGTCTACGGATCCGATCCGCGGGTCTGGGCGAACACGCTCTTCGGACGGCGAGGCGTGGAGGCGGTGATCGAGGGGCTGGCTCGCGAAATCCGCCAGGCCCTGGGCGACGCCTCCTACGCCCGACATCGACGCGGGATCGTCTGGCCGTTCGACACCCGGCAGACCCCCGAGGTCCGCTACGACTACCAGTTGCCCTATCAGTGGATCAAGCGATTCGAGCAGGCGCCCGTCGTTTACGTGGCCCTACCTGCCGCGGGTGAACTCGCCGAGCCCCTGACTCGGCAAGCCGCTCGCTACGCACGGAAGACCGGCGGCATGGTATTCCCACCTCTCTTCTACGGTCCACGGCGGGACGGCGCGGGGGTCCACCTGTCTGGCAAGCTCTTCGGTCGCGTGGTCGACCAGATCGTGCGGGACCTGATTGACATGGACTTCCGGGTAGTCGCCTTGCTGCCCAGCGCCGACCTGGAACCGGACGTTAGGAAGGGATTGGCAGATCTGAAGACCCCCGACGGACAGGCGCGGGTCGTCGTCATCGATCCGTCCGACGCGGCGCCCGGCCCGACCGATCAAGCGGAGGTTCCGTCCCAGTTGGCAGGCGCCATTCGAGCCATGGTCCCAAGCGGCGCCACATCAAGACAACTGGCTGTCCAATGGCGGGTCGACGGCGGTCGGACGATCAAGGACCTCCGCGAAGGGGTCTACGGTCCGGCGGACGCGCGGGTCTACGAGTGCACGTTCGAGCTGTCGCAGGCCGAGGCCGCCGGCGCCGTCCAACTCGACCTCGGCACGGTCGAGAACCACTGCGAGCTCGTCGTCAACAACGCCCCCGCGCTTGTCGATCACTGGCCGCCCTACCGTTTCATCCTCAGCGGGCGCGTCAAGCCAGGGCCCAACACGCTGAGGGTCACGGTCCACCACGAGCCGCAGCCCACGCTGGACCGGTGGTACTACCGCGTCGCCCCAGCGCGCTTGGCGGGTCCGGTGATGTTGGCCTTCTGGAACCCCTGACCCGAGCGCCGGCCGACTGAATGCCCTCAGATCAGGCCGCGGGACACGAGTCGTGAGTACGTCATGATCGTGATCTGGGGATTGACGTGCAGCGGCCCGGGGATGGCGGACCCGTCGCAGATGTAAAGGTTGTCGTGTTCGTGACACCGGCCCGTCTGGTCCACCACGCCCTTCTCGACCGTGGACGAAAAGCGACACGTACCCAGCGGGTGGAACCCCATCGCGTACAGCTCTCTGGCCTGGAGGTGATTCCGATTGAACTCGCGCTCGAGCTGCTCGGCGGACTCGAAGATGTTACGCGGGTTCAGCAGCGGCAGCAGCACCCGTCGGGCGCCGATGGCGAAATAGCACTGAGCGATCAGCTTGACGGCGAAGCAGAAGTTGTCCACGTCCCGCGATGAGAGCCCATACCGGATCACCGGCCCAAGCCCCGGGGCCCGGAACAAACGCCCGTGCTCGGAGTCCGACAGGAAGAAGCCAAACCCCACCAGCCGGTCGTAGGCGTGCATCCACTCGCGGAGATCCGCGCCCAGGTACGGGATGCCGATCGCACCAAGCGGCGCGGGCAGGAAGATGCCCTCGAAATGCACGTCGCGATGGTCGGGGTGCTCGTAGCGATAGGCCTGCGGCACGCCCTCCCAGGAGTGAACGGGCTCCGGCATCTCGGCGAAGACCTTGGCGGCCGGATGGATCGAAAGGTGCCGGCCGAGGGCAGGATAGTGCCTCGCCAACCCGTTCTTCATCAGGAAGTGCGGCGTAAACAAGGCCCCCATGGCCAGGACGAAACGCTTGGCGCGAACGACCAGCCGCCCGCCGGCGTCCGTCCGGCAGACGAGCCGCGTGATCCGCCGACCGTTGTGGTTCAGCTTGACCGCCTCCGTCTCGACGATCGCCCGCATGCCGTGCTCGAGTGCCCGCTTCAACAGATTCAGGTTGACGGCCTGCTTGGCGTCCTTGGGACAGATGAAACAGCATCGGCCACTGCCCTCGCACCCGGTCTCACACCGCATGAGCGGGCTGCCGCCCGTCAACCCGAGCTTCTCGAGCCCCTCGGCGAACAGCCGGTTCGACGGGCTCATCCGATCAATGGGGCAAGGCGACACCGAGAGCTCCGTGTCCAGTTCCCGCTCGACCTCCCGCCAAGCTTTGACGTCGAACCCGATGCCAAGCGCCTCGTTCCACCACGCGAACACGCGATCGGGCGTGTGGAAACATGTCCCCGAGTTGATGACACTCGTCCCGCCGAACGCCCGTCCGCAGAAGATGCCCACCTGGGCCGGCCAGTGTGTCGAGAGCAGGCCCATGTCGCGGTAGTACGTCGCGACGACCTCCTTGGGCGTGAGGGCCTCGGCGCGTTCAGGCAGCGGCCCTTCCTCGATAACGAGGAC
Source organism: uncultured Planctomycetales bacterium (assembly GCA_964390905.1). GTDB lineage: Bacteria > Planctomycetota > Phycisphaerae > UBA1845 > JAFGLZ01 > JAFGLZ01. The sequence goes on along the minus strand of CAYMLO010000013.1, from coordinate 42,034 downwards.
GCTCTGGCCCGCCCGGGATAGCTCGTCTGCGACGATCGCCCCTCCCGGGCCGGAACCCACGACGCAGACGTCACACGACATCTCGCGACGTCCGCTCAGCTCACTGCCGAAACTGATGCCTTCAGGACGTCTCACAGGCTACTCCGCTCCAATCGAACGCAGGTACGGCTTCTGCGCGAAGAGGTGCGCGGTGCTGACGAACTTCACGAAGATCAGCGGCAGCTTCACGGGAATCGATTTGGAGTGCTGAACGCTCTTTAGGAACTGACGGCGTCTCTCCCGAGTCATCAAGAAGAACGGGCTGAACCCGCGCAGGCAAGGCAGGACGAATTCGAGCACGTAGCAGGCCAGCACGAATCCATACCGGTAGAGAAACGGGAACCGCCGCACCTCGGCTCGAATACTCTCGACAACGAGAGGGACGTCGACCGGATCGTCCAGCTGCGGCGCCATCGACTCGGTGAAACCCGTCAGGAATCGCTTCGGGAAGAACAGGTGATACGGATCCCACCGGAACCCGCTGCCCGACATCTCGCGTACCCGCGACAGCCGGTAGTAGAAGAGCATATGGAAGAACCCGATCAGACCGTCGATCACCCCGCAGGCGATCAGCGACACCATGCCGAGCGTGGCCGCATAGGCGAAGAACATCGCGCTCGAGATGGACTTGGCCCCGATGATCAGTCCGTGCAGGGGCTTTTGAAACGGATCGCGCTCGAGGAACGTCACGGCCACGAACAGCGTGGCGAGCAACGAGATGCTCAACGGACGCCACAACAGGTTGTCCGTCACCAACGCGATTGCGGCCTTGTCCTCATCGAACATCGTCAGGAAGCCCGTCACCAGGGCCGGCGCGACCAGAAACAGGATGCCCACGACGGGATAGATGAAACGAAAGGCGAAGCACCAGCGCTTGAACTCCCGGATGACGCCGGAATTCGGCGCATGCCGTTGTTCCGTCAAGGCGAATCGGATGACGGGCTTGTAGAAGCTGGTCCACTTTGGGATCTCGATATCGAAGCGCTGGCACGCGGCCTCGAGGTTGGCCGTTCCGTAGAGGCCGCGGTGAGAGAAGTAATCGAGCGACTCGGCCGGAATCCCGGTCATCAGATCGAACGGGAAACGGTGCAAGAGCCAGAGGACGAATCTCTTGGCCCAATCCGGAATGTTGTAGCATCTCCGTCCGGTCGTCTGGCGATAGATGACGCGGTAGCTGTCGGATGTGGTCGGCGGCTTCGGATCGGCCACCTGAAGCGTCTTGCCGACGAACTCGTCGGAAAACCCGACATCCCGCAGGAGGTCCGTTGCGAAGTCGACGGGGATGCAGTTAAACCGCGTTGTCTCGAACCCGAAATTGGGCATCCAGCTGAAGAGATGGCGTGCCCATCTGAGGAACCGAATCAAGACGTACGGACCGTCGAACTTGCTGGTTTCGCCCGTCTGCGAGTCGCCCACCACCACGGATGGACGGAAGATCGTCGTGGGGATCTTGTCGAGGTAGGCTCGCACGAGCTTCTCGGCCTCGTGCTTGGTCCGCTCATACTCATTGCGGAACTCCAGCGGCTCGGGCAGCTCGTCTTCGAGGATATCGCCCTCCAACGTTCCCGAGATGTAGCACGTGCTGACGTAGTTGAACTTCGTCAGCTGCGGACACCGGGTCAGGAACTCCAACACGCGACGCGTGCCGCGCACGTTGACGGCTGCGGAGGCGGCCGCCGGCGCGGTGAGATCGTAGAGGGCGGCCAGATGAAAGCAGCGCTCGGTGAGGCGCTGGAGCTTCTGGGCGTCCTGACCGGGGAGCCCGAGATCCGGTCGCGTGATGTCTCCGGGGTAGATCGCGTAGTCCGAGACGGTCAGGTTGAGGTCGCGAAGCGTGTGGGTCGCCAGGGCGAGCTGCTCGGGCAGGACGATGAGATGCCAGAAGATCTCGTCCCCGGCCTCTTGGCACCGGCGAATCAGGCGCTCGGCCAGGAAGCCTGGGAATCCTGTGAGCAGTACGTGCACCATGGGCCGATCCGAAATGCCTACAAGGCCGGAGTAGCCGCCGCCCGATCGAGCACGACAACATGGGCACGAGACGCCCCCGACCAGGCCGCCTCGCTAAGGACACACCGCACGGCGTGACGCTGCGGCGTTCCGAATCCAGTGCACTATCTTACTCCCCAGTTAGAATCTTGACCACCCTCGCACGCGGTATTCGGCGCTCCTGTTGTGCGATTTGAAGATGGGCGCGAGGATGCATAGACTGCGGCATGCGGACCGGGCGGGGGCCTGGTCCTGGGAGTCCGCGGGACACGAAAGGACGGCACGATGAAGGTGTTCATTCTGACGGATCTCGAGGGGGTCTGCGGCGTCTACCGGTGGGAACAGACCCGTGAGTACGGGTCGCCCGCGAACGTCGAGGCCCGGCACTTGCTCATGGGAGAGGTCAACGCGGCCGTCGCCGGTGCGTTCGACGCCGGGGCGACGCGCGTGGTCGTGCGCGACGGCCACGACGGCGCCAAGAGCTTCTTCCCCGAAGCGCTCGACGAGCGGGCCGAGATGGTGATGGGCCATCCTGGCGACCGCGACAGGACCCTCGCCATCGGCTTCGACGCCGCGATCCTGCTGGGCTATCACGCGATGAGCCATACGCCTGACGGCATCCTGTGCCACACGCAGAGCTCCGCGACGTGGAACAACTTCTGGATCAACGGCCGCCTGGCGGGCGAGATCGCGCAGTGCGCGATCTACGTCGGGGGGCACGACATCCCGGTGGTGATGGTGACGGGCGACGACGCGACCTGCGCCGAAGCGCGCGACTGGCTGGGCGACGAGATCGTCACCGTAGAGGTCAAGCAAGGGCTGTCCCGCGAGGGTGCGCTGATGCTATCGCCGAAGCGGGCGCGGGCGCTGATCCGCGACGGAGCCGCCCAGGCCGTCAAAAAAGCACATGCCATCTCGCCGTACAAGCCGGCGTTTCCGCTGACGCTGCGGTTTCAGTTCAAGGACAGCAAGATCGTGGACCTCCACCGCGGCGACGTCCGGAAGATCGACGCCTGCACGATCGAGAAGGAAATCGACGACCCCAACGACATCTTCTCGCCTTGACCGTTCGGCGCCCACTCGAAGAAGATGAGGGACAGTTCGCACGCCTGCACTGACCGTCGAATTGACAAACCGCGGGGCAAGGACTATTCGTAGAAGTCGACGCACCGCAGGCTGGCGAGAGACGGGTTGCCATGTCACAAACGCGACGGGAGTTCCTGAGAACCGCGCTGCTGACGGGCGCCGCGGCCAACCTGACCGACGCCGCGGAAACGTCCGGCAGGACCGCTGCCGACGGCGCCATGCCCCGCCGTGTCCTCGGCCGGACGAAGGAATCGGTGACGATCCTGGGACTGGGTTGTGCCTACGCCGGCGGCGGGGTCAGCGAGACACAGACGCGAGCCGCCATTGAAGCAGCGTTGGAGGGCGGCGTGCGCTACTTCGACGCAGCCCCGGAGTACACCCAAGCGGAAGAACGGCTGGGGCCGGTCGTCAAGCCGGTCCGGGACAAGGTCTTCCTCGTGTCGAAGTCGTACGCCCACGACGCCAAAACAGCCGAGAAGGATCTCGCCACGGCCCTCAAGCAGCTACAGACCGATCACGTCGACCTGTTTCTGCAACACGGCGTCGGCCTGAAGCCCGTCTCGACGAACAGGCAAATCCTCGGTGAGGGCGGGTCGCTGTCGTTTCTGCGCAAGGCGAAGCGGGAAGGCCTGACGCGCTTCATCGGCATGAGCGTGCATTGGCCGCACACCGCGGCGCTCGAGCTGCTCCGCGCGTCGGGCGAATGGGACGTGGTCATGCCGTACGTCAATTACGTGGCCCGCGCCCAGGAGGAGGCGACAGACGACGTTGATTTCGAGGACGTCAATCGGCCCGCGCGCGAGGCGCTGCTGCCGGTCGCGCGTCGGCACAACCTGGGCATCGTGGCGATGAAGGTGCTCGGCGGCCACCCGGGCAAGCTGGCCAAGGACTACGACCGGGCGTTCCGCTATGCCCTCAGCGTGCCGGGCGTGGCCTGTGCGCTGATCGGCGTCAGAAGCCCCGACCAGGTCAAGCGGGCCGTCCGGGCAGCGAAGGGATTCCGTCCGCTCACGGACGTCGAGATGAAAGAGACCCTCCGCATAGGCGAGGAGATGGCCCGCGCGAACACGAGTGAGGCGATCATCCTCAGCCGGCACAGGGAATGGGACTTCGGCAGCCCGCGGCACGCCTGAGCCAGGTGGCCCGATCGCGTTCGCACCGCGCGATTCGTACCACCGAAGGACGCTCTTCCGGGAGACCCAACATGCGTCTTGTCGGGCCTTTGCTGGCAATGGCCTTGCTCTGGGCGTCGGCAGGCGGCGCGAAGGGAGACGTGACGTTCTACGTCGCCACGGACGGCAACGACGCCAACCCCGGTACGAAAGACAAGCCCTTCGCGAGCCTGGAGGCCGCCCGGGACGCGGTCCGCAAGCTGAAACGCGGGGGGGCGCTGAGGCAACCCGTCACCGTCTGGATCCGGGGGGGCGTGTATCTGCGCGCCAAGACGTTCCAGCTGAAACAGGAGGACTCGGGAACGAAGGATGCCCCCGTCGTCTATCGCGCCTGCAAGAGCCAGAAGGTCCATCTGGTCGGCGGGCGGGAAATCAAGGCGTCGTGGCTCGAGCCGGTGAAGGACGCGAGCGTCCTGGAACGTCTGGAGCCCGGCGTCCGCGCCAGGGCACGCCAGGTAGACCTGAAGGCCCATGGCATCACCGATTACGGCGAAATGGGCGGTCACGCCGGTGGGCTGAAGCTGTTCTGCAACGGCAAGCGCCTGCCGCTCGCCCGTTGGCCCGACGACGGCTACGCCCTCGCCCGACGCGGCAAGGTGACGGGGCTCGATCCCAATCGCGTGCCCAAGCTGATCGACGAGGGCAAGACGGGCAAGACCGTCGGGTTCAAGTTCATCGGCGATCCTCCCAACCGCTGGCACAGACTCGAGGGGGTCTACCTCCGTGGATACTGGTGGGAGGAGTACTGCTTCCATGCCTGGACCCCCAAGCAGATCGATCCCGAGAAACAGCAGATCACCTTCGGCCACACCCTCCGCGACTACCTGATGGAATGGCGACGGTTCTACGCGGTCAATGTGCTGGAGGAGATGGACCGCCCGGGAGAATGGTACCTCGATCGAAAGGCCGGCGTCTTCTACCTCCTGCCTCCTCCTCACCTCGCGAAGGGCAGGCTGCAGGCCTCCATGCTCCAGGACACCATGATCGCGCTGGACAACACCTCCTACATCACCATCCGCGGCCTGACGCTCGAAGTGATGCGCGGCGGTGCGGTGATCGTGGGAGGCGGGGCGCACAACCTCATGGCCGGGTGCATCATCCGAAACGCCAAGCAGGGCGTGACCGTCGCCGGCGGGACGAACAACGGCGTCGTGGGATGCGACATCTACGACCTCGAGGCCATGGGCGTCCGCCTCTCCGGTGGCGATCGGAAGACGCTCACGCCAGCCGGGCACTACGCGGTCAACAACCACATCCACCACTACGCGCTGCTCCACAAGACCTGGCAACCCGGGATCCGAGTCCAGGGCGTCGGTCAGCGCGTGGCACACAATCGGATCCATCACGCGCCTCAATACGCGATCTCGTACGACGGCAACGACCATCTCTTCGAGTTCAATAACATGCACGATCTGTGCCTGGAGATGAGCGACGTCGGCGTGATCGGCTGCGGGACCAACTGGACGTATCGCGGCAACGTCATTCGCCACAATCTCATTCATCATATCCCCAAGCGGCCCTACCCGGGCGTCGTCGGCGTCTATCTCGACAACTGCGCTTGCTCTGCAGACATCATCGGGAACGTCTTCTACAAGATGACCAAACCTGTGATGATCGGCGGCGGGCGGGACAATATCATACGAAATAACGTCTTTATTGAGTGCGAAATCCCTGTCTATATGGACAACCGCGGCCTCAGATGGGAAACCCGATGGGGGCATTTCCGTCCCGGCGGGCCGATGTACAAGCCGCTGCGGGAATTCAAACACGATCAGCCGCCATGGAGCACGCGTTACCCGAAGCTCGCGCGGATTCTCGATGAGATGCCCCAGGCGCCGCTGGGCAATATCGTCGAGCGAAACGTGTCCGTTCGGAGCGGCTGGTCGGATCCAGAAGCCGTCTGCCGAAAGACGTTCAGCACGCACGTCGACAGAGGATACACCAAGATGTCGGACAACTTCGTCACGGACGAGGATCCGGGCTTCGTTGACGCAGCGAGTATGGACTTCGAACTGAGGGACGATTCGATCGTCTACAGCATGGTTCCGGGGTTCAAGAAGATCCCCTTCGAGAAGATCGGATTGTACGAGGACGAATACCGCGCAACCTGGCCGGTTCCGAAAGATCGGCCCCAATGAACGAGAAGGCGGGAGACATGATGAAGTCCACGATACGGGTATCGCGACTCGCTGCGGGCGTCTGGGCAGCACTGCTTGGCGTCTCGGCCGTCGCAGACGTCAACACGGCGTTCTACGTCGCCGCCGACGGGAAGGACGACCATCCGGGCACGAAGGACAAGCCATTCGCAATGCCAGAGGCCGCGCGCGATGCCATCCGGAAGCTCAAGGAGGCGGGGCCTCTCAAGGGCCCGGTTACGGTGTGGATCCGGGGCGGCATCTACTACCGTACGGGAACGTTTGAACTCAAGAAGGAGGATTCGGGGACGCCATCGGCACCGATTGTGTACCGCGCCTATGAGAACGAGACGGTGCGTCTGATCGGCGGACGACAGCTCGAGCCGGCGTGGTGCAAGCCCGTCAAGGATCCCGCCGTCCTGCAGCGTCTTGACGAAGCCGCACGCGGCAAGGTGCTTCAGGTGGATCTGAAAGCGCACGGGATCACGGACTTCGGCCAGATGTCGATATCCGGACCGATGCTGGAGCTCTTCTGCAAAGGGAAGCGCCTGCAACTGTCCCGCTGGCCCAACAAGGGGTGGACGCATATCGGCCAGATCGTCGAAGTCGGCAAGGATGGCTCCCGCCGCCTGGTGGACGGCAACAAGCAAGGCAAGACGTTCCAGTACGAGGGCGACCGACCGAAGCGCTGGATCAACGCGGACCAGATCGAGCTGCACGGCTTCTGGTGGTACGGCTGGGTGGATGAGCACGTCAAGATCGAACGGATTGACACAGAAAGGAAAGAAATCACGCTCGTCCAGGTCCCCGGCGGCGGCATCCGCAGGAAGCAGTGGTACTACGCCCTCAACCTGCTGGAGGAGATCGATCAACCGGGGGAATGGTACCTCGACCGAAAGACGGGCGTCCTGTATCTCCTGCCGCCCGAGGGGTTCCCCGACGAGCCGGTGTTCTGCTCGACGCTAGCCAAGCCGCTGTTGGTCCTGGACCACACCTCCCACGTTACGGTCCGCGGTCTGACGCTGGAGGTGACGCGTGGCGTCGGCATCGTGCTGGGAGGCGGGACGCACAACCGTCTGGCCGGGTGCATCGTTCGTGACATCGGCTCCGATGCCATCGTCATGGACCACGGGATAGAGAACGCCGTCGTCGGGTGCGACATCCACGACGTGGGGTCGACGGTGATCCGTTTGACCGGCGGCAACCGCTCGACGCTCGAGCCTTCCAAGAACTGCGTCCTGAACAACCACATCCATCACTACGCCCAGCGCAAGAAAGTCTACCAGCCGGCCGTCCGGATGTACGGCGTCGGTCACCGAATCGCGCACAACCTCATCCACGACGCGCCCCACCAGGCGATCGGCTACGACGGCAACGATCACGTCATCGAGTTCAATGAGATCCACCACGTTGTCCTGGCGTCCGCCGACGCGGGCGTGCTCTACACGGGCCGCAACTGGACGTTCCGCGGCAACGTCGTGCGATACAACTTCATCCACCATATCCCCCACGGGCCGGGGCTCGGCACGGTCGGGGTCTATCTCGATGACTGCGCCAGCTCGACCGAGATCTTCGGCAACGTCTTTTTCGACATGCTCAAGCCGACGTTCATCGGCGGCGGTCGGGACAACGTCATCGCCAACAACATCTTTGTCGAGTGCGATACGCCCGTTCACCTCGACAACCGAGGTCTGAGATGGGACCATTTCCGACCGGGCGGTCCGATGTACAAGGACCTTAAACAGGTCAGGTACGACAAACCACCGTGGAGCGAGCGGTACCCCGAGCTCGCGCGGATCCTGGACGAGGTCCCGCAAGCACCTCTTGGTAATGTGCTCGCAAATAACGTGTCTTACAAGAGTAGTTGGCGCGACCCCGAAGAGCACTGCCGGGAGACATCCAAGAACAACATTGATAGGAAATACGTAAAAATAGAAGGGAATTTCGTCACGGACGAAGATCCTGGATTCGTCAATTCGGCCGAAATGGACTTCCGGTTGAAGGACGACTCGATCGTCTACCGGAAGATCCCCGGTTTCAAGAAGATCCCCTTCGAAAAGATCGGCCCATACAAAGACGAGTATCGCGCCACCTGGCCCGTATCGAGAGAGAGGTGACGGCTTACTTGGCGTTCCGATACGACACGTCAATGGCGATCCGCTCGATGCGGATGCCCTTTGCCGTCTTGTCAGCGCCTTCGGGATGTTCAATCGTCAGGTCGTTTCTCCCGCGCCGAATCGATGAGGGATCGACGTAGACAATGGCGCCCTCCTGGTACGTGTGTCCCTTGCCGCCGAGAAGATGGCCATTGAGGCAAACGCGGAGTGCCTGCTGCGATGGCTTCGCGCCCCTGGTCGTGATGGCAACGACGATCTTGGCGAGGACGCCATCGCGCCGGGCTGCGGCGAGGTCGTCGCCGATCCAAAACGCAAACGCCCGCTGTTCTCCCGGTCTGGATAGGACAACGGGCAACTGCCTGGTGCCGCCGTCTTCCGGCGTCCGATGCGACATGTCCACGGCGACGACGTACCGCTTGTCCCTGCGAGCGATGATCTCGGGGCTTCCGATCTGCCTGAGGGCCTCAATCTCCTGCGGGGTGTAGGCTGCGTGCCGGCCCTTGCGCCGATGGCAGTCGTAGTTGAACAGGTAGATGCTGGAAGCCCCCTGGTCCCAGAATCCCATGGCGCCGGCGCGGAGTATGGCGATGTCCGCGTGCCCGTAGCCGAGCGTGCTGTGCTCCAGGCCGCCCGCGATGGCACACCGCGTCCCTTTCGCCAGGTCGACGAAGCCGCGGACGTCGGCGTGCATGTCGAGATAGCCGGCGTCCATCGGCGTGATGACGTCGGCCAGCCCTTCCCGGATCCAGGTTCGAACGTCCAGACCCTTGTCCGCACACGCGTCGAAGGTCACCGGCACGCGGACCGCGAGCGTGAGCGCCCGGCCCTTGCGCTTGCCGATCTCGTTCACTTCTCGTCGGACCCGCCGGACGAACTCGGTCATCATGGGCATACCGCGGAGCTCCTGGCCCTTCTTGAAGTACCAGGGCCCGCGCTGGAAATCGAGCTCGAACCCGTCGACGTCGTAGTTCGTGCAAACCTCCGCGATCAGGGCCAGCTTGTGGTTGTGGACTTCCCTTCTGGCGAAGTCGAACGCCCACGTGAAGTTGTCGGCCGGGTAGCCCCGGGCAGGATCGGGATAGGGCGAGCCGATCAACAGCTCTGGATGCTTCATCTTGAACGTGCTCCGCAGCGGGTAGAAGCGGGTGCTATCGTCTTCGTGAATGTCGTTCATCCGCATGCTCACCCAGAACTGCATGCCCAGCTCGCGGGCGCGCTTGGCGAGGATCTCGAAGGGATCGTGTCCCGCGTCGAGCAGCGCCCAGGTGTTCTCGGCGATGCGCTTCATCCCTTTTCGGATCGCTCCCTCATTCCATTCGGTCACGTTCCGGCCGTAGATCTCGCCAACCTTCGTTCGATGGGAGAACGTGTCGTCCCCGCGGTTCATGCACTGGACAAACACGTCGACCTGCGTGCCCTTCAGTTCGTCGAGGGTCCGGCAGAGCTGCTCGGGCGTGATGGGCGGTTTGAAGTGCGACAGCGTCGTGCTGTCACCGTCGCAGTTGAAGATAATCCGCGGCGAGGTCGGACGGCCCGGTTTCTCACCGGCCGCGAGCCCCGGTGCCATCAGCAGCGAGATCAGGATGGTTCGTCGTGTGGTTGGCGTCATCACTCCTGTCTCCTGACATCGGTTCTCGAACGTGTCGCCCAGAATGCACCCATCGCCGCGTCCCTGCAAGTGGCGGTTCGCCGGATGATCTCTTGAACCGCGATGTGATTGCCTCTACGTTGCGATCGGTCGGAAGACGGCGAGACTGGGCAGGTTGCCTCAGACACCCGCCTGTTCTTCTCGAACCCGTGGGGAGGCCGATGTCATGAACCCAGGACCTCGTACCGTCGCGTTGCTGCTGGCTTGTAGCGCGGTCGCCGGCGCAGGTGAGGCCGCGGTCCAGCTTCGCCAGCCGTGGGACTCTTCCTATGCGGGCGACGACGCAGCCGGGAAGCACGTCATCGCCCTGTGGCAGTTCGACGCCGGCAAGGAGACCGAAGACGCCTCGGGGCACGGCCACGCCCTGAAGCTGCACGGGGCGAAGATTCATCCGGAGGGCCGGTCCGGACCGTGCCTGGAATCGTTCTGCGGACATCCGGTCGAGGACGTGCGACACGCTGCCGTCGCCAGCGACCATCCCGACCTGACGCCGAAGGGTGCCTTCACCGTCGAGATGTGGATCAAGCCCAAACCCGAGCTGACCGACTACCCCGAAGCAATCCTGCTGGACAAGAAGTACGTCGCGCACGACGACTACCAACTCGCCCTGACCAGGGCGGACAAGTCCGGCAAGCGCGGCTTTCGGATGTGCCTGGGCTTCGGCGCCGACTCGGTCAGCTACCACTCCGAGCGATTCAAGGTCGACGCCGGCGTCTGGTATCACATCGCCTTTACGTACAACGGTGCGGGCGCGGGGGCCTTCTATGTCAACGGCGTTCCCAGTGGACGCGCGCAACACGCGGATCGCAAAGGCGTCAGCCCCGGCAAGAATCATCTCTCCATCGGCGACCGGATCGGTAGCTACTACCACGGATTTCCGGGCCTGATCGACCAGGTCCGCATCGCCAACGGTGTGCTGGAGTTCCGCCGGGCGGCGGTGGCGCTGGGGTCCGAGCGGCACACGTTTGTGCGAATGGAGAAGCAGGCCGCCCTGCAGCTGGTCGTGACGAACCATCAGCGCCGCCCGCTTGCGGACGCAACGGCTGAGATCTCGCTCGAGGGGATCGGCCCCAGCCGGGTCAAGCTCCCGAGTCTCGCGCCGGGCCAGTCCCACACCATCGCCTACGCACTCGACACCAGCCTCCGACCCGACGCGTACAGGTTGCAGGCCGATCTGACGCTGCCGGGCGCCGAGCCGTGCAAGAGCACGGCGTCGTTTCCCGTGCGAATCGTGCCCCGCCGACCCCCCCACCGTCTCCTGGTGCTGATGTGGGGCGTCTACAGCCCGCAGGGCGTGGTCAAGGAGATCGGGCGCCTCAAGCAGATCGGCTTCACGCACGTGCTAGGCCTGGGCGCGGACTACGGGAAGATCTGGAAAGAAGGCAAGCCCACCGCCCCGGATAAGCCCGAGACGGTCGCCGCCACCAGAGAGATGCTCGACGAGGCGCTGGCGAACGACCTCACCATCGTCGCGAGTCTGTCGCCGGGGCGGTACCTGCGTTCGATCAAGAAGTTCCGTCGCATCGACCGAAACGGCAAGCCGTACGAAAGAGAGGACATCTGCGGGCTGTTCCCAGAGATGGTGACGTTTTGCGAAAACGTCGGCGCGTCGGTGGCGCAGGCTTATGCCGACCATCCAGCGTTTGAGGCTGCCCTGGTCCACACGGAGGTCCGCGACAGCGCGCAGGTCTGTTTCCACGAGCACGACCGGGCCGCCTACCGCAAACGCGCGGGCCTCGACATCCCCCAAGAGGTGTCGACGAAGCACGGTGTGCAGTGGGAGAAGCTAAAAGGGTTCCCATCGTCCCGAGTCATTCCCGACGACCACCCGATCTACCGGTACTGCCAGTGGTTCTGGAAACAGGGCGATGGCTGGTGCGCGCTCAACTCGGCCGTGTGCAAGGGCCTGAAGTCCACGGGTCGCGGCGACCTGTGGACGTTTCACGACCCGGCGGTCCGACTGGCGAGCACCTACGGCAGCGGGGGCGCGGTCAATGTGCTGTCGCAGTGGACGTACTCCTATCCGGACCCGATCCGGATCGCGATCGCGACGGATGAGCTGTTCGCCATGGCGGCCGGCGCGTCCCCGCCGAAGGCGGTCATGAAGATGACGCAGATCATCTGGTATCGCCGACAGACCGCCCCGATGCCCAAACCCGGCGCCGACGCGGCGACCTGCCCGCCACGTGCGCGGTGGGAACGGGAGCAGCCGGACGCGCCGTTCATCACGATCGCGCCGATGCACCTGCGTGAGGCGTTCTGGACCAAGATCGCCCGACCGATCGGCGGCATCATGTACCACGGGTGGCAGTCGCTCGTGCCTTGCTCGCCGCAGAGAAGCTACCGCCTGACGAACACCCAGACGCAGCACGAGCTGGCCCGGCTGATCCACGACGTCGTCGAACCCCTCGGCCCGACGCTGGTGCGCGTGTCGGGGATCCAGAGCGACGTGGCGTTCCTGGAGAGCTTCGCGTCGCAGATGTTCGCCCGACGGGGCACCTACGGCTGGGGCGGAAGTTGGGGTGGCGATGCGTACCTGGTCACGCTGTACGCCCACCTCCAGCCCGAGATCATCTACGACGAGACCGTCATGGGCCGCGGCCTGGACGACTTCCGCGTGCTGGTCATGTGCGACTGCGACGTGATCACGCAAACGATGGCCGATCGGATCCAGGCGTTTCAGAAGAAGGGCGGCCTGATCGTGGGCGACGAGCGGCTGGCCCCCGCGGTCAAGCCCGACATTCGGCTGGAATCCTACAAACGAACGGGCAAGGCCGATGCGGACAAGGTAGCGCTCCTCGCACGCGCCGCGACGCTCCGCAAGGCCCTCGACCCGCGCTACACGCGATACGTCGACACGACCGAGCCCGACGTCATCCCTTATCGACGACGATACAAGGACACGGACTACGTCTTTCTCGTCAACGACCGGCGCGAGTTCGGGCAATACGTGGGGCAGCATGGTCGGGTCATGGAGAACGGCCTGCCCGCAGATGCCGTGCTGCGCGTCGGTCGGAAGACGGGATTCGTCTACGACCTGGTGGCGCGTCGGCCGTTGGCGGCGGATGTCAAGGACGGCGGGCTGAACGCGAACGTCGCGCTGGGTCCCTGCGACGGCATGCTGCTCATGGTCACGGAGCGCCCGATCGATGCGGTCCGCATCACCGCCCCGGAAGAAGTGTCCACGGGCAGCAACGTGCACTGCCGCATCGAGGTGGTTGATGCGCAGGGAATGCGCATCGACGCGGTCGTCCCCGTGGAGGTCAGCATCCGCGATCCCGAAGGCCGGACGGCTGAGTTCACGGGCTACTATGGCGCCGCGGACGGCATCCTGCACATTCCCATACACCTGGCGACGAACGACAGCCGAGGGACTTGGCAAATCGAGGCCTGCGAGCTGGCCTCCGGCCGCCGGGCGACGCACTACCTCCGCGTGTGGCCGCCTTAGCGGTGGGTCGGGATGCGTGACAGTCTCGGCGGGGGGTGCCCCATCCTTCTCGAGTGGCCGCGGGGCGCGGGCGCTCGAGAAGGGTGGGGGACGGAATGGACGGTGAAGCGCCCTACGCAGCGCGATTCCGTCCCCCACCCTTCTGACAGCCCGTCGGATGTGTCACGCACCCGGTGTGTCGCGTCCGGCTTGTGCAGACCGACGTGGCAGCGGAAAATCGTCGGTACCGGCAGGACGTGCGGACGATGTCGGCGGACGAGAGGAGCGGATATCATGAACAGACGGCAGTTCCTCCGACGATGCGGACAGACCGGGTTGGGCGCGATCGCAGGCACCGGCGTGGAACGTTGTGCGGCCGGCCAGGCAAGGCCGCAACGGGGGAAGGACCGACCCAACATCATCTTCATCATGGCCGACGATCTCGGCTATGGCGATCTGGGCTGCTACGGCCAGAAGCACATCCAGACGCCCCACATCGACCGCCTGGCCGCAGAGGGCCTGCGCTTCACCCGGTGCTACGCCGGTTCGACCGTGTGCGCACCGTCGCGGAGCGTCCTGATGACGGGCCAGCACACCGGTCACACGCGCGTCCGGGGGAACGCTGGCATCGTCGGCGGCGTCGGGCCACAGCGTCGCGTGCCCCTGCTGCCGGAGGACGTCACCGTCGCCGAAGTCCTCAAGCGGGCCGGCTATGCGACCGGCATCACTGGCAAGTGGGGCCTGGGCGAGCCGGACACCACGGGCGTGCCCAATCGGCAGGGATTCGACGAATGGTTCGGCTACCTCAACCAGCGAAATGCCCACAGCTACTACCCGCCTTACCTGTGGCGAAACGAAGAGAAGGTCATCCTGGAGGGAAACCGCGACGACAAGAAGGGACAGTACTCCCATGACATGATCACCGACTTCGCGCTGGACTTCGTCGAACGGCATGCCAAGCAGCCGTTCTTCCTGTACCTGCCGTGGTGCATCCCGCATGCCAAGTACCAGATCCCCAGCGTCGATCCGTACGGCGACAAGCCGTGGAAGCAAAACGCCAAGGTGCACGCGGCCATGATCACACGGATGGACCGCGACGTCGGCCGGCTCATGGCGATGCTGAAGCGGCTGGGCGTCGACGAGCGGACGATCGTGTTCTTCTGTTCGGACAACGGGGCGGCCAGTCGGTGGGAGAGCGTCTTCGACAGCTCCGGGGCGCTGCGGGGCCACAAGCGTGACCTGTACGAAGGTGGCATCCGCACGCCCATGATCGTCCGGTGGCCTGGACGGATCCGTGCGGGTGCGGTCAGCGATACGGCCTGGACCTTCGCCGACGTCCTGCCGAGCGCGGCCGATCTCGCGGGCGCCAAGGCGCCCCCGAGCATCGACGGTGTCAGTGTGCGACCGACGCTGCTGGGCAAGCCCCAGGATCTGCGCGATCGGTTCCTCTACTGGGAGTTCTACGAGCGCGGCGCGCAGCAGGCCGTTCGCTGGCGGGACTGGAAGGCCATCCGCCTCAAATGGCGCGGGCCGCTGGCGCTCTACGACCTGGCGAGCGATCCGGGTGAACGACACGACCTGGCCGCAAAGCATCCGGACGTCGTGGCCAGAATCGAGGCATACCTGAAGACCGCCCGCACGGATTCGCCGAACTGGCCGGTGCGGCCGCCCAAGAAGAAACGCAAGCGCACGTAGCAAAGACCTGTCAGACCGGAGACAACAATGAAGACGACACGGCGTGAATTCGTGAAGGCGGGCATGGCCGGCGCGGCCGGCGTTGTTGCAGCTGCGCCGTCGTCGGGTCATGCCGCGCCCAAGCAGGACAAGGATCACATGGATACCAAGAAGCGCAGACCGAACATCCTGGTCATCATGACGGACCAGCACAGCAAGCACTTCCTGGGCTGCTACGGCAACAAGCTCGTCCGCACGCCCCACCTCGATCGCCTGGCCACCGAGGGCATGCGCTTCACGGACGCGTACTGCCCCGCGCCCCTCTGCGTGCCCAGCCGCACGAGCTTCATGACCGGCCGCATGCCGAGTCACAACCGCGTCTGGAACAACAACGCGATCTTGAACTCCGGCACTCAGACCTGGGCGCACGTTCTCGGGACGGCGGGGTACGAGACCAGCCTGATCGGTCGGATGCACTTCTGCGGCGCGGACCAACGTCACGGCTTCGAGAACCGGCCGATCGGCGAATACGGCGCGAAACACCCCGGCGCGCCGTATCGGAGCAAGAAGCCGACGCGAACGCCCTATTATCACGGTGGCTCGGGACAGACCCGACCGGACGTCACCAGAGCCGGTCGGGGCCGGACCACGTACCAGAACATGGACGAACGGATCACCGCCAAGGCGTGCGGCTACCTCCGCGAACACGCCGGGTCGACGGACCGACCGTTCGCGGCCGTCGTCGGTTTCGTGCTGCCTCACTGCCCGTTCATCGCTCCCAAGCCGCTGTTCGACTACTACTACGAGAAGGTGGACATGCCCGTCGCCGCCAAGGATCTGCCGCCGACGATCGAACGGTTCCGCCGACTGCGCAAGATTGACCGTCCGCTGACAGACAAGCAGATCCGGGTCGCACGGGCCGCCTACTACGGACTGTGCGAGCACGTTGACGCCCTGATCGGCCAGATCCTGACCTGCCTCGAGAAGACCGGCCTGTCGGACAATACCCTCGTCGTCTACTGCACCGATCACGGCGAGCTGGCGGGCGAGCATGGGTGTTGGTGGAAGAGCAACTACTACGAGGGCAGTGCCGGCGTACCGCTGATCGCCCGACTCCCCGGCGTGACCGCATCCGGTTCGGTGTCCAGAGGCGTCTGCAACCTGATGGATTTGGGGCCGACCTTCGCAGAGGTCGCGGGCGCAGGCAAGATCCCCCACGCCAACGGGCGATCGCTGTGGCCCACGCTGCAGGGACGTCACCCCAAAGACTGGGCGAATGAGACGTTCAGTGAGTTGTGCGACCATCGCGGCGGGAACCTGCCCTCGCGGATGATCCGAAGCGGCAAATGGAAGCTGTGGTACTACGACGATCCCGAGAGGCTGTCGCCGGCGCTGTTCGACCTGGACGCTGACCCCGACGAATGCCACGACCTGGGCCAGGACCCAAAACACGTAGAGATCCGCGAGCAGTTGCTGGGCAAGCTATTTGCGGACTGGGACCCGGAACGGGTCCACGAACAGACGGCCGAGGGGAACAGGGACTTCGCGGCGTTGGCCCGCTGGGGCCGGCAGATCAAGCCGCCCAGCCCCGATGCGATGGAGGTCCCCCCGCCCGAATTCGAGGCGGACGTTGAAATGCTGTGATCATCGCGCGGGTGCCTCATCGCTTCAGCGATGTACGTGTCTAGCGTGCTTCGGTTAGCCCCGCCGCGTGCGGCGGGGGCGGGGCTGCACGCAGCCCCGCCAAACGCGTGCTCAATGATGGGGAACGCAAATGGCACCGCACAGGAGTTAACGGGATGGACGGCAACCTCGACCGGCGAGGCTTCCTGCAAACGGCTGGCCTCGGCACGGTTGCGCTGGCCTTGCGGGATGTACGCGCAGCGGATACCGAATCCAAACGACGCCCGAACGTCGTCCTCGTCAACACGGACGACCAGGGCTACGGCGATCTGGGCTGCCACGGCAATCCCGTCGTCCAGACGCCCAACCTGGATGCCCTGCACGCCGAGAGCGTGCGGCTGACCAACTTCCACGTCTGCCCCACGTGCAGCCCGACGCGGGCATCGCTGATGACCGGGCGATACTGCAACCGGACCGGCGTGTGGCACACGGTCATGGGGCGGTCAATCCTGCGCGAAGACGAGGTAACGATGGCCGACGTCTTTGCGGCCGCCGGCTACCGCACGGGCATCTTCGGCAAATGGCATCTGGGTGACAACCACCCGTTTCGCCCGCAGGACCGCGGGTTCGCCGAGACCCTCGTCCATCGTGGCGGCGGTGTCGGGCAGACACCCGACCACTGGGGCAACGACTACTTCGACGACACGTACCTCCGCAACGGCCGCCCCGAGAAGGCCGTCGGCTACTGCACCGACGTGTTCTTCGACGCTGCGATCGGCTTCATCGAAGCCAACAAGGACCGGCCGTTCTTCTGCTACCTGCCCACCAACGCACCGCACAGCCCCTACAACGTCGCCGACAAGTACAGCAAGCCGTATCGTGACAAAGGGGTGAAGGACCCGCGGGCCAGCTTCTACGGCATGATCGCCAACATCGATGAGAACGTGGGCCGGCTGGTGCGCCGGCTCGAGGCGTTGGGGTTGGCCGAGAACACCGTGTTGATCTTCATGACCGACAACGGCACGTCCGCCGGAGGCCTCAGCGCGGGGATGCGAGGCAGGAAGGGCAGCCAGTACGACGGCGGCCACCGCGTCCCCTGCTTCATCCGCTGGCCCGGCGGCCGGATCGCGGGCGGCCGCGACGTCAACCGTCTTACCGCCCACATCGACCTGCTGCCGACGCTGATCGATCTGTGCAGACTCAAGCGCCCAGACGGCGTGACGTTCGACGGCACGAGCCTCGTCCCCCTGCTCAAGGGGCGGTCAGACACCTGGCCCGACCGCACGCTATTCGTTGACTCCCAGCGGGTCGAGCACCCGATCAAGTGGCGACGATGCGCGGTCATGACGGATCGCTGGCGCCTGATCGACGGCAAGGCGCTGTACGACATGAACGCCGACCCAAGCCAGAAGCGCGACGTCGCCGCCGACCATCCCGACGTCGTCAACGAGTTCCGCGCCGCCTACGACGCCTGGTGGGCGGACGTCTCGAAGCGTTTCGACGCCTACGCCGAGATCGTCTTGGGCGCAGACCAGGAGAACCCCTCGCAGCTGACGTGCCACGACTGGCACGGGCCCAAAGCGCCGTCGAATCGCAAGGCCGTGCTCGACGGCCTTGCGGTGAACGGCTTCTGGGCCGTCCGCGTCGCGCGGGCCGGCAAGTACGCGATCGCGCTGCGCCGGTGGCCGAGGGAGCTGGACAAGCTCATCTCCGCTGCCGTCCCCGGCGGGAGGCGCCTCGCGGTCACCACGGCACGGCTCAAGGTCGCCGACCTGGACCTGACACAGCCCGTCCCCGCCGACGCAGCGGCTGTCACGTTCGAGGTCCGGCTCGAGGCCGGCAGCACCCGCCTGCAGACGTGGCTGACCGACGAGCACGGGGTCTCTCGCGGGGCCTACTACGTCTATGTGAAGCGCCTGTCATAGAATCGCACCCGCCGTCACTCGAAGACGATGGTCCCCAGCGACTGTGCCTTGTGGTATGAGGTCTCCGGCGTCGCCCACGACCAGGTCACTGGCTTGTCCAACCCAGCGACGGAGGTCGAGAACACGTTGATCCGCCATCTGTCGCCTGATTTGGCCTTTCCGCCAAGGACGGAGAGCGGAATTGCGGCCTCGACGGCGTAGCTGTCGTCGCCCCGCGAAACCTTGGCCGCCCAGTCGGCGTTCCAGTCCGTCTTGCGCGCAAAATGGCCCGCGAACGGATAGTAGTACCACCGGGTGTCCGCCTGAGCACCCGCCGGTGTGACGAGGAACTCCAGGTATTGCTGCTCGGCGCCCTGTGCATCGATGAGAATGCCGACGTGATCGGTCCCGCTGATCTTGCGGGCGTCCCGTTTCAGCGGATTTCGCGGAATCTTGGACACGTCGATCCCGGAGACGCTGCACGCAATGTAGAAGTGTTTGGCGTCGTAGGCGGTGGCCATGACGACTCGGCCCGCCCTATCGCTCGACTCGCCGACCCGGAAGAAAGCCTGCGCGTTATCGCCGAATGCGCCCGCCCACACCGAATCGTTCAACCGTCCGTCCACGGTCGGCGGCGTTGTCACCTTCTTGCAGACGGCATGCGATACGGCACGGATAGGGAGTCGATGCCGAAAGACGGTCTGCCCCTTCGAGGAGAATCCAATCTCGGCGGATGGCACGAATTCCTGCCCGCGAGCACGTCCCTCCATATGAAACGACACGGCGCCACGTTTCCGCGGCTCGATGACCGCGGAGCGGGTCAGCGGCGTGACCTCCCAGGCGCGTGTCGGCTTCTTGGCCGACGCGGACAGCTTGACCGTGGCCGTCACTGTCTCCTTGAACGTGTTTGGAATCGGAATGACCAGCTCCCCATTGACAGTTTTTCCGGCGTCGATGGGAATCGTAACGGGCCTCAAGGCCGCCCGTTGGGCTTCCCTCTCCTTCAGGTTCGGATACCACGTCTTGAACGCGACGACCGGCCCCTCGCGAAGGCCATAGACCTCATCGGTCCGAGTCCGCAGCGCCAGCTCCTTCTTGAATCCCAACCTTCCCAACGTCGTCCATGTGTCGTGGTTGAAGAAGAAGACGCCCGGCGCCCCATGGTCGTACGCCCACTTGACCTGCCTCTCGATCGCCTTGGGATCCCATTTCCCGCGGCGGTACTTGTGCTCGGGCAGATCGACGAAGCAGACCTTGCGCGGCCAGACCTTCGTGCGGCTGTGGCGGCCCATCTCGACGAACGTCATCGCGGTCGGCCCCTCGGGCAAGAGCAGGTCGAAGATGCCCTCCTCGAGCCACGTCTTGACGTCCAGGCCCTGATCGTCGAGCCTGCCGGTCCCCCAGTGGGTCAGGTGATGGCTCCGATCGCCGAAGCTGCCGCAAAGCAGGACTTTCCGCTTCTTGGCGGCGTTGACCTTGTCGGTGGCAACGCGCAGCTTCCGGAGGAACGCGTTCATGTGCTCGAACTTCCGGGGCTCGTCCTCGTTGAAGTAGTGGCCGTAGCGGGTGTAGTCGGCGATGAGGCCGTCGATCTCGTGATGGGTCATGATCCAGGCGAACTTCTCGATCTGGTAGTCCTGGACCTCCGCCAACGCGTAGTCCCACACACCCCTGCCCCGCTTGATGCGCCACTCCGGATGCCGACGCACGGTCTGGTCGGGCGAGTAGCAGCGTTCCATCATGAGCGACACGAAGAGCTTCAGCCCAAGCTCGTGCGCCCGATCGGCCAGGACGTCGACGATGTTGACCTTCTTGTCGAAACTCCAGCGGAAGAAGGCGTTGGCGCGGTAGTCGCCGTGCCGCGTATGGCCCCGCATCTGATACAGCCCGGTGTAAGGCGTCGGAATGTAGAGCCCGCCCAGCCCCCCCAGCGAGTAATTCAAGAAGGACACGCTCGCGTTCCGGAGCGGCTCGAGCAGTCGAGCGATACAGGCCGGATCGTGTTCGGCCCATCGATGGAAGTAGCTGAACCCGTCGTTGTCGAAGCCGATAGTGCGCGTGTCCGTCCGCACGCGCGCCGCCTTGATACGTCCCACCTGCTCGTCGGACAGCTTGATGAGTCGCACGCCGGCCAGCGACGCGTTGCACAGCTTGCTCGCACTTTCATAGGTACCGAACGGCTGCTGAAAGACCAGGTGCTGTCCGGTCAGATCGGCGGATCGATACAAAACGTCGACCAGGACGCCGTACCGCGGCTCCGGCAGCTCCTTGATGGTGCACACCTGAAGCGGATCGATGTGCAGGAAGTACTTCTCGCCCGACAGACGCACGTCCACCCCGCCGTTCTCGCGATGACGATAGGTCTGGACCCAGATCTCATACCAGCCCTTCAGATCGAGCGGCAGTCTGAGCTGGGGCGCCAGGCAGCGCTTCGGGGTTTCCAGGTCTTGCTCCTCGACGCACAGAAGTGAACGCCCTTCGGTTCCACCAGGCACGGCGTACCGTCGGCGCCACCACGTGCCCTTCTCGCTTCGGTCGGAGATCGCCTCGGCCGGCTCGACGCGCGAAAGATCGGTGATGATGATCTCGTCGCCGGCGCGGAGATCGCTCGGCGGTTGGCGGACGTTCCGAAAGACACGCCCACGGAGACGAATCCCAAGGTAGGCGCTCTTGTCCGCCTTGTCATTGACCGTCGCGACAAGGACGCGGCTGCCCTTGGCCAGCTTGGAGGCTTCGTCGCCTTTCAGGACTACCGTCGCCGTTGCGTTCACCAGATCGGCTGTTCGCGTCCAGACCGTCTTGCCTGCGTAGGTCTTGATGGCGAAATGGACGCTGCCTTCGGTTGCAGGACGGACCTTCACGACGAAGGTTGCGCCTTCGTTGAAGACCTCGCGAGGCGCCGACAGCTTCGAGATCAGCGGCGGCGTCGGATGTGACCGGGGCGTCTGATCAGCAGCCACCCCAGAAGGTCCGAACATGCACGCCATCGGCAGGATCAGGACCAGTCTTCGGAGGACTCCCCACATCTGTCAGCTCCTTCCGTGATATGGCTCCGTCCCTTCTTGTCACTGATGACACGCCGAAGGGAAAGTGGACGAGATTGGCCCAGCCTCGCTACGAGGGTGTCAGGTAGTCATACTCGATTCGGGCAAAGGTCTCGGTGTAGCTCGATTCAATGTAGAAGGCGTCGTGATACTGCAGCGGTCGAAGCCCTGTCAGGTCGCAGAGAGGCCCAGCATGGAACTGAACCGTGCCTGTTCCCTTCCTCATCGCGTGTACCTGGGTATCCTTCGCGGCCGCGGCCCCGTCGATCAACTGCTTGATCGCCAGGCCCGGCCCGTCAGCGCGAGGAATGAGTTTGAGGCGCCAAGATGGCGTCAGCACGGGCATATCCTCGAGCCCACATGATTCATCCGTCGTCGACTCGATGGTGAGGGCAGGTGCGTCACCCATCCTCGCCGTCGTCGCCATCACGCTGCCCGAGCGCTTCGCCTCTAGGTCAGACCAGAACTTGGGGGTGCCATAGATCTCACGCCCCGCGGCAATGCCCGCCGGCCCGTTGTGGAAGACGTGCGAGCAGAACCAGCCTGTCTGATCGCGGAAGGCGCACTTCTCCAAGATGAACGCTTCCTGGAAGCATCCATAGTTGCTGGAGAACGGAACATCCATGCCGCAGACGACGCAATCCCCATCCTCGGACGCCTTCAGGGGTTCGGGAAGCAGCTGCCCAACCGCACGCGGGTCGGTCCTGAAGAAGACGAAGTGGGACTCGACGTTGCGGTAATGGCACGGCAGCGGCGGATAGAACGGCCGATCGATCGGCACGGTCCAGCCGGCGTCATGAGCCAAGCCCATTTGCCTTTCCTTTCAGGCTCTGCTCCCAACGGCAGACACGTCGACGAGGCGGGGTCGACCTCTGGCCCAGGCTACTCGATGTAACCGAGGTCCCGGAGCCGTTCTTCGACCTGGGCTTCGCCCTCGCCGAGACCGGAATCCGAGCCGTCCTCGTCGCTGTCGGCAGGCTTCTCGGGAGGCCAGAAGGTCAGCAGCAACACCACGGCGGTGATCAGCGCCCAGATCGTGGGCACCATGAACAGCCCGCCGTAATCGATCACCTCCGTTCTGGGGTCCCTGTAGACGTCGCCCAGGTGCCCCCACAGCAGGCTGGACAGGAACGACCCGAGCCCGAGGATCACGAGGTTGACCAACATCTGCGCACTGGCCCGCACGTCCTTCGGCGAGAACTCCTCGGCGAAGACGTATACGACGGCCAGGAAGAAGGTATACGCCGCACCATGAACGGCGTTGCTGGCGATGACGAGCCACGCCAGGTCCGGATGGCCCGCGCTGTACGAGTAGATGGCGAAGCGGATCACGTGCGCGAAGACGCCGAGTGACAGCATCTTCCGCCAGCCGAGTCGGCTGAGGAACCACCCCATCGCGGCCATGGTGAAGATCTCGGCGACCTGCGCGACGCTCATCGCCGGCATGATCCACTCGTCGGGGACTTCCAGCGTGGCCAGAAACGGGCTGGTCCACGCGAAGTAGCACTGGTGCACCCCCGAATCGCTCAGCGTCAGAATGATCAGGACCAGAAAGGCCGGCATCTTCAGCAGCGAGAGCGCCTTGAACGGGGCAAACGCCTGTGTAGCCTCCTTCTTCGGCGGCGTATGTGGGAGGAGCAGACAGAAGAAGGCCAGGAAGAACGAAGCGCCACCTGCCAGATAGAACGTCGACTTCAGGGCGGTCTTCAGGGCCTCGCCTTCTACGCCACGCAGGGCGAAGAAAATCGGCCACGCCGCAGCGATCCATCCGATCGTCCCCCAGACCCGGATCCCCCCGAAATCACGTTGGGCGTCTGGCATGTGCTCGAAACTGATCGAGTTCGCCAGCGAAACCGTGGGGATGTAGCAAATAGAGAAGGCCAGTAGCGCAAGGAAGAACGGCACGAACTCGTTTTGCCGCGCGACGACGAACATGAGGATCCCGCCAAGCAGATGGCTGATGAACATGAGCCGCTCGGAGGCAATCCATCGGTCCGCGATCTGGGCACTGAGGAACATGGCCGTGACGGATGCGATTGCGCCCGTCGCCAGAATCAGACCCCACTGCCACCCGCTGAAGTGCAAAAAGTCGATCAGGTAGCGTCCAAGGAGGGGCACCCACGCCCCCCAGATCACGTAGGTGCAGAACATCATCACGCTAAGACGAATTCGCAAGCTCAAGCTCATTGAGCGCCTCCTCTGTTGTGACCTACGGAAGGGACGCGCATTCTAGCCGGTCACGAAGGGGAAGCAACCAGTTGAATCTGACACGGGCCGGCTGGGCGTTTCCGTGAGAAACGCGCGACGGAAGTGGAGCACGGCGTCGGTTCTTTGCTGCAGGGTACTAGCGGAGGGCTGCAGACCCCGTCGTCTCGATCTTGAAGACGACGGCCATGTCATCCACTTTCTGGCTGGGCATTGTCAGGGCCAGGCCCTGATCGTGCCATGTCCACGAGACGGCCTGATCGCTGCCCAACAGCGACACCTTGACGATCTTCAGATCGCCCTCGAGCTTGGCCCTGGCGAAGGACTTCAAGACGAGCTGCTTGCCCTCACCGGGCCACCCGAGTGCAGCCGCGTAGATCGTACTGCCCCTTCGGGTGAAGCGTACGTCCTGCGGCGTGTAGCCGCCCTTCATCTTGACGAAGTGGCCCCCCTTCTTCAAACGCGTCGGTCCCTCTCCGAAGACCAGCCAGGGGCGCGTGTTGTAGATCGCCTCGCCGTACTTGCTCAGCCATTTTCCGATGCCCAACAGCACCTTCCGTTGGTCCTCCGGGATCGTGCCATCTGCCTTCGGGGAGATATTCAACAGCAGAATGCCGTTCTTGCTGACGATGTCGATGAGCGTGTCGAGCACCTCGTCCGTGCTCTTGATCCGCAGGCGTTTGGTGTAGCACCATGAGCCACGGCTGATCGTGTCGTCCGTCAGCCAGACGAAGTCGGTGAGGCGGTTGGCCCGGCCCTTCTCGAAGTCCTCCACCGCGATCTCGTGGGGCAGGTCGCGCTGCTTGACGGTGACCACGACCTCCTTGCCCCATTGGTGAGCGCGGTTGAGGTAGTACGCCAGAAACTCTGTTTGGTAGCTGGACGGGATCTCATCGAACCAGGAGTCAAACCACAGGATGTCCGGCCGGTAGGTGTCGATCACCTCGATCAGCTTGCCCTTCCACAGCTCGAGGAACTCCTTGCGGGGCAGGTTGCCGTAGAGCATGCGGAGCTTCGGGTCCTCCGAGACGGTCGGCCAACCCTCCACGCGCGGGTAGTGGCCCGTCCAGACCTGCTTGCCGCCTTTGACGATTTGGTGCTGGTTGTTGCGTGCATGGTGAAACGTCGCGACGAAGCGCATGCCCCACTTTCGGATGGCCTTGGCCAGCTCGCCGGTGATGTCGCGCTTCGGGCCCATGTCCTTGACGTTCCACGGGGTCAGCTTGCTGGCCCACATCGCGAAGCCATCATGGTGCTCGGCGACCGGACCGGCGAACCGCGCGCCGGCCTTGTTGAACAGGCGCGCCCATGCCTCCGCGTCGAACTTCTCGGCCCTAAACATCGGCACGAAGTCGTGATACCCGAACTTCGACGGGTCGCCGTACTGGGCCAGGTGGTGTTTGTACTCACCGCGGGACTTGATGTGCATGTTGCGCGGGTACCACTCGCTGCCGAAGGCCGGCACCGAGTAGACGCCCCAGTGGAAGTAGATGCCGAACTTGGCGTTCCGGAACCAGTCGGGCGCCGCGTTGTGCTTCTTGAGCGCTTCGAAGTCGGGCTTGTACGGCCCCTGTGGTGCGGTCGGCGAAGCGCCTTGGGCTGCAGCCTCCAAAAAGAGCCCCGCTCCGCCGCCCACAAGCAGGAACGTGCTGACAAGTACGGTCGAACGCCTGCGCATGATCGTGCTCCCTGTGTTCTACGGTTCCTCGTCTTCGGTTGGTCTTCCCGACTCCTCTCGGCATCGCCCCGAGCAATCACCGGGTGCCCCATCCTTTTCGAGTGCCGCGGGACGCGGCGCTCGGAAAGGGTGGGGGACGGAATGGACAGTGAACTCGCTCTCGCGGCCCGATTCCGTCCCCCGCCCTTCGCTCCCTCTCGCGTACCGCGAGAGGGAGCGAAGAACGGGGCACCCCAAGATGTCCCGCCGAATCTGTCACGCATCCCTTCACACGACGTGCGGACACTGCGTCTGTCATCCTCGGTTAGTCTTCCTGAATCTTCTCGGCATCGTCCCGGGCAATCAGCTGTAGGGCGTCAACGACGACATAGCCGTTGGTGTCGTCGTTGGCAACGGTCACCGTTGACTGTCGGTCTAGTTTGTACGTTCCGAGCGAAACGAACAACCCGCCGATCGGGGGCTTGCTGCGCTGGTCAATCCGAACCGTCTTCTCGCCTCCCGCGAACCGAATGGTGACGGGCGTGTTGCTCGCCCGGTTCGTGTGCGGGACGTAGGCCAAGCGGATCTCGTATGTCCCGGGGGCAGGGACCTGCAGGGCGAATCGGATTGCCTTCCTGCCCTTCTCGACGTTGCCGTCATGAAGGTAGCCATCGCCGACGAACGGCTCGGCCCAGGTGGAGTGGACCCAATCACCCACCCGGTCGGCCTCGTCTGCGTCGAGCACGATGCCCCGGTAGGTCATCTTGGCGAGTTCGCCTTCGCTCCAGGGCAGCCAGGGGCCCTTGTCCGGCAGACGCATCGTATGGTGAGCGCGACGTGCAGCATCGACCAAACGCTGCGGCTCGTCGTAGACGCGAATCTCACAGACCCCAACGGGCTCGGACAGCACCAGCCGAAGCTTCGCCGTGGTGATCCGATCCAAGCCAAGCACGTGGCGACGATGGCGGTTCCTGTCAACATCGGCAACCGCCCGCCATGCAGACTCCGCACGCGCCTGAACCTTGAACTGCTTGGGCGCCAGCCGCGCGGTCTGAAAGACCACGTGAACCATATTCAGTGTGACGGGTGCCTCCCAGGACAGCTCGATCCAGTGGGGCCCGGACGCATCCGGCTCTGGCGCCCAGGCGTTGGCCTTGCCACCTGCCGCCCGGTCGAAGCCGCTCGTCACGTTGGCGGCAGCCATCCGCTCGCCCTGGACGGTTCGCTCGCTGGAGGCCGTCAGACTGGCCTTGCCAGCCAGGTCGCGCGGATCGTTCGCCCGCAGGCCGATGATGTGGGCCCCCTCCTTCAGGAGCCGCTGTTGGAGCGCCTGGATGTGTTCCCTGTAAACGCCGCGGGGGGTCGTCTCCTTCTCGAGGCACATCGCCGCGCCGGTCCCGACGGCATGACCGATGACGGCACAGGTCAGCATGACCCGAGTGTTCGAAAGCGCGAGATGCGTAGCGGAGATGTCTCGCCCGGCCATCATCAGGTTCTCGACGTTCCTGGAGTACAGACAGCGGAACGGGATGGAATAGGGCAAGCCCGTGTAGGCATACGTCTTGAGATCCTGATGCCTGGCGAACGAGCCGTCGTAGAAGAACCCCTCAGAGTAGTGGTCGTCTGTGCACCACCCGCCATAGGCCACTCGGTCGGCAAAGAGCGTCTGGTTGCCGATGTCGTTCATCGTCAGGACGTAGTCGCCGATCAGGCGGCGACTCTCCCGCTTGCCCGCAACATGCCCGACCCAGACCAGCTTGTGCGTCGCGGCCTTTGCCTTCAGTTTCGGACAGTGGTTCTTCGTGTGGTCCCACAGTCCGTAGATCAGGCGTAGAAGGTCGTCGCGGATCTCCTCGGCGTTGGCGATGGTGTCGCGCATCCCGCCGAGCTCGATCTGCCATTGGTACCCGACGGCGTCTCCCTTGACCAAACGCGGATGCCGACCCGGGGCGAAGTCATCGCAGTCCGGGAACGCATGGACCCACGGAGGGGCCTCGAACGGCTGGGGCTTGCCCGTGTCGCGGTGATAGTACTTCAGGCCGTTTCCCATGGTCCGCTTGTTCGGGTGCTCCGGCGCCCAAGGCTCGTTGTGCATCGATTTGGATTCTTTGCCGTGGCGGTACTCCGCGCCGGCAGCCGCGCCGATCACGGCGTCTCCGGTGCAGTCGATAAAGATCCGGCCCGGAATCCGCATGCGCTGGCCCGTATTCACGTCAATGGCCAGCACCGCCGCGATCACCTTCTTCGAGCCGTCGGCCATCTCGACGTCGACGGCGTGTGTGTTCAGGTGGAGGTGCAGCTCGGGCTCCTGGCGGACGAAGCGCATCAGGCGCTTCGCGTAGAGCTTCCCCTCGCGGACGCGCTGGTTGCCCTCGGTGCGATACTCTTCGACCAGCCCCGTCTCGCGCGGGTCCAGGGGATCCCGCTTCATGTGTGGCCAGACGCCGACGGGCGGGACGAGGATCTCGGGGCTGGCGTTCCCGCCGAGCACGGGGCGATTCTGGATCAACGCAACGCTGGCGCCGTTTCGTGCGGCGGCGACCGCGGCCGTGCAACCGGCAAGCCCGCCCCCGATGACGACGACGTCGCGGGCGGGGTGGTCCTCGATCTTCCGGCTGACGCCCCCGTGCTTCTCGCGGAGCTCGGCGATCGCCTCGACGTCGGCCGGCGGGGTCCAATCGAGATCACTGCTCAGAACGAGCACGTCGCACCGGCCGTAGTAGCCGGTCAGATCGCGCAGGGACACCTCGATCTCACCCGACAGCTCATGGACCCCGCCGTCCTCCCAACGCCAGCCGGGCCCGCCGCTCGCGCCGAAGACAAGCTTCGCGGCTTGGCCATCCAGCAGCACCTGAAACCGACCGGGATGATGCTCCGGTATCCAGTCCCTGGCGCGGACCCAAAGGCGGTACCGCCCTGGCATTGGCAGAGCGACACGGGTTGCGGCATCCTCCACCGGCTCGCCGATTCCGTTGGCCAGCAGGTACGGCGAGCCCATCTGGTCGACGAATTGCGCGTCGTTGACCCATCCCCCATGACGTTCGAACCGCTCCGCTTCCAGCCAGATCATCTTCGACGCGGATAACGACGAACACACGGCGATCGCAATAATGAAGGCCAACTCGAATCGCAACATGTTGGTTCCCACTACCGTGTTTGGTCGGTCAGTTCTGTTTCGCCGTGGTCGTACGCGGCGTAATGCTCTCAGAGCAACCAGTCTCGAACTCGGCGGGGCCGACAAGGCCTTTGCCGGGCTTCAGCCGGCTCCGCCGTTAGGCACGGGCTTCAGTCCGTGCAGAGCGGGCGGCCCGACCCACCGCTCCCCCCTCCGCCCAAGCCGGCTTGAAGCCGGCTTGGGCGGAGGGGGGAGCCGCGGGCGTCGCAGACACACACGGGCTAAAGCCCGTGCCTAACGGTGGCGCCGGCTGGAAGCCGGCTTACGACCTCCTGAATACGTCGTCAGGTCCATGCCGCATGCAATTCATTTCTGCACGACACTGTCTTGCCGAAGACGGCACCGGATGTCGAAGAGCCAGACGCAGACGGCTAGCGGTATTCGGGAAATCTCTCCTGTTCCCCAGCCGGC
This sequence comes from uncultured Planctomycetales bacterium, assembly GCA_964390905.1. Taxonomy (GTDB): domain Bacteria; phylum Planctomycetota; class Phycisphaerae; order UBA1845; family JAFGLZ01; genus JAFGLZ01. Next base: position 12,731 of record CAYMLO010000013.1, on the reverse strand, counting down.
AAGATCCGCACCGCCATGCCGCCCTTCGCAGACATGGCGGCCTTCAGCACTGTCTCTCGCGCGACCCGGAAACGCTCGATCTTCACGTGCGTGCGCGTCTGGACCGTCGGGTCGTCCGAGTAAATGTGGGCGACGTAGCGCTTGCCCGCTTCGAGGAAGCGGAGCGGCACATCGAGCGTCCTCGGCTTCCCCGCGTTCATACAGCCGACAAACCAGTTCTCGCCGTTTCGTCGGGCAATGACGGCGACCTCGCCGATCTGGCCGTGGATGACCTTCGTGTCATCCCAGACGGTGGGGACGTGATCGAAGAACTCCAGCTCCGGCACGTCGCTGATGACATTGTGGCCGTAGCTCCCGTCGGCGTTGCGTGACGCACCGGGAGATCCCATCGGGCGGTCGTACCAGTAGAGAAACTGCCACGGACTGTAGAAGCACACCGCCTTGGCGAGCTGATAGGCGTGGCTGGCGTTGCGGGGCACCCGGACGTCGAAGTAGCAGATCGTGTTGTCGCCCGCGCCGGCCAACATCCGCGCAAAGAGGATCGTCAGCGTCTGCGCGTTGGCGGGCGCGGTCTCGTCCCCGGCGATGCCTTCCTGGGTCATGAAGTTGGGGTAGGTGCGGCTGTAGCCTGTCGGACGATACTCGTCATGGACGTCCACCATCAGCCGGTGTTCGGCCGCCTTGCGGATGGCCATATGAAGCCAGCGGGTCCATCGCTGCGAACCAACTTGCACGAAGCCATACTTGAGCCCCTTGACGCCCCACTTGCGATAGAGCGGGAGAATCTCGTCGAGCTGCCGCTCCAGCGCCCGGCGGTTGACGTAGAGGATGATGCCGATGCCCCGTTGGTTGGCATAGCGGATCACTTCGGGCAGGTCCAGCGGCCCTCTCGACCGCCTGGGATCGAGCGCGACCGTCCGGGCGTCTGCCTTCTGGTCGTTCTCGGGACCATACCAACCGGCGTCGTACTCGACGTATTGCAGGTTGTGTTTCGCCGCGAAGTCGACGCACGCCTTGCCGCCTTGCGTCGTCAGCGTGACCTCACGGATGACCTTGCCCGGCCTGATCCACGAGGCGTCCTCGATCGCGCAGGGTTCGTTTAGGTTTAGGACCAGGTCGTTGTTCTCCAGGAGCTCACCCGGGCTGTCGGCCACCATGATGACCCGCCATGGCGTCGTCAGCGGCAGATCGGACCTGACCTCACCGGTCAGGTCGCTCACGAGCGAATACGCCTTGCCCGTCAGCGGCGCGAGCTTCATTCGGGCGTAGTCGACGAGGCCGGCCTCGGCGATGGCCACGTAGACGTCGTCGGCAACCTGGATGGTCAACGGGCGTTCGCAGCCGCGTTTCACCTTACTCAACGGGACCCTCGCGTAACGCCCTTGGGCGCTGTAGACCGCCCAAGCGGCGTGATCACCGAGGAAGCGGAACTCGCCAAGCTCCGCCGAAATCTGTATAGGCCCAAGCCCGGCCTGCTTGGGTATCGTGTAGCGAAATGCCACCCCTTCGTCGTAGGCGCGGAAGGTCACATGGACAGCCCGGTGTGGCGGCTTCAAGTCGGCCAGCTTAACGGTTGCCTGACGGTAGCGATCTCGAACCGTGCTTCGCTCGCCGTAGATGGGCTTCCAGGTACGGTCATGTTGACTGCTTGACTGCGCGACGATCTCGAGCCCCCCGGCAAGCGGCGCGCCCTTGACGCGAAGGCCCAGCCGCGAGTGGGCCAGGATCGGCTTGCCCTTGTAGGAGACGCCGTAGACGAGGCAGCCGTGCATTCCCTCGAATGGGGTCACGCCGAAGCGGACCACCAGGTTGCCGTCCGGCGAGTGCACTTCCCCGGCGTGCACGGCGGCCCCGCAACACGCAAGCAGTAGCACAGGTATGATATATGCCCCTGTTCGTTGTCTCATGGGTAGGCTTCTCCTCCCCGTCTGGCGACGCCAAAGGCGAATCAGTGCCAGGCCGACTCGAGTTCCCACACCGTCAGCGACGCCGCCTTCGCCGTGCCCCCCTTGGCGAAGACCTCGAGCGTCTTGTTGTCGTCCGGCGGGATCACCCCCACCGGCATGTAGATCCGCCCGTCGTTGGCGAAGATCTCGATGGACATGCGATCGACGAGAAGCTCCAGCCGAATCTTGCCCTCCTCCGCCGCCAGCGGCGCCTTGCAGCCCTTGCATTCGAGCCGCTTCGCCTTGACGTCGTACACCACCGGCACGCTCCGAATAACGAAGCCCACCTGGTCGGCACTGCCCACGTCGAGCTCGGCACGGATGTGGAGCAGATCTCCCGTGACACCATCGAGGAAGTTCTGGCCTTCCTCGAGCACCCGATTCCGCCAGGCGTGTTTCTTGCCGTGCAGCAGCGCGATCTCCTTGACGGGCTCGGCGAACATGCGGATACCGTCGTCCGTGGTCCGCAGCGTCAGTTCGACCGGAAAGTCCATCATCTGGTTGAACGGCATGTCCTTGTGACCGATCCGGCCCCAAGCGATCTGGATCCGCCGGCCGTCCTCGGGTGGGACGTTGTTAAACGTTTGCGAGGCGTAGAAGCAGTTGCCGTAGTTGAACTTGATGGGCTTGCCGTCCGGCGTGTACCGCTTGCCGTCGAACTGACCGAGGAAGTAGTCGCAGCTGCCGCCGTAGAGCACCCACTTGCTGGTCTTCTTGTTGCCATCCACGGGCAACTCGAACAACTCCGGGCACTCGTGGAAGCATTTCAGCTCGCTGTGGGACTCCCACGACTTGAGGTCCTTCGACGTGAAGAACGCCATCCGTTTGTCGTCCAGATACAGCACCATCACCCACCGACCCGTGGGCTCGTGCCAGATGACCTTCGGGTCGCGATTGCTCTTGTTGATGTGCTTGAGCACCGGGTTGCCTTCGTACACCGTCCAGGTGCGGCCGCGGTCGTTGCTGTAGGCGATGGACTGCGTGAAGGGCTGTCCCTTCGACAGTCTGTTCCTGCCGCCGGCCGACGTATAGACGCACACGATGACCTTCTCGTCGCCCGTCTGGAAACCCGCGGTGTTCCGTTCGTCGACGACGGCCGAACCGGAGAAGATGGTCCCCAGCTTGTCCGGGTGGATGGCGTCCTCCAATTCCGTCCAGTAGACCAAGTCCTTGCTGACGGCGTGGCCCCAGGTCATGTTGCCCCACTTCCACCCGTAGGGATTGTGCTGGTAGAAGAGGTGATACTCACCCTTGTAGTAGACCAGGCCGTTGGAGTCGTTGTTCCACCCGCGGCGCGACGAGAAGTGAAACTGCGGGCGGTACTTCTCCTGGTAGAGGTCCTCGCTGTCCTTGATTGCGTCCGCCTGGTGGATCATCTCGAGCGCCTTGGAGCCCTTGCGAAGGGCGCTGACCTGGAGCGTGGCCGTCTTGCCCCTAAACGGCGTCAGGTCGAGGACGACCCAGAAATCCACCTTGTTGTCGGCCAGCTCGATGTCGAACTCTCGAACGGTCTTGCCGTCGATGATGAGGCTGACCCACCGCTTGCGCGCACCGTTCTTGACGGGGAGATTGAGGTAACGCTTCTTGCAGACGAGTTCCATGGTCTTCTCCATTGCCACGGCCGCTTTGGTGTCGCTCTGGGTGATGTGATCGGCATTGATGTGTCCCCAGCCGCCGGTGGCCTGGTCCACGATCTGGATCTGGGCCGTCTTGCCCACAAGGTCCGAGACGTCCCAGGAATGCCAGTCCAGCTCCTCGCTCCCGCCCGGCCGATCGTTCGGGCCGGTCACCGTCCGGACCACCTTGCCCCCCACGAGCAGGTTAACGCACGTCTTGCCCGGATGCTTGCCGCCACCCACCAGAAGGTTGATGTACGAACGCTCGATCTTGAACGGCGGTGAGGTCAGCGTGCCCGCGGTCGCATCGCCCTTGTAGTAGCTGTTGACGAGCCCCTTGCCCTCGAAGCCGCTGACGGCCATCTGACGGGGCAACGTGCCCCGCGCCGGTCCCGGCCCGAACGCCTCACCGGTCACCTTCCAATCGCCGTAGTCCTTTCCCTCGAAGTCAGCGATCAGGATGTCGTCCGCCGCCCGCGTGGTCGAGGCACACCCCACCGCCCAGAGCACGCTCGGTAGAATGACCATCAACGCCCTCGTCGTCGGACGACGGATGCGGTTCTGCATCTCGCTCATGTTCGTCTCCCTGATCCGCGCCTCGCACTGTCGGTTCGATTGCGTCTTGGCGGCTCACCCCTCGGCCTCTCATGCAACAAACGAGGTCATCCCGCTGTGGATTCCACCGAACTCGCGCTGCGCATTCTATGGCATGATGTGTCCGCGGCAAGGACTCTGTGTTGGTGGTACGCCGAGGAAGGCACTTGGGACCAAGCGAACGCCGAACCCGGGTGCCGCTCGGCTGAGCGCACCAACATCGGGAACCGTCATGAAGCGGGATGCCCTCGGGACAGAAAAAATGGTACCATGAATCGGCAGGAGGCGGGAGACGCATCGGGGCAAGCTCATGCCAATGTCCATCTTGCCAAGAGGATGCTAACGATGATCCGGAAAGGGCGGGTAGTCTGCGTTGGGCTACTCCTGGCGCTGGGGGGATCAGCGTTGGCGCCCGGGGCCGAGCAAGCGGTCTTCGAGATGAAGCAGATCTCGCCGTTCGACGTCGGACGCAAACGCCCCCAGCTCACGCTGTGGCGCGGGCAACTTGAGAAGTGTCGAACAGAACCGGACGAGCGGGTCAAGGCCTATCCCAAGCTAACGTCGAGCCGGCCGCTCTACGGGAGCGCCGTCCTCGGCAGACGCTCGTACTGGGATACATCCACCGGACTGCGGTGTGCCTTCGTCCTGGACGAATCGGGCGGGACCGGCAAGGGCCACGATCGCCTCTACGTCGACGCCAACGGCGACGGCGACCTGACGAAGGACGGCGTGCTGCGTCCGATGAAGGCCCCCCCCAAGGGCGTTGTTCCCAAGTGGGAAACCAGGCAGTTGGTCTGCTTCGACTATCTGACCGTACACCTGGACTTTGGTCCCACCCTCGGCAAACGTCTCGTCCGCCTCCTGCCCCGGTTCAGCGAATCGGAGAGCGGCTACGCTGCGATTTGCTTCGTGGCCACGGTGGCATGGCAGGGCAGTGTACGGATCGGCAGCGAGGAGTACGACGCCCTGCTCGCCCAACCGTATCTGATCACCGGGCGCTTCGACGCCCCGGGCACGAGCCTGGACCTGAAGCTCCTCCCCCCCGACCGGCGACGACAGCGCTGGCGGGGGGCGGACACCTTGGGCGGCATGCGGATCGTCGACGGCACATGGTATTGTCTGTCCGCCTCGCCGATGGGCGACAAGATCGTCGTCCGGCCCTATCAGGGGAAATTCGGCGTGTTCGAGATCGGTCCGGGCCGCCGAAACCTGACGAAGGTTAGCGTGTCCGGATCCTTCTCGTCTGAATCTACGTCGGTTCCCGTGGGGAAGGCCAACGAGCATGGCGGCACAGATAGGGTCCGGCAGTGTCGGGTGCCCGTCGGCAACTACTACCCGCGTAGCCTGGGAATCGAGTACGGGCGCCTGTACGTCCGCGTCTCCAACAACTACCACTCGGACGGGCATTCGCGGGATCGACGGGGGCGCCCGCCCGTCTACGGGATCAAGATCCGCCAGGACACGCCTTTCGTCTTGGACTTCTCGAACAAGCCGGCGGTCATGTTCGCCAGCCCGGCCAAGGATCAACGATTCGCCCTCGGCGACGAGATCGCGGTGAAAGGCGTCCTAACGGACCCGATCCTGGACATCATGATCCGCGGCCTGAATGACACAACGCGCAAGCAACAGAAGACGTACAAGAGCAGCGACGGCAAGACACACAGCTACGAAACCCACCTGGCCTTGGACCCCAAGGTCACCATCACCAACTCGCGCGGCAAGCGTGTGGCCGAGGGCGTCATGCCCTTCGGCTGAGACGGCACCTGCGGGTACTCGTGGCGAGTGCCAAAGGACCTCAAACTCGCCGGAAAGCAAGAGCGGTTCACCATCACGGCGAGCTACGACACACTGGAGCTGTACGGCAAGGTACAAGCGTCACGGACGATTGTGATCGGGGCAGATTAAACGGGACAGGTTCGTTCTTCCGTCGCGGACGGCTTCTCAGATGCCCGCCCCGGCTTCGAAACCATCCTCCTTGGCCCGGGCCTGCGTCACCCGACTGCCCGGCGGGACGCTGTGCGTCAGCCACACATTGCCGCCGATCGTGGACCCGCGCCCGACGGTCACACGCCCCAGGATCGTCGCCCCCGAGTAGATGACCACGTCGTCTTCCACGATCGGGTGCCGTGGGATTCCCTTGAGCGGTTTGCCGTTTTCGTCCAGCGGAAAGCTCTTGGCCCCGAGCGTCACGCCCTGGTAGATCTGAACGCGCCTGCCGATCTCGCACGTCTCGCCGATGACGACGCCCGTGCCGTGGTCGATGAAGAAATGCTCGCCGATCGTCGCGCCTGGGTGGATATCGATCCCGGTCGTGCTGTGCGCGTGTTCGGTGATAATCCTGGGGATCAGCGGCACGCCCAGCCGGTACAGCTCATGGGCCAGCCGGTAGTTGGTGACCGCCACGACGCCCGGATAGCAGAAGATGGCCTCGTCCGGACTGGTCGCCGCGGGGTCACCCTCGAAGGCAGCCTGGACGTCCGTGGCCAGCATGTGTCGCACGGCCGGCAGGCGCATGACAAAATCCCGGCTCGCCGAAATCGCCCGGCGCTCGACCTCCGGGCAATTGTGCGGATCGTCGCCGCAGACGAAACAGAACCCCCGTTTGACCTGCTCCTGCAAGATGCCGAACACCCGGTCCAGTGCCGACCCCACGTAGAATCTCATCGACTCCTGACTCAGATCCGACACACCGAAGTACCCCGGAAACAGCACGGCTCGCAGCTGCTCGACCATCTCGATCAGCGCGCTGCGTTCCGGCAGGGCCCTGCGGCACTTGCCCCGCGTCTTGGCGTGCGCCAGCCCTTCGGTCACCTCGCAGAGCGAGTCGACCACGGAGGCCAGCGCTATCTCCCGGGTGTCGTCCATCTGGGGGCTGAACTCGGTTGGCTCGCCATGCGTCGTCACGCTATCCCTCGCTTTCTTCATCGAACAGCCACGTGCTCAGGTAGCGTTCGCCCGTGTCGCACACGACCGTCACGATCATCTTGCCTTCGCTTTCCGCTCTTCGCGCCACCTCCACCGCCGCCCAGACGTTCGCGCCGGCCGAGATGCCCGCCAGAATGCCCTCCTCGCGGGCCAGCTGACGCGCCATCGAGCCGGCGTCCTCGTGCCCGACCTGAACGATCTCATCCAACAGGTCGGTGTCAAGCACCTCGGGGATGAAACCCGCGCCGATGCCCTGGATCTTGTGAGGCCCCGGCTCGCCCCCGGACAAGACCGGCGAGCCGACCGGCTCGACGGCGATGGCCTTGGACGACGGCTTGCGCTCCTTGAGGGCCCGGGCCACGCCCGTGATCGTCCCGCCCGTGCCGACCCCGGCCACGAAGACGTCGACCGCCCCGCCGGTGTCGGTCCAGATCTCCTCTGCCGTCGTCGTGCGATGGATCTCGGGATTGGCGGGGTTGGCGAACTGGTGTGGGATAAAGTAGCGCGGGTCGGACTCGGCCAGCTCCTTCGCCTTGCGGATCGCGCCGGGCATGCCTTCCTTCCCCGGTGTCAGGATCAGCTCAGCCCCCAGAGCGGCCAACAGCTTTCGACGCTCAACGCTCATCGTCTCGGGCATCGTCAAGACCAGCCGGTACCCCCGCGAGGCACACACGAACGCCAGGCCGATGCCCGTGTTCCCGCTGGTCGGCTCGATCAGGACCGTGTCGGCGGTGACCTTGCCGGCCTGCTCAGCCGCCTCGATCATACTCAGGCCGATCCGGTCCTTGACGCTCGAACACGGGTTAAACGACTCGAGCTTCAACACCACGCGGCCCGGCAGCCCGGCACCGATCTTGGGCAGGTCCACAAGCGGCGTGTTGCCCACGAGCTGGGTGATGTCGCCCGCGATGTTGGTCATCGGCCCGTCCTCCGTCTGTCCAGACTGCAAGATCCCTTATTCTCAATATGACGCCCCAAGGCGGAGATTCCTTGCCAACGACGCTGCCTCGTCGCGCCGTAGGGCGGTACCCACCGCCGCCGTTCAGGCGTCGTCTTGCCGGCAGTCCTCGACGAGCTGAGACAACTGCTCGACCTTGGCTCGCCACGTCTCGGTTCGGATGGCGGCCTGGCGAGCTTGAATCCGTTCGGGAGTGTCGCCGGCCAAAGCACGATCGCATGCGTCGACGAAGGCGTCAACACCGTCGGCGATTTCGACCATCGGTGCGTAAGCGGCCACCTCAGGCAAGGGGGTTGAGACGACCGGCAGCCCCGCCGCCAGGTACTCCCGCAGCTTGATCGGGTTGACGTTGAGCGTCAACTCGTTGACGCGGAACGGAATGAGCCCGACGTCGAACGCCCGGCAATATCCGGGCAGGTCGTCATACGCCCGTCGGCCGAGGAAGCGCAGATTGGACGGCGTGGCGGCGGGCCGGCGATCGACGCGCAACTCCCCAATCAGCACGATCGACCAGCCGGGGCGACGGCGGGCGACCTCGGCGAGCAGATCGAGGTCGACCCATTCCTGGATCAGTCCGAAGAACCCGAGAATCGGATGGGGCAGATCGGCGACGTCGTCGGGGATGTCAGTGGTCGGATCGGTCGCGCGGGCGAAGTGCTCGCAATCCACCCCGTGCGTCACGAGATGGGTCTGGGGATGCAGCGAACGCTTGCTGGCGAAGAGCCGCTGCGACGTCGTAACGACCAGGTCCGCCCGTCCTATCAACTCGCGTTCCAGGTTACGGATCGTCGGGGCGTCGTACCCCGCGAACTCGCTGAACTCGTCGACGCAATAGTAGACCAGACGTTCTTCGGCGAATCGCCCGGCCAGGAACGACACGTCGGGGGCGAAGCTCCACACCTGAACGGGCCGAGGGCCCAGGCGCCGCAGCGCGCGGCGGATCTGGCGCACCAGGATTCGTCCGTTCAGCCGCCGCACGCGGGGCGAACTCGGCAAAGGCAGGACGACGGGCGTCAGCACCGTGATCGTCGGGGCGACCTGCCGGGGCCCGGTGAGGAACTGCCCCAGCCGGTGGACGACCGTCTTCAGGTCGCCGGCCGACGCGGTCACCCGACGCGAACCGTGGTAGTTCACCCACAGGATGTGGTTCTGCTCGGCCAGCAGCTTCATCACCTGATGCTTGCTGGTCGGATCGAAGAACCAGTTGCTGGCGATGCAGATGATGTTCTTGCCCGCGATCATGACGGCGTACAGTAGAAACCACATCCGCTCGAAATGGAACGGGTAACTGCGCCAAATGTCGAACCGCAGCCCGCGGGTCGCTATAATCGGGCCATGGCCAATGCCTTCCGCCTGTGCATTCTGCTGCTGACTGTTCCTGTGTGTTCTGCCGCGTCGCTTGAAGCCGCCCCCCCCACCGACAAGACCCACGCCTACCATGTCCGCTGCCGGTACCAACTCACGAACAGGACCGACGCTGAGCTCAAGAACGTCCGGGTCCACATTCCGATCCCGAAAGACTGCCCCTACCAGACGATCCAAACGTTCGAGATGTTGCTGAAGAGCGCGTACGAAGCCAACGAGGTGACTGACGAATACGGTCAGAAGATCTGTCGAATCACGCTGCCGCGGATCGGCCCGCGCGAATCGGTTGAAGTGGGCTTCAGGTGCGACGTCATCATCCGTCCCGACCATCGGATCCCACTCGATCGCAAACGCGTCGGCACGCTGACCGACATCCCGAAGGCGATCCGCGAGCAGTACACGACCAACCTGAAGTACGTCTACGACCTCGAGTCGCCCGAGATCAAAAAGACGGCCGCCAAGCTGGCCGAGCCGCACCGCAACCTGTTGGATCGGGTCATGGCATTTCACGACTTCGTCGCACTGATGACGTACAAGCGCGACGGTCGGTGGGACCCCGCCTCGACCGTGCTGCGACGGAAGAACGGCAGCTGCTCGGAGTTCAGCTACCTGTTCTGTGCGCTCTGCCGGGCCGTCAAGATCCCGACGCGGTTCGCAGGCGGGACGTGTTTCCGTCGGAAGCTGGGGGCGTCGTGGCCCGTGATCGACACGGTGTATCACCGCTGGGCCGAGGTCTACCTACCGCCCTACGGCTGGGTGCCCTTCGACGTAACCCGCGACCGCGGCCTTCTGCCCAAACGTACGTACGTCGGTGCCGGGCCGAAGAACGCCCTGATCCTCAGCCGCGGGGGCGCCGGCAGCCGCTACCTCAGCAACCACTACATCGGCTCGAACACCCAGGCGCTGAGCCTGAGCCGGAAACGAACCTTCACCTGGTCGCCCAGGCAGCCCCTCCCCTCAGCGGGCCGTTGACGCCTCCTCAGCGACGTTTGCGCGGTGATCGCCTGCCGGTCGGACCCGCGGGTCGGACGACGGCTGCGTCGTGGACGTAGGCGCCGAACCGACGGAGCCGACGTTCGGTCGCTGACGGTAGGGCTACAAACGGCCGGATCACCTCAACGTTCGCCTCGACTTGCTCGACGTTGCGGGCGCCCACCCACGCAACGTGAACGGCGGGATGACTGAGGACAAACCGGTAGCACTCCGATGGCGTGGGCACGCGTCGTCGGGCAGGCCAGCCTTCCGGTCGCGTGATGAGGGCTCCATACTTGAGGGCAGAGTAGGCGACGACGCCGCAATCGTGATCCGCGGCAGCCGGCAGGACGCGGGTCTCGTGTCCCGGGTGGGCCAGGCTGTAGCGGAGGTTGACCACGTCAATCTCGCCGGACGCGATGATCCGCCGGGCGAGGTCGCGGTTGTGGACCGTCACGCCGATGAAGCGAACCCGTCCGGCGCGTCGCGCTCGGGACAGCTGTTCGAGCGCGCCGCCAGCGCCGCAGATTCGCGGCCAGGCGTCGCACGTCACGTGATACAGGTAGAAGACGTCGACGACATCGGTCCCAAGGGCGGCCAGCGAACGCTTGAGGTCCCGCCGGACCGACGAGGGCGATCGACCCGCCGTCCCCGTGGCCAACACCGTGGCTTCGCGGCTCACCTGACGGACGGCACGCCCGATGGCCCGTTGCTCGCTTTCGTAACCGCCAAAGCTGATCAGGAAGTTGATGCCCAGCTCGATGGCACGCTCGAACCCGGCCTGGTCGAGGGCGTCGAACCCGCCCAGGGCCATCCGCGAGACGGCCAGGCCTGTCCGGCCGAGGACGGTAGTTGCTGCCGCGGGATCGGTGACGGTTCGCTTGCGAGGCATTTCGGTTGGGGCGGACACACACAGTAGAAGCGTAGCTCGCCAATGAGACGCCCTGCGCCTTCTACTCGCCGCACGCGGCGACGCGAAACGACGATGCGCCGGATCGGTCCACACGCGAGCGGATTGCCCGTCGGACCGCGATCGCTCACACGCCGCAGTAGGCGCTGAAACCCCCGTCGATGGGAACGACCGCCCCATGGACGAACGCCGATGCGGGGCTCAGCAACCACAGGACCGTCCCGAGCAGGTCTTCCGGCTGGCCGAATCGGGCCATCGGCGTGTGATCGATGATCTGCTTGCCGCGCTGCGTCAGCTCGCCCGTGCCCTCGTCAGTGAGGAGGAACCGGTTCTGTTCGGTCAAAAAGAAGCCCGGGGCCAGCGCGTTCACGCGGATGTCGGGCGAGTAGTTCTGCGACATGTGGACGGCCAACCACATCGTGAAGTTGCTCACGCCCGCCTTGGCGGCCGAGTAGGCCAGCACCTTGGTCAGCGGCTTGAAGGCCGACATGCTCGATAGGTTCAGGATGTTGCCCCGCTTCTGCTTCGCCATCACCTTGCCGAAGACCTGACTGGGCAGGACCGTCCCGATGATGTTCAGGTCGAACACCCATCGGACCGCGTCTGCGGGCAGGTCGAAGAAGGGCATGTCCGGGCTGGTGGTGGCCTCCTTCTTGTTGCCGCCGGCCCCGTTGATCAGGACGTCGACGCGCCCGAAAGCGTCGACGATGGCGGTGCAGGCCTGCTCGACGCTGTCGCGGTCGAGCACGTCGCACTTGACGGCGATGGCCTGACCGCCGGCCGCCGTAATCTCGTCTACGACGGCCTGGGCCTTGTCCTCGAACAAGTCGATGACGGCCAGCCTCGCCCCGTGCGCGGCCAGCATCTTGGCCATCGCACTGCACAGCACGCCCCCGCCGCCCGTGACGGCGATGACCTGACCGGTGATGTCGAACGAGTCCTTGATGTCAGCCATGGTTCCTCCTCTCTACCGCGCGATCGCTTCACGCGACCGCGAAGGGTGCCATGTGTCGGCCGATGTGGGCGACGAGGGCCTGGTAGTGCGCTTCCTCGTTGGCCTCCAACGCCGCCAGCAACCGATCGCGAAACAGCCAATCCCCCCCGTCGTTCTTCGTCGTCAGCACCGAGCCGAACGTGACGTGGAATACCTGACGCGTGTCGACCCGGTCGAGCAGTCCGGGCATCTGGTCGGCCGACAGGTCTGACGGCGCGGGCAGCCCCGCCAGCTCGGCCGAGACGTGGTAGCTCGCGCGATCCTGCTCGTATCGGTCGTACGCGAACGTGTAGATCTGGCCGAACAACTCGGCGTCAACCTGACCGATCACCCGCAACGCCTCGAGATAGCTCGTCCCGGCCGTCTTGAGATGCACCAGGTCGCCGGCGTGCCGGGCCACGATCGGATAGACGCTGAACTTGTCGCTGCCCGAGTGGATGCTCAGCTTGTA
>CAYMLO010000012.1:0-85963 GCA_964390905.1 uncultured Planctomycetales bacterium | reverse complement strand
GGCCCGCTCGCCGGTTGAGGACGTGATAGACAATGCCACCGAGATCGATTCGAAGGCGTCTGGGCATGCGCTCAGGATAGCCTCCACGCCGTCCCCGTCAAGAAGTAAGCCTGACCCCCTTTCCTCCCCTTTCCTCCCGTCCTTTCCTCCCTTTCCGCTCCTCGCGGTGATTCCTGTGGTGAATCCACAGGCCACGTCCTCCGTCGCTAGCTAACTCGCCGCCTGCTGCCCGTCAGCTTCATTAGGCCCATCACCGTTGCCGCGAGGGCAAGCGTGAGCACCGGTGTCTGACCACACGTGAAGACAGGAATGCTTGGGTCGTGGAACCACGCCGTTACCGACACATCCTCAGTGATCAAGATTGTTATGGTGCCGTTTGCGTCGCTTGACCCAAAGCCCGGAATGAGTACATGCTTCGGGTCTCCGATCCACCAGCAGTAGAACGCCATGCCGGATTCGGGGTTGGCCGTCAGTGTAACCTCCGTGCCCGGGCGATACAGGTACGAGGGAAGGTTTGGATCGTTCGGGTCCAGCTCGACACTCCCGCAGTTGCCATTGATGACTATTAGCTTCAGCGCGGGGCAGAACCGCGTCCATTCCCATGTATCGTCATCGAAATCATGGGTTCCGCCACCCCCATGGCATCCACCGAACAGGACGGTTTGGCCACGGCTGCTGTCGTAAGCCATCGCGTGGCCGTAGCGCGGCGAGGGGCCGCTGCTGCTGGCAATTGTCCACGTCGTGCCGTCCCACTCCCACGTATCGTTCAGGTAACCGGAATCCGTGTCATCCCCTCCGAACAGGACTGTCACGCCGCGGGCGCTGTCGTAAGCCATCGCGTGACGGTAGCGCGGTGAGGGGGCGCTGCTACTCCTGAGTATCCAGGTCGTGCCGTCCCACTCCCACGTATCGTTCAGGTAACCGGAAGCTCCACGCCCTCCGAACAGGACTGTCACGAAGCGGTCGCTGTCGTAAGCCATCGCGTGGTGGTAGCGCGGCGAGGGGCCACTGCTGCTCCTGAGCGTCCAGGTCGTGCCGTCCCACTCCCACGTATCCTGCAGGTAACCGGAACCTGCGTCATCTCCTCCGAACAGGACCGTCACGCCGCGGGCGCTGTCGTAAGCCGTCGCGTGACGGTAGCGTGGCGAGGGACCAGTGCTGCTCCTGAGCGTCCAGGTCGCTCCGTCCCATTCCCATGTTTCGCCGTTGTAGGCCGAACTCCCATCCCAAGCGTTCCCTCCGAACAGGACCGTCACGTCGCGTGTGTTGTCGTAGGCCATCGCGGTGTCGAAGCGAGGCAACGGGCCGTCGCTGCTCCTGAGCGTCCAGGTCGTCCCGTTCCATTCCCATGTCTCCCCGAACCTGTGGGGCGGTTGCAACCCACCGAACAACACAGTCACGGCGCGAGTACTGTCGTACGCCATGGCGTGGCGACCTCGTTCGGACGGACAGTTGCCCCTGGGCGTCCATGTCGTCCCGTTCCATTCCCACGTGTCGCCTATTGGGTTGGCACTGCTGCTCAACAGTCCACCAAACAGCACAGTTACCCCGCGGGCGCTGTCGTAAGCCATCGCGTGCCTCCAGCGCGACGGCGCGCCGACGCTCGTCCGGAGCGTCCAGCTCGTCCCATCCCATTCCCATGTATCGGGAGAACCGTCCTCCAACAGGACGGTTACCCCGCGAGCGCTGTCGTACGACATCGCGTGAAGCCACATGAGCCCGGGGCCTGAGTCGCTCCGGAACGTCCATGTCGTCCCATCCCATTCCCACGTCTCGTCGTCCTTGCCCCCTGCCGTCTGGCCATCGTACCCGCCGTGGATGACGGTCACGCCGCGGGCACTGTCATAGGCCATCGCGTGGCCATAACGAGGCGACGGGCCCGTGCTGCTCCTAAGCGTCCATGTCGTCCCGTCCCATTCCCACGTCTCGCCGTTGGTGATCAGCTCAGGTTCCTCACCTGAATGGTCGTAGTATCCGCCACCAAACAAGACGGTCACGCCGCGGGCGCTGTCGTAGGCCATCGCGTGGCTGGAACGAAACGACGGACCTGTGCTGCTCCTAAGCGTCCATGTCGTGCCGTCCCATTCCCACGTCTTGCCACTAGAGTCGCTCCAGCCAAACAGGACGGCCACCCCGCGGGCACTGTCGTACGCCATCGCGTATCCAGAGTATGGCGACGGACCCGAGGTGCTCCGGAGTTCCCATGTCGCGCCATCCCATTCCCAAGTTGTGCCGTCAACGGTTTGACCAACGGATTGACCGAGGATCCCCCCGAACAGTACGGTTACCCCGCGCGCGCTGTCGTAAGCCATCACATGGCCAGAGCGAGGCTCAGGGAGCTTTTTGACCCAGCTAATGCACTCTTGCGACAGGGCCGGTACCGAGACAAGCAAGACCACCGCAGCCACGCACATCCTCCACAATCCACGCCCTCTCATCTGTCCATTCCTCCTTCTCCGAATCTGCCCGACGGTGCTCCACGCGTATTCGCCCGAAAGCCGATGACGGGAAGACCCCGCAATTGATCTGGCGGAAGGCGTCCCTCCCCGCCGTCCTGGCAACCTACCCTCCTCCCAAACGCCCAACATTTTGGCTGGAGCGGCCCACACCCGTCAAGCAAATCCCTCCGAACAGCGGCGTCTGCCGGCATGGAGGAGCCGCCTGCACGCAGCAGGAGAGGTCGCACCATCGGATGAGGAGGTACGTGCAGAACGTCATGACGTGAGAACCGGAACGTAGGGCCACGCTCGCGATCAGCGATACCGCGGGGGGAATGGGCTTACTTCCGCTGGCTTACTTTTGGTAGCGCCCGTCAATAGGCAGCCCCGAGCCCCTTCCCTTTGCCTTGTGGTTCCTGTCTGCCCGAAGGTGACAGGGAGTGAGCCGCGCATCTCCCTCAGGGATCTCCAGAGAAGGACCTGCGCACTTCGGTCCACCCGTTCTGGAGGCGACAGGACGCCGGTCTGCGTGAGGAGAGCATCAGCTGCGGACGAGGTCGAGTAGCTCGGCGGGGTGGTTGATGATGCGGGTCGCTTGATCGAGTTCGTCCGGGCCGCGGAAACCCCAGGAGACGCCGATGGGGATCATGCCGGCGTTGCGGGCCGTCTCCATGTCGACGGTGGAGTCGCCCACCAGGGCGATCTGCTCGGCGGGCAGGTTCATCTCGACCGCGATGGCCAACACCGAGGCGGGATCGGGCTTGCGGGGGACGTCCTCCTGGTAGCCGGCCACCTTCACGAACGACCAGCGGGCGTACATCGTCTCGATGATCTTGGCAGCAAAGGCGTGGGGCTTGTTGCTGGCCACGCCGAGGGGGATCTGGCGCTCGGCCAATACGTCAAGCAGTTCACAGATGCCCGGGTACGGGTATGAACGCTCCATCGGGAAGGTGTTGTACTCGGCCACCGCGAGCTCATACATCCGGTCGAATTGCTCCCCTTCGTCTACGCCCAACGCCGTCTGACACAGCTTGCGGAGCCCCCATCCGACCCATTGGCCGTAGGCCTCGACCGGATGCGTCGGTCGGCCCACGCGCTGCAAGGCGCGGTTGACGGCGTGGGCGATGTCGCCCAGCGTATTGCAGAGCGTTCCGTCCAGGTCGAAGATCACGCCACAGGCCAGCGGGGCTCGGGTCATGGGGGTTCCTATCTCGGGGCGGAGGCCGGTTGAGAGGTCAGCTGTTTGAGTCGGGCGAGGTTGTCGCGGACGGCCTGCGGCGACCAGCTGATGACGATGTACCGGTCGCTCACGCCGATCGCCGGGCGAACCACGCCTGCCTGGAGGTACCACGTACCGTCGGGCTCACGTCCGACCCGCGGCTTGAACCGGTCGCGCGTACGGCGGGTCGTCGGCTCGCCGCGCGCCGCCGCTGCCTGGGCCTTGGCGGCGCGCCGCGTCGTGGCGGCACGCTGCCGTTCCTGCCACGCACCCATCAGCGTGTCGATCGCGTCGCGGACCGGGCCGGGGTAGTCAATCTCGAGCATCAGCGTGAACGTCAGCGGCAGGTTCAACGGGTGGGCGGGCCAGGTGTGGATGATCAGGTGGTCGCCCAGCCGGTCCAACAACTGGGACCGGACATGCAGACCCGTTCGCTTCTCCAACTTGGCGAATTCCCGGGACCAACTCTCGCGCTCCCCTTCCGTCTGCGAGGCCAGGTAGGCGTCGCGGAGGCGACAGACCCAGTCCGACAAGTCGAGCTTCATGACCGCGCAACTGGCCTCAGAGGGTACAGCCGCCAGCCGGTCCTTCGAGATCACGTTGGGATCGGACAGGGGCACGAACTGGTCGCCGTCCTCGAACCGATTCATGATGTAGCAGACGAGGTACCGGTCCTGCATGCGCAGGGTCGCCAGCCCGCGCCGCAGCTCGCCGGCGCCAAGGGCCTCGAGGACCTGCTCGGGGCGGTCGGGAACCACACGCGACAGGCTCTCGTTGATGCCCCGGTAGTCCACCAGCCACTCGATCATGGCCTCGCGTCCCTGGCAGCGTTTGCGAGCCGCCGCGAACCACGCGTCGCCCTGAAGGGACGTCTCGGGGTGAGCGTAGGTCTCGGCGACGCGGTCGAAGGCCCTTGGCCCGAGCCCGATCACGTAGCACGGCCCGACCGGTCCCCATTCCCACGTGGCCCACCCCGGCAGCCGGGCATCGGTGAGCTTGTACGATTCGGTGGCGCCGCGCGGAATCTTCTCCATCTTGCCGAACTGCTTGTCGGTGTAGGTCCCCAGCAGTCGGCGGATCCGGTCGGCAACGGGCTGGTGCTCACCGCGCGTGGCCAGCACGATGGCCAGCTGCATGTGCGCCAGCCGATAGCCCCGCCGCCCCACCCGCTTGCTCGAGACGTCCATCAGCACCACCACGTGCTCGTATCTGCCCATGATGGGCAGCGAGCCGGCGATGTCGCTGAGGACCCGGTACCGCTCTGGGATCAGGTGGAGCTGTCGTGCCAGGTCGACCCACTTGAGCATCCGCATGACCATGTGGCTGTCGGTCTCGCCCTCGGACGAGAGCCGCCCCCGATAGGCCATCAGGACGTTGGCCGGGACGTAGCGCGCCAGATCCGTCTGCGTCGCCTGGGTCGTCGTCGGCGATGCGGCATGCGTCCAAGCGGACCACCCCAACAGACCAACCAGCACCGCCGGGCCCAACGTCCGACGCGCATTGGTCGCGGCCATGGTGTGTACGGCGCCGGCCATCATTGAGCCTTGCTCCCGGCCGCCGACGTCGTCTTGGGCTTGGCGGCCACATGCTTTCGCGTCTTGTCGAGCGCGCCGGACAGATCCTCGGCGCTCATCCACGTGCACTTGCCCGTGACCAGCAGCGCGCGGACCCGCTTCGCACCGTCCGTCAGCGCCGACGCGTCGTATGCCAGCACACACCCCGGCGGATCATAGGGCGTCAGGCCGGACACGTAGCCGCACGCCATCAGCCACTTTCCTCCCGACGCCACGAGCTTCTCTGTGACCAAAGCGTCTAGCTTGGGCGGGAACTTCTCTGCATGGTGGGCAGCATACCGGTGGCACGCCAGCCCGACGGCCCGGAGGTCGTCGAAGGCCGACTGATCGACATCGGTTGTTGACGACACGCCGAGAGCCGCCGCCCCCAAGATGAGGGCCGCCGACCGCGCCGTCGGCATGGGGATTGGCAGCGGCCCGTTCGAGACCACGAGCACGCCCTGATCGGTAGCAGCCAGGCCGCTGACCATGCCGAACAGGTGACGCTCCACCGTCTCAGCCCGGGGCCACAGCGAGATGTCCAGGTCGATGCCGACCCTCGCGAGCTCGCCCCTCGCGGCCGATACCGCCGGGAGCGACACCCGGTACAGCCCGCCGAGCAGATCTCGTGCGTCTAGATAGCCGATCGCGTTGGCCCCGTCGGGCAGCAGCTTCCGCCGCGATGCGAAGTCAGGACGCTTCAGGACCGAATCGCCCGCCAGCTTCTCGCCGCCGGCGGCCAGCCGGTCCACGGCGCTCGCCGCGATTTGCGGATACGCGGCGATCACCAAGTACTTGCCCACCGCCGCCCAGGCAGGAGCGACGGCCGCCCACGGCTCGTCGAAGTCGAGGTCAATGAACTGGACTGTCTTGCCGCCCGGCGTCTTGCACGCCGCCACCCGGGCCTTCCCTCCGCCGACGTGGTCGACGAGGGACTGGGCCAGCTTGGCCAGTGTTTGTTCGGCGTGCGCGGTGTCCTTGGCCTCCACGACGAACGTCAGCCCTGTTCCGAGCACGCCCCCGCTGCTCGGCGCGTTGTACAAGATCCATCCGTCGTCGAGAGGCGCCAGCACGTCGTCGATCAGCTTGACGTCGGCAGCACCCTCGGCCACCGCGAGCAGGTCCACCCACGCCTTGTGCGTGTTCGGATCGACCTTCTCGAAGACGTCCATCATCTCCTGATAGAAACCGTGCAGGTCGAGGTTGGTCGCGTAGAAGAAGTTCGTGTCACGTGGGACGACGGCCAGGTCAGCGTCGGTGATGGGGGCTTGCTGGAAGATCCTCAGCAGCCCGCCCTTCGCCCCCGGGGCGTGCAGATACCAGGCGATGCGGAAGCGGTTCCCCTCCATGCTCACCGAGCCGGCCAGCGCCCGGATCTTCTTGGTCCCCAGCGCCCGCATGGTCCTCGGCACGAGGATGCCCAACGGCAACTGGCCGGTCTTTCGGCTTCCCTTGGGCCGCTGCATGTCTATCACCGTACACGCGAAGGGCAGCCGACGGTTGACCTCGTCGATGCTGAGGTACCAGTTGAGGGCGGTCGTGCCGGCCTCGGCGCCCAGGCCCTTGCGGGCGGCGGCGAAGACCTCGTGCTTGGCCAGCGGCTCCTTCTCGGATTTCCCCGTCAGGGCGTCGACGATCATCTGGGGCGTCTTGGTACCCACCGTCACGATGTAGTGCTCGCCGACCCGACCCCAGGCCAGGGACGGCAGCGGGCCGCCTGGCGAATACTGCGTCAACGCAAACTCGCCGATTTGCACCGTCTTGAGCTTAGGCGAAGCCGACGACGTGCCTCCGAACAGGCCCGCCAGCAGTGGCTTGATGAGCCCCTCGAACCGATCGGCGTCCGGGCCCAGCTGCCAGACCACCGCCGCTTGCACCTCGATGCCCTGTCGCTGCAAGGCCACGCGCATGACGTTGATGGCGCCCGGCCGGCGATGCATGATCCGCAGGATTTCGCGCAGAGGCTCGTAAAGATCCCCGCTCCCCACGTCGGCGAACAGCTGCTTGAGCAGGGCGTCAAGCTGTGGACCGAACGCTTCGCGGAGCTGCACGAACTCGGGCTCGGCCATCAGCCGTCCGAAGGCCGTCTCGTCATACGCCGGTCCGGCCGCCTCCGCACCGCTCCAGCCCAGATACAGCACGGACGGTCCGGGCAGGATCTTGGCCAGATCCGCCTCGGCGGCCCGGGTCTGCGTCCCGATCGACGAGACGAATCCCAACGCCAGACCCGCGCAAATCATCCGCTTCCTGATTGCCATGGAAGACCCTCCTTTGGGCGAAGGCAACCGACCCCCGATCAGATCGTGCGTATGGTAGCGCCCCCGCCGCACCCGTGCAACGGGCGATGATGTCACGTCACGCGTCATCTTCGGCGCATGGCTCTCGGATCCGGCAGGAGCACCAACGCCCGGGACGTCAGCGTCTTGAGGAAGGCAAGCATCGAGACCTCCGCCTCGCGGAGATTCAGTTTGTTGGCCTTGGCGAATCGCTGGATCAACCGACGGACGCTGAGTTTGCCGTCGCACAGCTCCCAGACCTGCTTGCCCAGTGGGTCCAGTTCGAACGACCGAAGCGTCGGGGAGTCCGGATCGTCCCGCACCAGCCATCTGACGATCCGGCGCGGCCTGACCGGGATCCGCAGGATGATCCGCCCGTCGTCCAGTTCCTCGACCCGCGCCTCGGGATTGCGCAAGGGGACGACGTCGAGGAGCTCCTGGCGAGACACCTTCGGCTTGGTGCGACCGAAAAGGCCCACGACGTCTCTCCCCGCACCGCGCGGCAGTCGCCAGCCCGAGACGCTGCAGCCGACCTAGACATCGACGAGCGACCGGAGATACACCAGGTCCCGCCGCGCCCACGCGACCGGATCGTCGCCCGCCACGAACTCCACCTCGATGGGCCCGTCGTACCCGCCCTGCTTGAGGATCTGCACGATCTGGGCGTAGTCCACGTCGCCGTCGGCGAGCTGCGCTCGTCGCTCGTGACCGCCAATGAAGTTCTGGGCGTGCACGTTGGCCAGGTGCGGCAGGACCGCCTGCAACGCCTCGTAGAAGTCGTCCGCGTCAGGCCGCCACGACGGCTGGTAGTAGGTCTTGAGGTTGTCCGCCCCGGTCTGCTCGATGAGACGCAGGATCATGGCGGAGGCATCGGTCAGCCCGTTATCGTGGTTCTCGAACGCCACCGTCACCCCGGCGTCGCCCGCTCGCCTGCACAAGTCCTTCAACTGGACAACCGCGGCCGACACCACGTCGTCGTCGGCCTCGGCCGACGGTCCCCCGCCGCTCCACATCCTCAACAGCGTCGTGCCCAGCGCAACGGTCGTGTCGAGTACCGGCTGGACCTGCGCGTCGAAGTCATCGGTCAACAGCCGCAGGTATGACCCGTAGGCGATGACGGCCACGCCGTGTCGATCGGCCAGATCGCGAACCCGTCCGGCCGGCGCGGGATCGCTTGACGGCGGCAGATGCCCCGCCTGCCCCCACACCTCGATACCGTCGTATCCACATCGGGATGCGATATCGATGGCCTCGTCGATCGGCCGATCCCTGAACGCGATCGTGCACAGTCCCAGCTTCATGTTCGCGCCACCTCTGTGGAACTCCCGTCTACGCGCAGCGACACGCCCTTGTCCGTTCCGCTCTCTGGGCAGGTTACGACTACGGTTATCCCCTGTCCACCCAGCTGGGACGTCGGTGCCTGGCGGGCTATGATGACGTCATGACGACGGCGGAGCACACGCGGCTGGTCAAGCGGATCGGGGCGGAGGTCGGTTTCGACCGCGTGGGCGTGGCGCCGGCCGCACCCATGCCGCACGCGGAATTCCTCCGCACCTGGCTGGCGGAAGGCCACGCCGGGCGCATGGCTTACATGCATCGCCACCTCGACATCCGGTTGGACCCGCGGAGGCTCCTGCCCGGTGCCCGTAGCGTGATCTGTGTAGCCGTCAACCACCATCAGCGCTCACCCGAACCCACAGCCGCCGACCCGAACGTGGCCAAGGGCGACGTCGCGCAATACGCCTGGGGGCAGGACTATCATGTGGTCGTCCGCGAGCGCCTCGATGCGTTGCTGGAACGGTGGCGTCGGGACGCCGGTGAGGCATTCGACGCTCGGCCCTTCGTGGACACCGCCCCCGTACTCGAGCGTCCCCTGGCAGCGGCAGCGGGCCTCGGCTGGATCGGCAAAAACACCATACTCATCGTGCCGCGTCTCGGATCGTTCGTCTACCTGGGTGGGATCGTCACGACGTTGGCGCTCGACGCGGACGACGTGGTGCCTGATCGATGCGGCCGATGCACGCGGTGCATGGACGCCTGCCCCACCGGCGCCCTCGTCGAGCCGTACGTCCTGGACCCCCGCAAGTGCATCTCCTATCTGACCATCGAGCTCCGCGGCGCCGTCCCGTCGGAACTCAGATCCGCCATGGGCGATCGGGTCTTCGGTTGCGACGTCTGCCAGCGCGTCTGTCCGCACAACCGCCGAGCACCCGTGACGACGGATCCCAAGCTGCAAGCCCGTCCCCCCGCGCCGAGGATCGCGTTGCGCGAGCTATTGAACTGGTCGCGCGAGACCTATCTTCAAGCGACTCGAGGCCGCGCCAGCCGTCGGGCCAAACTGGGCATGCTTCGTCGAAACGCCGCCATCGCGCTCGGTAACGTGGGAGGTCCAGACGACGTCCCCGTCCTGCAAGCGATCGAGAGCGACGAGGACGCAGTGCTGGCCGAACACGCGCGGTGGGCCGTCGCGGAGATCCAGAAGCGATCGGAGCCGCCCGCTCCCTGAAGCCTGCCGCGCCGCCCACGCGGCCCGATTTGTGCATTTGGCATCCTTGCAGCCGTCCAGCTGCGGGCTTAGAATTGGATAGGAAAGCACCCAATCCGTCGAATGCCGCAGGGGGAAAGAAGGGGAAGGTGCCATGATCGCTCGGGCCCCGGCATTGAACGCGCACGTGTTGGTGCTCAACAGGCACTACATGGCCGTTCGTGTGACGAGCGTCCGGCGGGCGTTCTCGCTGTTGTTCCGCCAGGCCGCTGAGGTCCTCGACGTAGAGGACGGCCAGTACGTCAGCTACGACTTCGACAGCTGGCGGGAAGTCAGCGCCTTCCAGCAGGAATTCGAGCCCGAGCGACACGACTGGATCCGGACCGTTCGGTTCAGCATCGCCGTCCCGCGAATCATCCGACTGCTCACCTACGATCGGCTTCCCCAGACGGAGGTCAAGCTGAACCGCCGCAACATTTACGCCCGCGACCGAAGTCGGTGCCAGTACTGCGGCAAGAAGTTCCACACCAGCGAACTGTCGCTGGACCACGTCACGCCGCGGAGCCTGGGCGGCCAGACGAGCTGGGACAACGTCGTCTGCTGCTGCCTGAAGTGCAACGTTCGAAAGGGCGGTCGCACGCCGGAGCAGGCCGGGATGAAGCTCGTGGCCCGGCCCGTCAGGCCGAGACGATCGCCCGTGATCCACGTCAAGCTCTCCGACAGCAAGTACGCCAGCTGGAAGCAGTTTCTCGATCACGCCTACTGGTCTGTGGAGTTGAAGTAGGGCTCCGTGATTCCTCTTGCGATGGATCCTCGGCGCGAGACAGAGTCCGTCCGTCCGCAGACGGGTCAGACCGAGTCGGAGCGCTGTTCCCGTTGCAGCGCGTTGACAAGCGCGCGGCACCCGCTCAACAATGACGCCCCATGAGAGCCGTGCTGCTCATCCTGATCCCGATGCTGGTCCTCTGTGCGGTCATGACGGCCGTCTTCTGGCTGTCCGGCAAACCGGGCGCCGACACTCCCCCCGCGCCATACGACAGCCAGGTTGCTGATGCCCAACCGGCGCCGGTAGAGAAGACGAAGAAGACGGACACGCCGCCCAAGAAGCCGCCCCCCAAGCCCGCGACCCGCGCCGCTGTGAAACCTCTTCCGGCAACGGCGCCCCGGCCCGTCCCCGCCTCCGCTCGAGCCGTCGCCGAGGCCGTGGACGACCTGGTCAACATCAACCGCGCCCGAAGGCGGCGAGACCGGGGCCAGCAGCTCAGCATCGCTCGAAAGGCGCTTGCATCCAACAAACCCGCGCCTGCCATCGCGGCCTGCGATCGGATCCTCTCGGCCCATCCTGACGACGTGGACGCCCTCTCGATCAAAGCGGAGGCGTTGGTCAGGATGGAGCGCTTCGCGGAAGCGGCCGACGCCTTCAAGCGCGCCGTCCAGAACCGGCCCGACGACGTGCGACTCCGCTACAACCACGCGGTGGTCCTGTCTCGGCTCGAGCGGTTCGGCGAGGCGATCCGAAGCTACGAAGCGATCCTGGAACGTCAGCCCCAGCACGCCAAGGCGATGTACAACCTGGCCGTCATCCTCCACGACGAGGGCAAGCTGACCGACGCAGCTGCGCTCTGGTCGAAGATCACAGAGGTCAACCCGAATCTGGCAAGCGCGTGGTTCAAGCGCGGCGTGGTCGCGATGCAGCTCGGCGACCACGAAACGGCGCTGAAGGCCTTCTCGCAGGCCGACAAGCTCGAACCCAACCGGGCCGACACGCGCACCAATCTCGGCATCGCCCATCAGGAACTGGGTCACCTGGCCGAGGCCATCGTCGCCTACCAACGCGCCCGTGAGGTCGACCCGAAATACCTGCCGGCCGTCAACGGCTTCGCGGAGGCGTACCTTCGCTACTACGAGTCCAACCCCCAGACAGACGAGCCGTTCGAACTCACCTTGAGCTGGTGCGAATACTCCCTGCGCCTCAAGGCGAATCAACCTCGACTCCGCGGGCTGTTCCAGCGCGCGTTGAGGGCCCGGCCAGGCAGCGTCGGCGCGATGAACGGCCTGGCCCGCGTCCTGATCACGACCCCGGCGAACAGCCCACAATACACGTCGGACCGCGCCCGGGCCTTTGAGCTCTGTCAGAAGAGCCTCGAGGCCAAGCCTGACCAGCCCGACGTCACCGCATTGCTCAAGCGACTGAGGAAGGAAGCGCCCTGATCTCGTCAGGGAAGCCCCCCCACCGGCGCCGTCACCTGTAGAATGCGTCTGTAGAGCACGTGCGCGTCGACGAGATTCTTCTGAACCGATCGGCATCGAGACGGCTCCTTAGGGTGGCCACGGATGTTGGAGGTGACGTGGCGGAACGACTCGGCGAGCTGCTGGAGCGCTGCAAGCAACGGGACGACCACGCCGTGGCCGTCCTGGTCGAGCGGTTCCGCGACGCCGCACTGGGTGTGGCCAAGGCCATCCTGGGAGACGCTCACCTGGCCGAGGACGCCGTGCAGGAGGCGTTCTTGACCGCCCTGCAGCGTCTGGACGAGTTGCGCGACGCGGCGGCCTTCCCGGGCTGGCTACGACAGATCGTCCGGACCCAGAGCTGTCGGATCGCCCGCAGGCGCCGGGAAGCGTCCACCCCGGAAACACCGGCCGTCGCTGACGCTACTGGCTCGCCACTGCAAGACCTGGTGGGCAACGAGCTTCGCGGGAAGATCCGCGAGGCGCTGAGAGGCCTGCCCGACAGGAACCGGCAGGTCGCGGAACTGTACTACCTGGACGGTCGGCCGTGTGACGAGGTCGCTCGGATGCTCGATGCGTCTCCGGGGACCGTCAAGAGCCGTCTCCATGACACTCGCAGAAGACTGCGGAGCATGTTGCTGGGTTACGTCGAGCCCGAGGCGGCGGAGCCCGAGGAGAAGGGCCCGCCCGGCCTGCCCTTGTAGTCGTGGCAGAAGGGAGAATCATGACCAGTCAACCGACCGACGCGCTGGAACGGTACCTTCAAGACGCGGCCCAGCGTCATGCGAACGAGCTGTTCCTCATTCCCGGCGAGCCGGTCAGCTACCGGATCCGAGGGAGCATCGAGCGAGACGAGGGCGACGTGCTCACCGCCGAGCAGGTCGAATCCGTTGCAGCCGCCGCCGTCGGGGACGAGGGCCTCGCCAAGATCGGCACGCAGACCGGCGAGCTGACAGCCCCTTACCACATTCCCGAGGTCTTGAACGCCCAGGTCTGCGTGGCCAAGGCGTGCGGCGTTTACACCGTGGCCGCGCGCGTGCTGCCCACGGGGCTCTTCGACGTCGACGCCATCGGCCTGCCGCAGGCCGTCATCGACGCCTGTGACGCCCGCAACGGGTTGGTCATCGTCAGCGGGCCCGTCGGCTCGGGCAAGACGACGACCGCCTACGTCATCGTCGACGACATCAACCGCCGAAAGCCGGTGCACATCTGCACGGTCGAGGACCCGGTCGCGGTCCGCCTGACGCCGAAGAAGGCCCTCATTCAGCAGCGGAGCGTCGGCGTCGACGCCCCGAGCTGCCTCGCCGCCATCCGGGCCGCCATGAGACAGGACTTCGACGTGCTGTTCGTCGCGGAGATGAGGACGCCCGAGGAAGTACAGGCCTGCGTGACGGCCGCCGAGACCTTCGCCCTGGTCATCGCGCAGGTGCATGCCCGCTCGCCCCAGGCGGCCATCCAACGGCTGATCGACGTCCAGCCCCACGCCACCAGAAACGCCTTCCGCAAGGCCCTCGCCGACGCCCTCCGCGTCGTCCTGGTGCAGTGCCTCCCCCGAAAGGCCGACGGCAAGGGCCGTGTCGCCGCCTACGGCGTGCTGATCCCCGACGACGACGTCCGATCCGCCATCGTCGAAGGACGCGACCCCTTCGACCGTACCAGTCCCCTCCCGGAAGGCTGCCAGACCCTCGCCGAACACTTCGAGCAACTCATCCGTGACGGCATCGTCACGGAAGAGGCCGCCCGCGAATCGCTCGGAGAGGCCTGAGAACGACCGCCCGTCGCTTCGGGCGAAGTGCACGGCACGACGACATGAACTGGGACCGATCGGTTTGGGGAGCTGACCCCACCTTCTCCGTTCCCCGGCATCGCAGAAAGCCCCCCGGAAATCTCCACAGGCGGCGAAATAAAACCCTACATTCGGTGTTGACGGGATGTCGTCGTCCCTATAATTAATACATTGGTAGCCTCAAGAGGAGGTCGGCGGAGCGATCTCTGCCCAGGTTACCTTTCTGACCGGTGTACCTGGCGGGCGTCGTCGTGTCGCGAGAGAAGCGCAAGACCCGAGCGCCGAAGCAGGTAGGAAAGCGCGTCAGAACCGCCGGGCGCGCGGGGGGGCTGTTGGACCAGCTTCTGCCCTTCGCGCTCGGCGCGACACTCGTCGGCAGCGTGGCGATCGTCATCGCTCACGGCAACAGCGACAACAGCGGGCTCCAGTCAAACAGATCCTCGCATTCCTCTTCCGGGATCGCCGGACGCCGCAGCCTGGCCGATCTCATGGCCCTTTCCGACGCCGAGCTGGAGCGCATCGACATTGTCGAGATGAGCGTGGCCGTGGCACGAGAGATCCCTGGGTTGGGTAACCTGGACTACGGCAAGTACCGTCGGGTCGTCGATGGCTGGACCGATCAGTTTCGCCTGTGGCTGCCGACGGTTGAGTATGCCTTCCACCAGGACCCGAGCAAGTATCATAGCGACATCAACTTCTTTCGGCTGGGCATGCTCGCTCAGTTCCTCGACCAGTCGGTCGGCGTCGCCTACGTTCAAGAGCAACGGGAGGCCCAGGTCGAGGCCCGTAGGAAGGGACGCAAGGTTGAGGTCGCCTACACCGATCCTGGGCACCTGCTGTTGCACGGGCTGATCGACACCAAGCGCGGGACGTGTGCGACCATGCCCGCTCTTCACGTCGCCATCGCCCGCCGCCTGGGATGGCCGGTTGCGCTGGCCTGCGCGACTTCACACTATGTCTGCCGGTACGACGACGGCCAGCGCGTCTACAACATCGAGGCCACGGATACCGGTCGTGGAGGCTTCGCGGCCGGCACCGACCAGGACTACGTCGAGAAGGAAGGCGTTTCCCGCACGGCCATCGCCGTTGGCAGCGACCTCCGCAAGCTGACCGCGCGTGAGATGCTGGGCGTCTTCGTCCAGGGACGGGCGCGGCACTTTCAGGACATCGGCAAGAGCGACCTCGCCGCACGCGACTACGCCTTGGCCCACACGCTGTTTCCCAAGAGCCGGAGGGTCTACGTGGGCCTCGTGGGCAACCTTCTGCTTGTGGGAGAGAGGCTCTTCGCACGCGACGAGCACGGGCATCCGCTCTCGCTCGCCGCCTGCCTGACAGTAGGTTCTGCGTTCGGCGAAAGCGGGAAGCCGGCATCCAAGACAGGCCGATCTGCCGACACGATGTCATCGCCGAGGTCAATCGTAACAACGCGATCAGCTGCAGCACCCCCGCAGCACACGATGCAGCCGCGCATGCGCCCGCGGCCTTACCGGGCGCCGGCGCCGCGCGTGCCGCAACCGCGTCATCCTCATCAACGACGGTGACCGCATGAGACACCAACCAACCGAAAGGGGACGAACATGACACGAACGACCACACTCGCTCTTCTCGGTCTTGCCTGCTTGATGGCCACGCCCCCCATCGCCCAAGGCCGGTATCTGGATGGGATGAATCTGTATGAATACGTCCGCAGCAACCCCACAATCAATCTTGACCCAAGCGGTGAATTGACCGTGCAGCGACGTGACAGACATCTCAACGCCCAGTGCGGGGAGCAGGTCTGGGCTTCGTGGGACTTCGTGTTGGACAGCCCAGCTCGTCGCCGCGGAACCATCGTTCAGATGGTTGAGGTCGCGTGTTTGGTAGAGCGCTGTAAGGGCGGTGGGAAATCGTCAAGTATGACGTTACAGATCTTCCGGTATTGGGAGAAGTGGTCTGTCGGGCTCAATCAGACATACGTCACCGACACGTTCGGGAAGACAGTCAACGACAAGACGTGCGGCATGTACTATCAGACGGGAACAGTCAAGTTCTTCTACGGGACTCTTGGGCGTCTATGGCGCCGTTTCAGAACCTATGGAAAAGGGCCCTGCCAGACCAATGCCTTAGGCTTGCGCTCAACGCGAAACAAACCCGGCTGGTGGAACAATGCACCCGACGAGGGACCTGCCTATCGGGAAGGCGCTGTTTACTGGAATTGTTGTGGCAAATGCAACAACGTACATGCTGAGGCCCATCCCTAGTGATGCCAGAGGCGGTACCTCCCATGGAGGCCCACCATGACGCCAGCAGCTCGTGCAATGAAACAGCTCCTCTCGTTGACAATGTCAAGCGTAGTCTGCTCGATCGTCTTGGCTGGCTGCTCGCAGAGAACTGTGCCCTCCCGGGCATCAGGAGAGGCGGAGGAGGACGCCAAGCAAGTCATGACAGCCGAGACGGCATACGACCTTGCCAACCAGATCCGCGCCCGGTTGTTGGATGCTCGAACGGAAGATCTGGATGAGCTTGTTGCATCGCCGGACACTGGGCTCGCCTTGGCGGCTGGGTGGGAGAGACTCCTTCGAACGCCTCGACGACAGAAGCTCTCGCACGAGCGGCGCGCACGCCGCAAGGCGATCAGCCGCTTCCTGGAACTGGTCAGGGCTCGTACGGGTGTTGAGCTTCCTCGGGCTTGGAAGAAGGCCGTTCGGTCAGTTAGGTTGGTGCCTGACCCTCGGGTCAACGAGTACAGCGGTTTCGACATGGCAGCGGCCAAGCGTGGGCGTGGCGCGACCGGGGAGCCCGCCACGACGTTCCATCGAGACGGCGAACGATGGATCGTGGAACGAGGCGGCAGTAGATGGTCGATACCTGCACGGGGTGCCATGGGACACGTAGAAGCGGGTACTGCCATGTTGGATGGGGACATGGCCTATATCGTCCTGCATGGGATGAGCCCCGGGTCCTACCTGATGGACGCGCTCGATCGGACGGGGCGGATTGTCTGGTCGAGCAAGGTGTGGGCGGGAGGCGATTTGGCAGCTTGGTGCGGCTCCCCCGTCCATCATGACGTAACGCTGGTGCCCGGAGCGAACCGTATCATCGTGTTCGGGGTCACGTGCGCTGTAGCGTACGTAGAGGCCTTTGACAGGAAGACGGGAGCGCCTGCCTTCAGATTCTGCACCCGCTATGTGGAGTCCCTCGACGATTGAGGGCGGCCCCGGCGCCACGTTATCCCACGACCCGCTGACGGGCGTGATGTCCAGCGCGTACCGTCCACAGCGTAGAATCGTCCCGTCGCTCGCAACGCCACGGACGCTTCCGGGATGGTAGACGGAACACCAAAGCAGTTGCTGGAGCCGGTCCCAAGTGATGCCAGAGCCGCTACTTCCGAAGGAGGTCCGCCATGGCGCCAGCAGGCCGCGCGATGAAACAGCCGCTCTCGTTGACAGTGTCAAGCGTGGTCTGCCTGAGCGTCTTGGCTGGCTGCTCGCAGAGAACTGTACCGTCCCAGCCATCAGGAGAGGCGGAGGAGGACGCCAAGCAAGTCATGACAGCCGAGACGGCATACGAGCTTGCCGAGAAGATCCGGGCCCGGCTGTTGGATGCTCGAACGGAAGATTTGGATGAGCTTGTTGCGTCGCCGGATACTGGACTCGCCTTGGCAGCTGGGTGGGAGAAACTTCTTCGAACGGCTCGACGACAGAAACTCACACACGGCCAGCGCGCATACCGGGAGGCAATCAGCCGCTTCCTGGAGCTGGTCAAGGCTCGTGCGGGTGTTGAGCTTCCTCAGGCTTGGGAGCGGGCCGTTCGGTCGGTCGAGTTGCTGCTTGATCCTCAGGTTGCCTCGTTCAGTAGCTTTGGCGTGGCACCGGGGGAGCGTGAGCGCGGCGCGACCGGGGACCCCGGCACGACGTTCCATCGAGACGGCGAACGATGGATCGTGGAACGAGGCGGCAGAAGGTGGTCGATACCTAACCGGAGCGCCATTGGACTCGTAGACGCGGCCACTGTCATGTTGGATGGGAAGATGGCCTATATCGTCCTGCATGGGATCAGCCCCGGGTCCTACCTGATCGACGCGCTCGATGGGACGGGGCGGATTGTCTGGTCGGGCAAGGTGTGGGCGGGAGGCGATTTGGCGGCTTGGTGCGGTTCCTACGTCCATCATGACGTAACACTGGTGCCCGGAGCGAACCACATCATCGTGTTCGGTGTCACGTGTGTTGTGGCGTACGTAGAGGCCTTTGACAGGAAGACGGGAGCGCCTGCCTTCAGATTCTGCACCCTCTATGTGAAGTTCACCGACGAATGAGGCCGGCTCCAGCGCCACGGTATCCCACGACACGCTGACCGCCGTGCTGTCCGGAGCGCACTGTCCATAGCGGAGAATCGCGCCGTCGCTCGCAACGGCATAGCCCGGCGGATTCCCCCCAACCCCCGAACCCTGACCCCTGACCCCCGGCCCTTCTAGTCTAGCCACTGCTTCTTCTTGATCTTCGTGGGCAGATACATCTCGGTGATGAAGCTGAAGTCCTTGCTCGACAGCGCCTCCAGCTCGAGCTTGACGCCCTGCTGGAGCATGTGCTTGATCTCACGCTGCCACGGGCGCTTGGCGAACCACGGATAGGCCATGATTTCCTTGGCCCGGCGGGTGTCCTGGTCGGTCAGCCTGATCGTGACCGCCGGCGGCACGTCGAAGGCCTCGGCGTCGTAGCTGCTCATCCCGATGAACCGCGCCGCCGGCACGGCCATCCGCTGGCTCTCGAACGCCAGGTTGATGCTCCCCTGCTTGACCACCGAGTAGATGTAGTACCCCCACGGGTCGTTGTCGACCAGGACGTAGACGGGCAGCTTCAGCTCGTTGTGCATCCGGTAGACTAACCGGCGGACGCCCCGCGGCGGCTGGCCGCCCCCGTGGATGATCATGCACTTGTGCTGCTGCCAGAACCGGTCCTCGCTGAACCGGCGCCACACCGCCGCCTTCTCGATCAGCAGCACGAACTTGGCCTTGCACGTGCGGAACTGGATGACGTGGTCCTCGACGATGCTCGGGACGGCCCAGCCGCCCGTCCCCATCCGTGACAGGTCAATCTCGTCGCCGCCGTCCACGATCGTCATCGGCCCGACCATGCTGCCCTTCGGATCGGCGAACAGCCCCAGCTCCTCGCGGAGGCTTCTGACGGCCACCTCCAGGTCCTCGATGATGGCGTCGGATTCGGTCTGCTCGTCGAACGTGTTCTCCCGCGTGCCCTCGATCGTGTGCTTGCAGTGGTAGAACAGGTCACGAATGCTGGTCGTCTTGATCTGCTCGGCGAGCTCCTTACACCCGGCGGCCACCAGGACGGTCTGCATGAATTTCTTGGCCTGCCCGAGGTTGAAGAACGACCGCCGTTGCTTGGCGTTGCCCATCTCGATGATCTGGCGCCTCTCGTTGAACGTCACGTTGCTCAGCGCCCGGGTCGGGATGTCGACGAACGGGTCGGCCTTCTTCTTGCTCGCGGCGATGACGGCGTCGGCCAGCCCCACGAGCTTGGTCGCCGTCTTGGCCCGAACCGCCTTCTCGCCGCGCCGCGCGGGCTTGCGGCTTGCAGCCCTGACTGTCTTTTTGGTTTTCTTCTTGGCCATCGGTCTTGCCTGACCTCCTCTGCGGGTTCCACCCGACATAGCCATTCGCGGATATGCCGCTCGCCGCCACGCTCTGCGGGAGCACCGGTCAGTATACCGGCTCGCCCTCGCAAGGCCAACCGGTCGCCAGCAATGTCCACACATCGCAGGCACCCCCAAAACCTGCCAAATGCTGGATTCTGCTCGAGCCGGGCAGCATCTAACCTGCGGGAGTCCACGGACAAACCCCGCGGGCCATCCGCTCGCTTTGGTGGGGACGCATGCGGATCTTCACGAGTCATGGCATCAGCGGCAGGTAGGTCATCGGTCAAATGAGCCCAAACGACTGCAACGACAGAGTGCGGTTCTCGCTGAGCGACAAGTCGGGCGTGCTGCGATTCGAGCGCTTCGACATCGTCGACAAGCCCGAATGCGGGCGGACCCTGGCGGCGCTCCGCGAGCTCCTGTTGGACCGACCCCTCGCCGAGATCGACCTGGCTGAAATCGAGCAGGTCACCTGCCCTCACGGCGATGAATGCACCCGGGCGGTCGCGAAGGTCATCCAGGACTGTCAGAAGACGTTCACACGCGGCGGCTGAAGCGCTGTCCGCGGACGGCCATCCCCATCCGGTTCCCACCCAGATACGGCTCGTATAGACTATGGCCGATGAGACACGCGGTTCGGCAACGCGAATCGCTCCGACGATCCACCCAGACGGGACGAACACGAATCGAAGGAGACCCCAAGCCCATGACGCCCCTGCCTGACCCCGGTGAACTCGCTCGTACGATCGACCACACGCTGCTGAAACCCGAGGCCACCGCCGACCAGATCGACGAACTGTGCCGGGATGCTCGGCAGTACGGGTTCGCGGCCGTCTGCATGAACCCGGTCTTCGTGCGTCGGGCGGCGAGCCAACTGGACGGGACCGAGACGGTCGTCTGCAGCGTGGCGGGGTTCCCGCTGGGCGCCACCCCGACGGCCAACAAGGTGGACGAGGCACGTCGAGGGGTCGAAGACGGAGCCCGGGAAATCGACATGGTCATCCACGTCGGCGGGTTGCTCCAAGGAGACGTCGACGCCGTGCACGACGACATCGCCGGCGTGGTCGAGGTGGTTCATCGGGCTGGGCAAGGCCACCTGGTCAAGGTGATCCTCGAGTGCGGTGCCCTGTCCGACGAGCAAGTCGCGACGGCCTGTGGCCTGGCCGAACGGGCCGGGGCCGACTTCGTCAAGACGTCGACCGGCATGCACGCCAGCGGCGGGGCCACGATCGACTCCGTTCGCCTGCTCCGCGCCCACGCCGGCCGGATGTCCGTCAAGGCCGCCGGTGGCATCCGAACCCTCGATCAAGCCTTGGCGATGCTCGAGGCCGGCGCCGATCGCTTGGGCACGTCCGCGGGCGTCGCGATCCTGGATGAACTCAACGCCCGGTTGAAGGGCTGACTCCCCCCCGCCGGGGGCCTGTTGAGGCCCCCGGGCCCGCCGCACGCGGCGGGCCTAAACGGATGGGTCCAGTCAACGATGCTGGGCCAAAGGGCAGGGGGACGCTACTCCTCGGCTGCGTCCGCCTCGTAGGCGATCTCCTCCACCTCGGTCGGCCAGGGCTGCTCCTCGCCGCCGTTGACCGAGTAGGTTCCCACCCCCGCCAGACTGACCCGACCACTGCCCTCGGCATAGAGGTAGAGCGGATGTCCGGTCACCCCGACGACCAGGCCCTCACCGACGATCGTGGCCGTGCCGACCAGACCGTCCACGTACAGATGGTTGCCCCGCCAGTACTTCCTGCCCTCACCGTTCAGCGTCACGTCCTTGTTGGCCGCATCGTAGATGACCAGGTGCGCCCGCCCCTCCGGGTCCTCCTGTAGCTCGATGAAGACCTCGCCCTGTCCGATAACGGTGGCGGTCCCGCATCCTTCCGCTTCGATCGAGCCGGTGCCCCGACGGACGACGTTGGGATCGCGGATGTCGTCGATGATCTCGTCGGGCACACAGGGCGGAATGACCACGGCCAACATCGGCGTAAGCGCCAACAACATCCTCACACTGAACATGGTGGACTCCTTACCGTAACAGCCCTCATCCATTCGGCGCGAGGCACGCCGCCTCGCAGACACCCCTAAGGACACCAAACCCGCGTTCGCGTAACGCAAGAACCTCCCCCGAACGATCGGTGAGCAATGAGCAAGATCAGTTGTGTTACAATCCCCGCGCAACGGTGTACTGATGGATGAGGAGCCGGTGAAACGAGACGCAGATGCCCCCGAGCGCGGACCCTCAGCCGTGCCGTTCGATGGCGCGCCGCCGCGCGATGGCCCGTCGGCGGCCCACGGTGCGCGGGTTGCCGACGGCGCGCTTCTGCGGGCGGCGCGACGGGGGGATCGCGAGGCGTTTCGCCGGTTTGAAGATCGACACGGTCACCGCATCTACAACACCGCCTGGCGGCTGACAGATGACCGTCATCTCGCCGAAGACATCTCCCAGGAGGTGCTGGTCCGGGCCTTGCGACGGGACACCGGCGAGCAGGACAACCTGGCCGCCTGGCTGTACGTCGTCACCCGAAACCTGGCGATGAACGCGTGTCGATCAAGACGCCGCGGCCGGGTGGTCGGCGCCGTGGACGACGCGCTGGTGTCGACGACGCGGGGCGATCCCGCGGCACCGGTCGCGCGGCAGGAACTGAGTGAGGCCGTTCGGGGGGCCATCGCAAATCTGCCCGAGCCGCAACGGGCCGCTCTGGTGCTGGCGAAATACGAAGGCCTCTGCGTCGATGAGATCGCCGCCATTCTCGGCTGCACGCGCGACGCCGTGAAGATGCGCGTCAGCCGGGCGATGCGGAAACTCAGACGGGCGCTGGCCGGACATCAGGCAAACGGAGACACGACGTCATGAGCGCATGCGATCGATACCGCGAACAGGTGAACGCCTACGTCGCCGGAATGCTCGACGACGACGAACGGGCGCAGCTCGAAGACCACGTCATCGGCTGCCCGGCCTGCCGGGAAGAGCTCGAGGCCGCCCGCCGGACCTGGTCGTCGCTGGACCACTGGCTGGACGCCCGGCCGCCGGCGGACCTGGCCGAGCGCGCCCTCGACCGGCACCGCACAAGGGGTCGGGTCCTGCGCATTGTCTGGCCGACGGCGGCTGCAGCGGCAATCGCGCTGGGCCTGTTCATCTGGTCGTCCCACCGATCGCGGACCGGCGTGGGCCCCGGGCCCGAGTTGCCCCGGACGCCCCAAGCGCCTCTGATCGCCGATGCCGACCGGGAGGTCATCGAGATGCTCGATCTGCTCGAGGAGATGCCCATGCTGGCCGAACTCGACCTCGTGCAGTCGGCCGACATGCTGCAGACGTTGGACCGCCTCGGCTTGGTGGACGGCCATGAGGAGGAAGAAAAGTCATGAGACACGCACGAATGCCCACATCAGCGTGTCGCCACCGGTCAGGGCACTCATGGACGTGTCTGGCGGTGTCACTGCTGGCGGCTGCCATTGCGGGCGCCGGGCCGAACCGCGCTGGCAAGGTCAAGACCGTCGCACGCGCATCCTTCGACCAGAATCTCCGCCGATGGCAGTCGCTCAGTCCCGAACGCCGAAACGCGCTTCGCCAGCGCTACGACCAGTTCCACCAGCTACCCACCGAGCAGCAAGAACGGCTCCGCCGCCTGCACGGCAAGTTCCAACGACTCGATCCCGCGACGCGCAGGCTCTGCCGCGCCAACTGGGCGTTGCTGGCCCGCCTCGACGACAAGCAGCTCGTGCGTCTCAGACAGATCCACGCCCACGTGCAACAGATGCCGCCCGAGCAACGGCGTCGACTCGTCCGAGTGTACAAGGCCTTCAAGGAGCGAACCGTCACGCAGCAAGCGGAGTTGATCCGGCGTCTGACGGCCACGACTCGCCCGGCCAACCCACGAGAGACCATCCGCAAATGGCTACAAGAAACCCGACCCGCCACGCCCAGCAGTCGCCCGTCGATCCGTCGGCTATCCGCCCCACCTGACGGCGACGCAGTCTAGCCCCGGCGCCGTCCGTAGCGTCCTGCGAGGAAACCAGGATATACTCCAAGGCATTTCCGAACCTGACCCTCGGCCCGGGACAACTGTGAGGAATGGACTCATGGACACGTGGCTGCTTCAATCCCTATTGCTACTCGCGACGGTCGCTCTGGTGGCGCTCAACGGCTTCTTCGTGGCCGCCGAGTTCGCGCTGGTCAAGGTCCGCGGCAGTCGGCTTGCCCAAATGGTTCGCCAGGAAGAACCGTTCGCCAAGACGGCGCAATGGGCGGCGCAGCGGCTCGAACGATCCCTATCTGCATGCCAGCTAGGCATCACGATGGCCTCTCTTGGGCTTGGCTGGATCGGCGAACCGGCGATCGCTCGCCTGCTGGAACCCGTGTTCCACGCGATCGGCATCAAGTCGCCTGCGCTGCTGCACACGCTCGCCTTCGTCATCGCATTCACCATTATCACGGGCATCCACCTGGTCATCGGAGAGCAGGCGCCCAAGATCTACGCGATCAGGCGGCCCGGACGGACCGCACGGTGGTGTTCCCTGCCGCTCAAGGGGTTCTATCTGGCGAGCTACCCCCTGTTGGCCGGGCTGAACGCCTCGACTGCGTTCATCTTGCGGCGGGTCGGGATCGAGAGCGCTTCTGAACATGAGACCCCGCACAGCGAGGAAGAGATCCGCGCGTTGATGAGCCAGTCGCACGCCCACGGCGAGCTCACGCCTTCCGAGCATCGACTGCTCCAGGCGGTCTTCGAATTCGACCAGGCGATTGCGCGTCAGATCATGCTCCCGCGCATGGAGGTCGAGTTCTTCGACGTCAACAAGCCCGTCGCGGACGCCATGGAGACGGCCAGACGGACCAAGCACACGCGCTACCCGCTGTGCGACGCGTCAATGGACAGCATCCTTGGATTCGTCCACACCAAGGACTTGCTGCACGCTTCGCTCGGCGGAGAGTTCGACCTGAAGTCCGTCTGCCGACCGCCTCATTACGTCCCGGAGACCATGCCCCTCAGTCGCCTGCTGAACCTGTTTCGCACGAGCCGTCAGCACTTGGCCTTCGTCGTCGACGAGTACGGCGCCGTGGCAGGGATCGCAACGCTGGAGAACGTGCTGGAGCGGATCGTGGGTCCACTCCAGGATGAATTCGACGATGAGTTGCCGGCAATCGTGCCGGACGGTCCCGGCTCATTCATCGTGCAAGGCGGCGCGCACATCAACCAGATCAACAAGGCCCTCGACACGGCGTTCGCCGCTCCCGGCATCGACACCATGGCCGGCCTGATCACCCAGCAACTCGGCAGGATCGCATCGACAGGAGACCGGGTCGAACTCGAGGGAGCATCGGCCGAGGTATTAGAGGTGAGGCACTCCCACGTAGCGCGTCTGCGGCTGACAATCCCGCAGCACGGTGCAGAGAACGAGGCGGAAGGTGCTGAGCGGGGTTAGTCTACGAAACGCGTTACTAGCCAAGGCTATCCGCGGCCACGCGGGCGGCGCCGAGGGCGCCGGCGTATTGGGGGGTGGGGGCGACGGTGACGGGGTGTTCGAGTTCGGCGGGTAGCGCGGCGACGCGGTCTGTTCGGACCGGAATTCCTAGTGCCGATCTCCCAACGAACCACCGTCGGCTGGTTGTCATTGAGAGTAGCCAACTCGCTCCACTGCCCAACGCGCGCGTATAACGGCCCCCGACGGAGCACTGCGTCCGACCCAGCACCTGCCTAGCCGCCTGCCCACACGACGCGGTGTTGGGAGGCCCCCACTGGCCGACGTCTCTCGATTCGGCCGTGTCAGGTCACACCCGCGGCGCGAACGAAGGCAATTGGCCCGAGCAGAAAATCCCTTCGTGTATTTCCTTTGCAATGTTGCCAAAACCTTGTCCGGCTCCGAAGACTGAAGATTTTGGAGCAGGTTTTTTTCCTGAAGCAGCTCCCCGTGATATAATCATGCCTGGTGGACCAACTCCTATCGGACCCAGGGGAGTATGGAGAAGGAGTCCGCGCCGGATACCGTTAGAATCGTGTCTCCACGACGGCTAGGGGCCTCACGGTCCGTTGTGACAGTTCGCAGTACTCAGAGCTACGGGCTGTTTCTGGATACCTGTTCGGCGGTGCGCAGATCCTTGCCCAATGGATTGAGCGTTGATGCAATCAGGCCCAAACGCCAGTGGGATGTGTGTGCGACCACTCGATGTGCCAACCTGATGGGGGAATAGCCAAAACGGAGGCGTGCCGAAAATGACCACAGAGAGTGCTTTCCCTAGAGGTCAACGGAGGGTACCGCTCCTTCTCGCGACCGGGCTGGGGTTTCTGTTCCTCCAGGTGTCTGTGGTTCATGGCCGCGCGATCCGTTACTTTGGCGCGGGGAATCCCACAGGACACCCCGAGACTCTGGCCGCGCTGGATGCGCTAGACAGGGCGCTGGCAGCAGCCGCGACGTCGACGGGGTGGGGCTACCATAAGAACATCGTGAAGGGAACGGAAACCCAGCACATTGGCGCGCAGCAGCTGAGCGCTGGACTCGCAAGCGCGAAGACACAAGTTACCTCAGAAGACCTATTTGTATTTTGCTATGTTGGGCACGGAGGAACCACCAACCAGACTTTGGGATTAGAAGATTGTGATGGCCCTCCAGATTGTGCTCTTACTAAAGGTGACGAATGGATAGGATCAGTTGGTGACCCTTATTTTGACGATACTCTCGGAACTGCGTTCAAGGAAATAAATGCCAGAGCGCACAAGCTCGCTATCGTCGATGCGTGCTTCGGTGGAGGAATGGTAGGCGGGGCGCACGACATCAATGACAACGACAAGAACCAGTTGAACATGGGGTTCCTGCTCTCCGCCAAGGAAACGCAGGAGGACATGGGGAGGTGGGCATGGGGCCCTTATCTCGAGACAGCCTTCCAGAAGAACAGCCAGAAGAAATTCAAGGGCGACGGGAACGAGGACGGAACCGTGACGATCGAGGAGTGGTTTGACTACGCCTGGGACGCGAGAAAGGCTGAGCACGGAGATCAAGTTGGCGGGACCAAGGGATTTGGGTATTGGAAGGGACAAGAAACAAAAGCTGTCGCCCTAATGCGTGATAAATCGTTTCAGGTGACCAGCGGGTCACTGGTCCTCGATCTCGGGGATGAGATTGGAAGCACCACAAGTGAATTGGAGGGGACGTTCTCGGTGGTCTTTCCTCCTGACGGCGGGGGGATTGGCGAGTCCGACACGTTCACCCTCGGCGACTGCTACCTGACCAACACAGACATGATGCAGCTGGCCCTTGGTGGGCTCGCAACGGTCGCTGCCCAGCCGGGCAGCATTCGTTTCCTGGACTTCGCGCAGAGCGGGCCGGGTCACATTGGGCCCGGGGGCAGTGCTCAGGTTGACACCGACGTCTACGTGGAGGCGACATTCGGTCTGACTGGGTCTACCACCACGACATTCACCACGGCGACCTGGGCCGGCCAATTGCTGCCGTTCGACCTGAGCTTCACGACGACTGTCACCCAGAGCGACACCATGATCGCCACGTTGTCGGGGACGTTCAGCTACGAGATCGGCCTCGCCGGCCAGAGCCAGACGATCACGCTAGATCTGATTCTCAGTGCAGAGGGAACGGCCCACGTCGTTCCCGATCCGGGATTGGGTGGGCTGGTCGCTCTCGGAGTGGGGGCAGCGGGAGCCTGGCTGCGGCGCTCCCTTCCGAAATCTTAGGCGTCTACGTACCGCCTGTGATCACATCAAGCCGACCCGGACCGTCGGGACCATCCGTGGAACGCTACAGGTTCCCCCCCCCCAGCAGGGAACAGGCGACTCTCGCCGTACGTCGGGTCCCCGAACGAGAACAACCAAGCGACTGGAGTTGGCTGCAGGGGGTTGAATGCACCGTCGACCCACAGATAGGCGCCCCCAAGCCCCGAAAACAAGACAGTCTCTACGTACTCTCCGCAGCAACGCGGGCGGCGCCGAGGGCGCCGGCGTATTCGGGGGTGGGGGCGACGTTGACGGGGTGGTCGAGCTCGGCGGATAGGGCGGCGATGGCGGCGGGGTTTCGGGCGACGCCGCCGGTGGCGATCAGGGGGACGGTCACGCCGACGCGCTTGACCAGCGTGGCGACGCGGGACGCAATCGAGCGGTGGATGGCGGCGACGATGTCGGGCAAGGCCTCGCCGCGGGCGACCAGGCCGACCACCTCGCTCTCGGCGAACACGGTGCACGTCGTCGAGATGGGGACCTGCTTGGTGCTCGCGCCGGCCAACTCGCCGAACTGCTCGATGGGGACGTGCAGGGCCCGCGACATGACCTCGAGGAACCGACCCGTGCCGGCGGCGCACTTGTCGTTCATCGCAAAATCGAAGACCCGACCCGTGTCGGCGATGCCGATCACCTTGCTGTCTTGACCGCCGATGTCGATGACGGTGCGGGCCTCCGGCACCAGGAACCGCGCGCCGCGGGCGTGACAGGTGATCTCGCTGACCTCACGGTCGGCGGCCTCGTAGTACAACCGGCCGTAGCCGGTCGCGACGGTGCAGGCGACGTCGCCGGCGTCGACGCCGGCCTCTGCAAGCAGATGCGACACGAGCTGTTCGGCCGACTGCCGCGCGTTGTAGCCGGTCGGGACGCATCGTCGGGCCCGCACGGTCGTCCCGTCGGCCAGGAGGACCGCCTTGATCGCCGTCGAGCCCAGATCCACCCCTAACGTCAGTGTCGTGTCGGATGTGCTCATGCGGATGCTTCAAGCGTCTCCAGGAAGGCGTCCAACCGGGCCTTGACCTGCTCGCGCGAGTAGCTCCGCGAGTCGGTCATGTCGGCCTCGATGAGCAGGGCGGGGATGCCCAGCTCCTGGCGGATCCAACGTTGGATGTCGAGCTGGCCGAACGAATAGGGCTTGCAGCTCCGGTTCGAATGGATCAGCACGCCGTCGACGTTGAACCGCCGGGCCAGCTTGGCCGTCTGCTCGAACCGACGCCGGATCCCGATGTTCAGGAAGATGGACGTGTAGACGTCGGCCATACTGTCGAGCGTCCGCTCCTGGTCGAGCCGATCCATCGTCCAGGCGTTCGTGTAGGTGTCGGCCACCAGGCAAGCGCCGCGGGCGGCGAGTTGCTTGAACAGGCCGCGGATGTCGTACCAGATGGGGATGTTGTCCCACAGCAAACGATAGCGCTCCTCCGGCACGGCACCGAAGCCGTCCTCGACACGCCGAGCGATCTCGGCCTCGAGCTGACGGTAGTAGCGGATGGCCCACTTCGTGCCGCGGAGCGTGACGATCGGGAACATGTGCGCGAACGCGTCGAAGCACGAAATGGGCGAAGGCCGATGCTCGCAGTAGCCCAACACCCGCTTCCAGGCCTCGATGCATTCGATGGACAGCCGCGCCCGTTTCTGTAGCCGCCGCTCGCTGAAGCTGCGGCGCGTGACGTTCTCGATCGCCACGATCAGGTCGTCGAACTGGGCGCGGACGTACCGCAGCGCGTGGTCGGTCAGCTCGCCGTCGTGGAGATAGGGCGTATCGATCAGGACCATCGGCACCTTGAAGTGACGGGCCAGCACCTCGTACCACTTGGTCACCGTGCCGCAGATGTTGTTGCAGCAGACCAGCAGGTCGGGCCGGGGCAGCCCACCGATGGGCCCGCCGCCGTTGATGGCGCACGCGATGTCGCACCGGGCGTAGCTGCACACGTCTCGGCTGTAGCCCATGGCCTCGGCCTGTTCGGCCAGCTTGGGCCCCATCCGCGACGCCCCGCAGATCGCGCCGTGGTTCTCCGGGTAGACCGGAATGATGCCGGCGGCGTACAGCGGCTCGACCGGCCCGCCGCTCGTGATCCAGGCGATCTTCTTGCCCAGCCGCGGCATGTAGCGGGCGTAGGCGTAGTAACGGGTCATCAGCTTGTGGAGTTGAGCGGTGGACTTCAGCCGGACGTACCGGGGGGACCGGCGGTCGCGCTCGGCAGTGGTGGACGACTCGGCCCGGTTCATGCCCGTGCTCCCGAAACGGCCGGATCGGCCAGCATCTCCAGAAACGCCTGCAACCGCGTGCGAAGCTGCCCGACCGAACTTGACGGCGTCTCCACCTCGACGAGGAGACTGGGCAGCCCGGCTGCGTCCAACGCCTCCTTGACCCGCGGGTAGTCGAACGAATGCGGCTCGCAGAACTTGAGCCGGTACACGAGCACACCGTCTGCCGACGCCTCGCGAGCGACGTCGACAACGGCCTTTCCCGGATCGTAGTCTGTCAGGTGCTTGGCCGGGCACGGCGGTCGGGACAACAGGCGATCGGCGATGGCAGCCACCGGGTCTTGACTGGCCTCCAGCTTCCCCGAGCTGGGGCGGCAGGCCGTGCACAGGTCGTCGGCCACCCAACACGCGCCCAGATCGTCGAGCAGCTCCGGCAAGGCGGGCGCGTACATCGGTCCGCCCGCGATCACGATTCGAGGCCCGACGCGTTCGAGCGTCTGCGAATCCGCGACCACGGCATCGATCAGCGGCGTATAGTCCGTCGGCGTCAGGACCCACCGGGCCATCGTGGCGTCGTAGTACTGCCGGGCCGTCAACACCGGAGATGGGCCCCGCTGGATCTCGTGCAACTTCGCCATCGCGCCCCGCGCGTCCCGACAGGCGTTGACGGCTTCAGACAGCGCCTCTGTAGCGATCGCCACACCCAGGTGTCCTCCGAGCGCATCGATGAGGCGCTGGATCTCGCCCATCACGTACTCGCGCGCCGCCGAATGGCTAACGTGAACGGGCATCATGAAGGTCTCGACGAACCCTCCGCCGTCACCGCCCAGGTCAGCCGACCAGATGTCGGCCAGACACTGCATCGTGTCGCAGGTGTTGCTAAAGATCACGCCGTCCAGGAACTCCAGCCCGTCCGCCAGACCGAGCTCCAACGCACCTCGCGCCAGGCAACAAGCGTACGCCTGCAGACTCGCATCCGCCCGTCCGAACTCCCCAGGGACCTGCAGGATCCGGAACGGCAGCGCCCCGGCGGCGATGATTACCTCCTCGGGGACGTAGCTGCAGAACGTGCCCACCACCCCGCTGCCGGTACGCTGCTTCCAGGCCCGGGCGTGCTCGTCCGGCGAAGCCGTTGCTGACCGCAGGGATTCTAAGGCGAAGTTTCGATCTGGATCCGGAGAGGAACTCATCTTGGGCGACTGTATCGTTCCGGCGGCCCCGGGTCAATCGCGGCCGGTCGCCTCAGGGCCCGTGGTACATCCGGCGGCCCCATCAGAGACGCGACCGTGAGGGAGCGTTCACGCCAGCGGACACGCTGGCGTGCCCGGATTGAATACACCGGACGCCACAGCAAGTCCGCCGCGGTTTGCGTCGTTCGCCCTTTGGATCAGACCGATCCAGGCAGAATCGGTCTGACTAAACGCTCCCTCACGGTCGCGTCTCTGATACGTCCATTCACAAAGATCGTGCGGTGCCCCACCGGCAATGCGCCATCCGCTCGCGCCGATTCTGTCACGGCCCCGTCGCCTCACGAGAGGTCGGCAGACGCGT
Organism: uncultured Planctomycetales bacterium; assembly: GCA_964390905.1. Classification (GTDB taxonomy): domain Bacteria; phylum Planctomycetota; class Phycisphaerae; order UBA1845; family JAFGLZ01; genus JAFGLZ01. Next base: position 54,875 of record CAYMLO010000012.1, on the reverse strand, counting down.
CGTGGGCGTCAGGGGCCCCTTGCGGCGGGCCCGATGCTGCCGACGCAGCTCGTCCCACATCTTCTCCAGGTCGCGCGCGATTGCGTTGTAGGACCTCCGCTCGAGCTGGGTCATGCCGCGGGTCTTGGCTTGCTTCAGCTGCTCGCGGAGCGTGTCGGCGGCTCGTCGGTAGTAGGATCTCGCCTCGACGAGGCGGTGCAGTCGCAGGGCAATGCGGGTTGCGCTGGCCAGACAGGCGAGGTTATCCGGCTCGAGCTGGACGGCTTCCTGGATCAAGGCCCATCCGTCGATCGGTTTGTGGAGGAGACCCGTCTCCCGTCTGGTCATGATTTCGGCCTGGCAGCGCATGGCCTCGACGTGCTTTGGCTCGATCTGGCGGATCCGATCGAAGCACGCCCAAGCGCCGGCGTAGTCGCCCATCTGGAACCGGGCCCTGCCCAGCATCCGCAACGGCGACTTGAGGTGCTCGCTCCGCGAATCGGTGTCCACCAACGGCTCGAGCAGGTCGGCCGCTTCCTGCCATCTCGACAACCTCAGGTAGCAGCTCGCCAGTCTGGTCCGGGCCAGGAAGTAGTCGCCGCCGATGTCGACGGCGCGACGCAGGTGTGCGATTCCGTTCTCGAGATCACCGTGGCTGACGTACCAGGCCCCCATGTTGAACTGACTGCGGGCGGATTCCGGCTGTTTGGCCAGGGCGTCGCGGAACAGGGGCTCGTGGTCCCGCCAGACGCGATTGCGTCGGACCGTCAGGGCACCGTAGGCGACCAGACCCGCCGCTGCAGCCGCGACCAACGCGACGGCGATCCCGCGAATCCGGCGCGGTCCGCGCCGCCACAGCAGACCGACACCGCCGGGCAAGACCAACCCCCACGCGATCGCCACCGACATCGACGGCAGATAGGCCAACCGTTCCGCGAACAGCGTGCCGATCAGGACCAGGACGTTCGCCGCCGGGGCGTAACTGACCAGGAACCACGCGATGGCGAGCGCGGCCTCCCGTTGACGGCGCAGCGACACGAGGACGCACGCGACCAGTGCGACCAGACAAATGAGCCCCCCTGCCGAGGGCCACGTCAGCGACCGCGCCAGCGGGATCGCGTTGTAGCTGTAGTCACAGCACAGCGGATGCCCCGCGATCAGCAGATGCGCATACTTGCCCAACAGCACCAGACCGGTCAGCAGACGCGCCGACCACGGCTCGTCCACCAACGGGTTGTCGACCAGCGAGAACCGCGTGCCGCCGCTGAAAGCCGCCCCCACGGCGTACTGACGCATCCACAGGACAACCACGACCGCCAGCAGCATTCCGACATATCGCCCCGTACACCGTCCCGCCAGATAGCCGAACCACGTGCCCCGGCGCTTGTCTGCCGGCACGCACCATCGCCTCCAAACGTCGAAAACGACGACCATCCCGATCAGCACGATCGCACTTTCCTTGCACAGCATGGTCGCCCAGGTCAGCAGCAGCACGACCGCGTATCGCCACGTGATCCGGTGAGCGTCTCGGGCGGCATCGCCGACGTAGAGCAGCAACGCCACGACGACGCCCAATCCGGCGAGCAGCTCCGACCGCCCCACGATCGGGACGACGGCTTCGACGTGAATCGGGTGAACCGCAAACACCGCCCCCGCCACCATCGCCGGCCAGAACCGGCCGAACAACAGCATCACCAGGCGGTAGATCGCCACGCACGTGAGGGCGTGCAAGATCAGGTTGACGGCGCGATATGCCCGCGCGTCCAGCCCCGTGACCGCGTGGTTGATCGCGAAGCTCAGCAGCGTGATCGGCCGGTACAGCGGGCGGTCGGTGATCGCCCAGTAGCCCCCGCCAAACAGCTCGCCGATCCGCGACAGGCTGTGGGTCCGCTCGTCCTCGACGACGATCGTGCGATCGTCGTACACGAATTCATTGGGGAGGCTGTTGACATACACGCCCACCGCGACCGCCGCCAATAGCAGCCCCGCCCCCCAGTCGCGTCGCGCCCATCGGATCGTTGTAGTACGTGGATCTGAATCGGTCGTCATGGGAAGCATCGTCCGCCGAGTCCTGGGGCATCATAGGCCACCCGACACGCAGATCAAGGCCGACCGGGTGCATCCAGTCTTTCGTCGCGTGGGCGTCATCCCCGAACGAGCAACTGAGGCATGCCCGAGCCGCGGGATTCATCCCGCGCGGATCGGTTGCCGCGCGGGATGAATCCCGCGGCTCGGGCAACCCCCTTCGCAGGCGAGGACAATGCCGCGGTTCGTTGGATGCACCCAGGGCAACCGCGGTCTCCCCTGCAGGCTGGCAAGCGGCCGAGGGGTCATGGTAACATCGGATTCGGGAGGCACGTGTTTGACATGCCAACGTCGGGTCAACTCCTGTTGGTGGGATTGGGTCTGGTCGCATACGCGACGGCGGCGGTCGCGGCCATCCGGCGATTCGGGCGGCCGCAGCAGCAGCAGGCCGTCGTCGTTGGGCCGTTGGCCCTGGGACTCGTCGCTGGCTCGGGCGTGCTCGTCTGGCGGATTGCCGCCGGCGGATCGCTACTGGTCGTGGGCGGCTTCGACGCGATGATCCTGATCGCCTGCCTGATCGCGGCGGAGGTCCTGCTCGTCCGCTGGGCCGGCCGACTCGGCGGCGTCGACGCCTTTCTCTTGCCCGTGGCCGCCGCGCTGCAGGCCGGATCGCTCTTGATGATCCGCAGCGGTGCCTCGGGGCCCAACTACCTCCATCAGTGGCACATCATCGGTCATGCGCTGGTGATCTCGCTGGCCGGCGCGTGTTTCGTGGCCAGCGGCGTGGCGGGCGTGGCCTACCTGGTCGTCCATCGGGCCATGCGGAGCAAGCGTCAAATGAACGTCCTGGGACGCCTGCCCCCATTGGAATCCCTCGAGCGGTTCGGACGCTGGATGGTCGCGGCGGGCTTTCCCCTGCTGACGTTCGGCATCCTGACGGGCGTGTGCGCGTTGGCGCACGCACCAGCGCCAGACCGGTCCCGAGAGATGATGATGGCCAGCGGAACGGTGGTCGTGTGGGCGGTGTACGCGATCGCCATGCTGATCGCATGGTGGCGTCCCCGACTTCGGGGGTCGCGCGCGGCCTCGCTAGCCACCGGGGCAGCGGCCCTGACGGTCCTCAACTTCGTTGTCTACTTGCTGATGCGGTCGCACGTATGAGACCCATTGTCGCAGGCTGCAACCACAAAACGGCTCCGCTCGATCTGCGCGAGAGGCTTACCCTCGACGAGGCCGGCGCTCGCCAGACGATGGACCAGCTCCGCGCCGCGTTCGACGCCTGCGAGACCATCATCCTGTCGACCTGCAACCGTAGCGAGTTCTACGTCGCCCGGCCCACACACGGCCGGCCGCGTTCGGCGGACCTCATCGAGTTTCTGGCGCGGCACTGCGGCGCGACCGCTTCGGCGCTGGCCGATCACCTCTACGTCCACGACGGCCGGCACGCCGTCGCGCACCTCTTCCGCGTGGCCTGCTCGCTCGATTCGATGGTCGTCGGCGAGACGCAGATCGTCGGTCAGGTCAAACAGGCCCTCGCGATCGCCCAGGAGCACGGGACGGCGGGCAAGACGCTGACCAGCATCTTCCAGTGGGCGCTTCACGTCGCCAAGGAGGTTCATACCGAGACGCAGATTGCCGCCGGACAGGTCAGCGTGGGAAGCGTTGCCGTGCGGTTCGCCCGCCAGATCTTCGCCCACTTCGACGACAAGACGGTCCTGCTGATCGGCGCCGGCGAGATGGGCGAGTTGACGCTGCGGCACGCGCTCGAGACCTCACCGAAGCGCGTCATCGTCGCCAATCGGACCCCCGCCCGCGCCGAGGAAATCGCTCGACGATACAACGCCGAGCACACAGGGCTCGACCGTCTGACCGAATGCCTCGTCAGCGCAGACATCGTCATCACCAGCACCGCCTCGGCCGAGCCCGTGCTGACGCCCGCGCTGATCGAGCCCGTCCAGCCACGCCGCGACTATCGGCCGCTGATCATCATCGACATCGCCGTGCCCCGTGACGTCGAACCCGCCGTCGGGGAGATGGACAACGTCTACCTCTACAACATCGACGACCTGCAGTCCGTGGTGAACGCCGGGCTCGAAGACCGCCAGGCCCGCGTGACCGACGTGGACCGCATCATCTCCGAGCACGTCGATGAGTTCATCCAGTGGCGAGATACCCGCGCGGTCGGGCCGGTCGTTCGCTCGCTGCGCAACCGGCTCACCGAGATGGCCGCCGCCGAGGCCGACTGGGCCAGACCGAAACTCAGCGGCGATCCCAAACAGGACGCCGAACTCGTCGACCAGCTCCTGCACCGCCTCGTCGGCAAGATCATGCACGGGCCCAGCCAGACGCTCCGCCAGCAGGCCCAAGACGGCAACGTCGACGTCTACGCCGAGATCCTGGCACGCCTGTTCGCCCTGCCTGACAAGGACGAAGACCAAGACCAGCCCTGACGTATCGAGGGGATCTATGCGCGATCGGCTTGGTCTCGCGCCAGGGCCATCGCCGCGTCCTTGCTGGCAATCACGCCTTCGAGCTGGGCCCGATAGACGTGATCGAGGACGCGCTTGAAGATCGGTCCCGGGGACAGGCCCAGCTCGATGAGGTCCTCGCCGTCGATGAACGGAACCGGGGCCACCTCATCGGGGGGAATCGCGCGGACGCGCTCGACGATCCGATCGTACGGATGGCGAGATTGACCAGTCACCTCGAGCCAGGCGCGGGTGAACGTCAGGAGATCGTCAAACCCCGGTTGGGCCATCAGCAGCTTCAGATCGGCCAGGCCCAGGGCGTCCGCGTCCAGCAGCGTGTCCCGACGCTCGACGAGCCAGACCACGCGCTTGCGCAGTTCGTTGCTGCACGTCAGGTCGCGGCAGATCCGGTTCACCCGGTCGCCGGGCCAGTGGATCACCAGGCACGCCATCGCCAATCCAAAACTACCCCCCGACGGCAAGCCGTCAAGCAACCTGGCCGACAGATCGACGCGCTGGGGCGTCCAATCAGCGTCCGGCCATAGATGATCGAGCAGGCCGAGATCCCCCAACTGCCGAACGGCCCCGGCGCGATGGCGATCGGCCAGGATCTTCTCCAGCTCCTCGCGAATCCGCTCTGCGCTGACGCGGCTCAGATCTGCGGCGTGCCGACGTATGGCCTGATCCGTCTCCGGCGCGACGGCGAACTGGAACCGGCTGGCGAACCGAACGGCTCGAATCAGACGGAGATGATCCTCGGCGAACCGCTGCTCGGCCGGTCCGATGGTCCGAAGCACGCCGGCACGGAGATCGTCCTGCCCACCAACGTAATCGATCACTTCGTCGGCGATCGGATCGTAGAACATCCCGTTGATGGTAAAGTCGCGTCGCTGGGCATCTTCCTCGGGTCCGGAGAACGTCACGCCGACCGGATGTCGGCCATCCTGGTAGGACAGATCCGAGCGGAAGGTCGCCACTTCGGTCCACACGCCGGCCTGCCTGACCAGAACCACGCCGAACTGCGCACCCACCTGTCGCGTCCGGGCGAACAGATCGACGACGCGCTCCGGCACGGCGTCGGTGGCGACGTCATAATCGTCCGGCGGGCGGTTCAGCAGCATGTCGCGCACGCAGCCACCTGCCAGCAACGCGACATGCCCCGCGTCCCGCAGCCGACGGACGATCTCGACCGCCGCGTACTTGGGGTTGGAACGTCCTCTTCGTGCCATATGATCGGGGATTGTCGCGCAAAGCGACCCGAAGACCAAGCACAATCATGCGATCAGATCATCGAACTGTGCGGCGCTGACGCTTGGAACGCGGCCACCATGACGGACGGGTCTGGTAGACGCGGTCGCCGATGCGAACCGAAGCGGGTGGATCCGCGTATTCGACCGGCCGGTGGGCGTGCCCCAGCTTGCGGTGGTTCCAGCGCATACGAGCCAGGTCGTACACCGCGCCGAAGGCGGCCCAGAGCGGACGGATCTTGCTCCCCTCCTGATGCGACCATCGGACCCCGACCTCGGCAACCTGATACCCCAACCGGTCGGCCAGCAGGAGGTGCTCTACGTCGAAACTCCATCGCGACGTGCGTTGCAGCGAGGCGATGGTCAGACCAGCCGACCTGCGATACAGCTTGAAACCGCATTGCGTGTCCCCGTACCCGGGTACACACAGCAGCCGGACCATCCACCTGAAGCCCGTGCTCATCAGGGCCCGGGCGAGCGAAGGCTGATCGACCTCGGCCGAGTCGGTGCGGCGGGAACCGATGGCGACGTCGGCCCCGTCCTCCTGGGCGGCCGCAAACAGCCGGTCGAGCTGATCGATGGGTGAGGAGAGGTCGGCATCCGTAAAAAGGATCCACTCCCCGCGGGCCATGAGCATGCCCTGTCGGACGCTGTACCCCTTGCCCCGATTGCGATCATTGCGGAGCACGCGGAGCTCGACGCCGTCGGCCTGACCGGTCAGCTCCTCCCAGACGGCTACCCCCGCATCGACGGTCTCATCCGTGCTCCCGTCATCCACGAGGATCAACTCGCTGCGGTAGGGCTGGGCGGCGAGGTAGTCGACGACGCGGCGAATGGCCTCGCCGATCCGGCGACCTTCGTTGTAGGCCGGGATCACGATCGACAGGAGCACCGGGGCCGGCGTCACTTCGACCCGGTTCAGACGCAGCGGCGTTGCCAGCGCACTCATGGTGAACCCCACTCCCGTGGCTGCCTACCCATCACATCGACCGGTAATGTGCGCGGCTTAAGGTAGTTCCGGGGCGGACGCGCAGGAGGCGCCAGACGCATCCGATCGGGCGAACCGAGGGGAGGCCCGCCGGAATCGGGCTTCCACCGGCCCGCATTCGAGATCGAAGCCAGGTCTGTCGATGACGCTGGCGCCGTGGCCATTATCGGACGGTCGTACCGGGGGCCCTCAAGAGGAACCAAGACGGTATCCGAGGCCTTGATGTCAGCTGACGCGCGTGGGCGGATCGCCCGGTTGACCCGTTTTTTCCTGCAGCGTAGGCTGCCCAGCGGCTGCGTGGAGGGGCACAACCCGCGGGTCGCCAGGCCTCTTCGCGGCTTCCCGCGGGGGCGATACGAACGACAGCCGTGCGAGGATGCCCATGTCAGGAATAGGGGCTCTCATGATCGTGGTGGCCTTGTCCGTCCCGGCCGACGAGGCGAATCTGGTTCGGCGCGCCCAGATCGCTCAGCCTTCGGGCAGCCGCGGCGGGCCTGCGTCCGTCGACGGGGCCGGGGCGCGATTGGCCGATACGACCAGCGACGCGGGGCTGGCCTGGGACGACGGGATAGACGGGTTCCCAGCGATCCTAGAGGTGGATCTCGGACGCGCCGCGCAGCTCGCCGAGGTCATCTGCCGATGGCGGTTCGCACCATCGGACTACTCGGTGGAAGTCCACGTCGATGCTGGCTGGCGACAGGTCGCGTCGGTGAAGGGCAACGCGATCGCGACTGACAAGATCTTCCTGCACACCTTTGCGCCGGTCGCAACGCGGCGCGTTCGATTCGTCGTCACAGGGACGCTCTCGAAAGAGCGCCTCTGTGACTGGCGGGCGCTCGAGATCTACGCCGACGGGCAACTGCCCACAAACGTCCAGCGCTTCCTCGATCGGGCCACGCCCTGTCAGTACTCCCGGCCCGCCGATCCCCGGGAACGGAAACGAAACGCACGACGACCCCTGAGACGCGACCTGCTCGACGCGCCGATACCCACCTGGGAACCCATTCCACATCGCCTCTACAGCGGAAAGCCCGAGGGCAAACGGGTCAACGAGCTGGCCAGCGAGCGGTCGGCCCTGCTGTCGAGCTGCACGGACGCGTACCTGCGGACCGGTCGCCGTGAGTACGCCGCCAAGGCTCGCGACGTCTTGTTCACCGTCATCGACCACTACGATCGATACCAGGCCTTTCGGTTCGTGGGGCGTTCCTGGCAGGCGGTGACGTTCCAGGAGCCCGGGTACATGCTGACGGGGTTGTTTGAGGCCTACGACGCCGCCGCCGATGCGTTGACGCCGGCCGAGCGCCTGCGGTTCCTGTACTTCGGGCTCGACCTGGGCGACTTCCAGGACCGCGCGATCCGGGAGATCACCCCCCTGCCGGAGCACGTCAACCGACGCGGACAGATCTACAACTGGGTCCCCAACTCGTTCGGGGCGCTCGCGCTGGCGGCCGTCTACCTCCGCGACTTCCCCGAAACCCGAATCTGGATGACCACATGCGATCGCAGGTTCCCTGGGTTCCTCAAAGACATCTTCTTCCTGAACGACGGCACGTGGTGGGAGTGCTCGCCCGCCCATCACGGCTACGTCCTGCGGGGCGTGTACAAGTACGCGCTGGCCAAGCACCTGTTGGGCGAACCGATCTGGGACCGCAAGTTCGGCGCGATCAGCGTGGCCGACACGTTCGAGGCGCTCGCCAAGACGGCCAATCCCCTGGGCGAGTACCCCTCCGTGAACGACTCGTACGGGCATGGCAAGCCGATCGGGCGGTCCTACAGCGAGTTCGCCAAGGCAGCCACGATGATGGGGCGGGGCGATTTCTTGTACGCCTGGCGGGCCGGGCCCACCTGGCCGGCTGCGGCCAGCATCAAGCGGGGCAAGATCGACGTGCGCCCACCGTCGTACACCTCGGTCCTCATGCCCAACGCCGGGCACGCCGTCTTCCGGGATGGGTGGGCGCCCGACGACGCGTACCTGCTCTTCGACTACGGGCCCCACGGCGGCGGACATGGCCATCTCGACAAGCTGGCGTTCGCCCTGTGTACCGACGGCCATCATTGGATGCCCGACGCCGCCTGCGCCCCCCACTACTGTATCTTCCCCGAACAGTGGCATTGGCATAAACAGACGATCTCGCACAACACCGTCCTGGTCGACGGCAAGAGCCAGGCCCGATGCACCGGCAAGCTCGTGCACTGGCACACCGACGCCAAGGCCGACCTCGTCTCGGCCGAGCATACGGACGGCTACGTCTCCACTCCCCCGTTGACGCTCGACCTCGACGGCAAGCCACACCCCCTGACGCTGACGCCCCGCGAGGGCGTTCCCTTGCGGCTCGCGGCAATACGTCTCAAGCCCGTCGCCGGCGACCCGGTTGTCTTCGACTCCTCGGCGTTCAAGGTGCATGGAGGAGGTGTCGCTGATGACGCCGACGCTCCGAAGAAGCGCGCCGCGGTGATGACCGCCAAGACTGCGAACGTCACCCTCGAGCTCTCGGGCCTGACGGGCACGTTCCGCGTATCGGTGCTCGGCCAGGGGGCCGACATGAGCCACGACTCGGTGTACATCGCCCTCGACCAGAAGCGCATCGGTCAGAGCGCCCTGGGGGTCAAGAAGTACCAGTGGCAAGACGCGATCGGCGCGGCGAGGGGATTGCACCACCGCCGCACGTGCTACCACCCGCGTGGGGGTTACTTCCTGTTTCACGACACGCTGATCGCCACGGACGGACAGGCCCACGCGCTCGACTGGCTCGGCCACGTCTATGGCAAGCTCGAGGGCCAGCGACCGGGCAGCCTATGCTTCAAACACGGCGAGCGCGGCCTGCTGATCGCGTCGCCCGACATCGGCCAAACGCCCATCAGGATCGAACAAGGCCTGTGTGGCGGATTGGAGCGGGACAAGTGGAAGGGCAAAGGCTATCCGCCCAAGGGGGGCCCCGGGTGGATCTACATCCCCTACTTCCGGCTGCAGAAACGACTGACCGCCAACGCAGCGGAGGCGCACTTCTGGGTCCTGGTCCTGCCGTTCCGCGGTCGTCGGCCTGACGTCTCACTGGATCTGCTCCCCGCGGCGCCGTCCCCGTCACCGCAGCGACCGGGCGCGCATCGGGTGCAGATCCGCATCGACGGGCAGATCGACGAATTCGCCGAGACGCTCGATCCGCCGACGTTCGTCGTGACGTCCCGTCGACCGGGGCAGTCGCCTGCCATCCGCCGATACAAGCCGCAGCAGCAGCCCCCCGCCAACCCGTAGGAGGTCACCTGACAACACAGGCGGCGGGGTGCCCCATCCTTTTCGAGGGGTCGCGGAACGCGGGCCCTCGAGAAGAGTGGGGGACGGAATGGCGGGCGAACCGTCTTTCGCCACCCGATTCCGTCCCCCACCCTCCGATAGCCCGGCAAACCTGTCGCGCACCCCATGGTGAAACGACCGCGCGGTCGAGGCTGGCCCACTGGGACGCGTACTGCTAGACTAGCGTGTCCTGGCGGACTGACGGTCGGTCCCTGGGCGCGGATACGGCTGTTGCGACGACTATACTGGAGGAATCATCATGGCGAGTAACGTGTCTCGACGAGATGCGATCAAGATGGGGGCGGCGGGGGCGGCAGCCACGATCGGCGCGCCGGCGCTGGTGCGTGGGGCGACGGGCGACAAGCTCCGGGTTGCCGTGATCGGCACCGGGGGTCGGGGTCGGGGAGCCCACCTCGCTTCACTCCTCAGAATCAAGGAGGTCGACGTCGTCGCCCTGTGCGACATCAACCCCGAGAACCTCAAGAAGGGCACCGACATGGTGACGTCCAAGGGCCGCAAAAAGCCAGACGGCTACGACCGCGGCCCGACGGACTACAAGCGGATGCTCGAGCGCAAGGACATCGACGCGGTCAGCCAGGCGACGCCGTGCAACTGGCACGGGCCGATGTTTGTCGACACGCTCAAGGCAGGCAAGCACCTCTATGCGGAAAAGCCGCTGGGCATCACCGTCAAGGAGCTGGACGACTGCTGCGCGATCGCCAAGGCCAACCCCAAGCTGATCGTGACGATGGGCTTCCAGTGGATGTACCACCCGAGCTACATCGAGGCCGTCGAGCGGGTGCACGCCGGCGAAATCGGCGACATCGTCGAGGGCCGGGTCGCCCGGCACAACAGCGCCAGGCCGCTGATCGGCTGGTTCAGTCACCGCAAGGAATGCGGCGACTGGATGCTCGAGCAGGCCTGTCACGAGTTCAACGTTTTGAACTGGCTGACGAAGGGCCATCCTTTGCGGTTGTTCGCCATCGGGCGTCGCGATATCTGGACCCAAAAGGACCCGGGCCGCAACGTGACCGACTTCTACAGCGCCGTCATCGAGTACCCCAACAACGTCATCGTCAACTACAGCCATGACTGGCACAGCCCACCCGGGTTCACCGGCATGGTCCTACGGGCGATCGGCAACAAGGGGGCCGTGGACGTCCTCGGGTGCAAGATCCGCCAGCGCGGCAAGAAGCAGGACGACAGGATGAAGGCAAAGTTGCCCCCGCGCGTCAATGACACCCAGATGGCCTTCAACACGTGGGTCCGCTGCATCACGGAAGGCAAGGGCGAGCAGCCGCTGGCCAGCCCCGAGTACGGCCGACTGGCCTCGCACCTCGGGTTGATGCTCCGAAAGTCCATCGACGAGAACGGCAAGGTCGTCACCTACAAGGAGATGCTCGAGACCTGCTGATCGACGAACGCGACGTTCCGAAAACAACGAGACGGTGACCGGCTGTCCGTGTCGGTCACCGTCTTTCTTCTGGCAGCGCCAGATGTAGCTTCCGGGCAGATCGTCAATTGACCGAGACAGGGCGCTACTGCCGTTTCCGACCAGACAGTTTCCTGCGGATGTGATTCGGAATCAGAGGCCTGACCGTATCAGAGGCCCGACCGTAAGGGAGGGCTCCAGGATCGATCGTCGATCGATCCTGCGACCGCTCCCTGACGGTCGCGGCTCTGATGGGACCGATCGGCGCCCCACCGTGCCCACTTCACACGAAACTCGGTTGCCGGGAACGGCGTTAGCTCAAGAACTTGACCAGGTCCCCCGTGCCGAACGGCCTGGGCAGATGGTAGGTCTCGCCATAGAGGATTCGGGCGGTCGCCCCCTCCGCACCGGCCATGCTCCGAAGCCAGTGGTGCACGCGATCGATCCTGTCCGGGTGGAACTGTGACTCGTAGCACGCCACGGCCGCCAGCTTCTGGTCGATCGTGTCGCTGATGTCCAACACGAAGGAGCTCGGCCACTTCACCATGTCCAGCGCCCTGGGGATCTGGCGGTAGACCAGGTGGCCGACCGAATGCGACGGGGTGCCCTCGAACCGGTCATCCCACTTGGTCAACCGCGAGTAGAAGACGCTCGATTCGGCCAGCAGCTCGCTCTGCCAGTGGTCGGGCGACGCACCGGGCGTCCGCCCCGCCAACGTCACCACCATCTTGGGGCGGTATCGACGCAGCGCCGTGGCGAGCACGTAGCGGTTGGCCGGGTTGTCCATCAGCTCGCGATTCGGAAGCCCCAGGATCTCCATCCGCTCGACGCCCAACACCTCGGCCGCGCGGATGGCTTCGGCGCGGCGCTGCTCCTCCGTGCCGTTCGGCGTCGGTTCGCCCGTCGTCGTGTGCAGCATCGCCACCCGGTAGCCCAGCTTCACCGCCTTGGCGATCGCACCCCCCAGAAAGATCTCCAGGTCGTCTGGGTGCGGCGACGTGAAGACGATGTCCACCGGCTCGGCTGTCTGGTCGGCATCTTCAGGCATACCAGCCCTTCTCGGATCTCATCGCGCCAGCCCACCACCACCACGACGCCGGCTGCGGGGTCGTCATCCGATCAGCGCGACCATGTCCTGCGTCGCATGCGGCCTGGGCAGACAGAACGTCTCGCCGAAGGCGAAGCCCGACGCCCCGCCCTCGAACCCCGCCGTGCTGCGAATCCAGTGTTGCAGCATCGCCAGCCGGGCGGCGTCAAACTGCGACTCGTAGCACGCCACCGCCTCCAGCTTCTGCTCGATCGTCTCGCTGACGTCCATCACGAACGAGGTTGGCCAGTCCACCAGCTTCAGCCCGATCGGGATCTGACGATAGACCAGTCTGTCGATCGTATGCGGCGGCGTGCCGTCGAACCGATCGTCCCACTTGGTCAACCGCGAGTAAAACACGCTCGACTCGGCGAGCAGCTCCGCTTGCCAGTGATCGGGCGAGGCCAACGGCGTCCTCCCGGCCATAGTCACGACGATCTTGGGCCGGTACCGCCGGAACGCCGTCGCCAGCACGTACCGACTGGCCGGTGCGTCCATCACCTCGCGGTTCTGCAGCGACAGGATCTCCATCGTCGTCGCGCCCAGGACCTCCGCCGCACGGGCAGCCTCGGCGCGGCGTCGCTCGTCGCTCCCGTTCGGCGTGGGCTCGCCCAGCGTGGAGTGCACCATCGCCACCCGATAGCCCAACTTCGCCAGCTTGGCGATCGTTCCTCCGCAGCTGATCTCCAGATCGTCCGGATGTGGCGAGGTGAAGACCACGTCCATCGGCTTGTCGGTGTCTGTCATCAGCCCCTCGTCGTATCGCGTCGGCCCGGCATCGACTCGCCCAACCCCAAGATGCCGGGGCACGCATCATAGGAACCCGGCCCGCCCCAAACAAGCGCTCGCCCCCGAGCACAGCAGGCGTATCGAAGACACGTATGCGGTGATTTGCCGTTTGTAGAGCCAGGCGACCGCGCGCCGTGCGCGCGCATCGGGTCAGCTCGGTTGGATGGGCAGGCCGACGAAGGCCCGGGTATCTGGGTCGGCCAACGGATCGCCCTCGCCGGATGCGGCGGCGCGGGCGAAGACGATCCCGGGACGCTCCGCGCGCATCGCTCGGGACATCAGATTGAAACCCGTCGGCGCGCCGCCCTCGCGAAGGCCCCGATCGATCTGCGACAGATCCAGGACGACCTGGCCGAGGGCCTCGCGCGCCCGGACGGTCCACGCGAACATCTCGCGAGGCGTCAGGCCGTCGCGGAACCCCCGTTGAATCCGGAACGGAGTCCCATCGACGTCGGTGATCGCGGCGCCCGGACCGATGAGATTCACGAGATGACGCATCGATCCCCTTGCCTCACTCTTGACCGCCAGCAGCTGTGGCCCGATGTCGCTGTCGGCGTAGTCCGTGCGCGACGCCAGCCGCTCAACGAGCTCCTCGGCGTACGCATTCCAGGCCCCCGCGTCGTCGCTGGTCGGCACGGTCGGCCGTTGAACGGTCTGCCCGAAGAACGGGCTGAGCGACGCCCCCGATTGTCTGCCCGCCTCGAACCCGCGTTGCATCAGCCGTTGGAAGACCTCGAGCGCTGCGTCCACGCCGTCGCGTTCCACGATCCGTCGCATCGCATCACCCAGCGAACGTCGCGTGATCAATCCCTCGGGCGCAGCTACTTCGACACCAGCGAGGTCAGCGATCTCCCGTCGGCCCGCTTCGGTTGTACTCAAGCAAGCCAAGCCCCACATCGCCTCCTGGTGCATGCTGAGCTCCTGGATCAACCCAGGATCGCGCCGAAGATGGCCCGCCACCGACAGCCGCTCGTCCGCCTCTCGCTGTCCGGCTTCGGTGATCGGCAGGAACACGGCGGCCTGGTCGCCGTCGAAGTCGGCGTTCATCAGCGGGCAGACCAGCGGCTGGAGTCGGATCACGTGGCCCGGGATCCTGACGGGGTGGAACGCCACAAACGCGGTCGGCCTCGTCGCGGGAGCCCGGTACAAGATGACCCATGATTCCGACATGATTCGGTCGAGCACCTCTGCAGCGCGTTCGCTCCGCGCCTTGACCTCCTGATCGGCCCCAAGCTCGCGCACGACGAGCGGGCCGAAGATCGTCCACGCGATCTCGTCGGGGACCCCCAGTTGATCGATGCCGAGATCCCACCCGGGCGAGATCGCGGTCCAGCCGCAGAACAGAACCCGCGTGTTGTCGATCGTGAAGCGAACGTGCTCCGGCGTGACCAGGGCGTCGAAGAACGTGCGGACGCATGCTTCGAGCTGCTCGAAGGCCTTGTGCTTCAGGCCGTCCGGCGAGTGGGTGTCGATCGCCCGTTGGGCTTTGGCATTGGCCTGGACGAGCGCGTGATAGGCATCGAGCGACTCGAACGCACCGACCTCCGTCAATTCGCGGTCCGCCAGCCAGGGATGCGGGACCGGCCCGGCAAGCTTCAGTGTCGCCCCCGGCGGGGAGGCGAAGCGAAACGCAAGGCGCGTGTCGGTGAGTTCCGTGGCAATGCCCGTGACCGCAAGACGTCGCGCCAGCTCTGCAAACGCCGGCGTGGGCGGTCCGGCTTGCTCGACCGGCCCCGCGGCCACGCGATCCGCCAGCGACGCCGCGTCGGGCCGCGACGCGGCGCGGGTATTGAAGTGCTCGCCAATCGTCTCGACGGCCCCGACATCGCGCAACGCCAGGTACTCCAAGTCGCCGTGCTCCTGCCCCGACGGCGGGGCGATCGAGACATACAGCTTGTCGCGGGCGACGTGGAACGTCTTGCCCCAATACACCCAACCCACGGTGCTCGGGCGGTCGAGCCTGCCGCCGCCCTTGCCCACCGCCAGGACCTCCATGCCCGACTCGGGCAGACCCGCCGCCGCCAAACGCTCCCGCAGCTCCTGCTCGCTGGGGGCGTGAAACGGCCGGACGACCACGGGCGTCCCTTCGGCCCGGGCGATCCGACCCATGACCGCCTCGCGAATCTGGCCGAAGTTCATCCTCGTATGGCAACCGATGAAGCCGAAGACGATTTCCACCGGCGTGCCGTCGGGCAGGTGCGGCATCTCGTCGTCGGGCACGATCCTGGCAACCGTGCCCTTGGTTCCGTGACGGTTGCTCAGCTTGTCACCCGGTTCGAGGGCGTGCGGATAGCTCAGCCGCGCCGCACAGGAGGCGCTGATTACGATCCCGTCCTCGAACGTGTCGTCCCACGAGATGAAGGCCGTCAGCAGGTTCCGACCGCACCAGAAGTCCGGAACGTCGGGCCCGTTGCCGGTCTGGACCCACGCGGGCTCCGGGTCCGGCGGGACAAGCCACTGGCGCATCATGTTGGTGCCCATCAGTTGCCGATTGGCGTCGTTGTGCTCGAGGAACGGCACCATCGACGCGGTGAGGCCCAGCGCCGATTCCGGGGCCTCATCGATCACCTGCAACTTGCCATCCTCGATCTCTGCACCGACCGCGATGTGAAGCACCCGACCGATGTTGGGGCCTTCGGGCGTCTCGAACGGACAGGCCCGCCCGATCTGCCCCGGCGCGAAAAGCCGCTCTCGGGTCGGAATCAGGACGGATCGCAGGTGGCCCTGCCTGGAAAGCCAGTTCGGTTCGTCGAGCACCTGGCCCGCGTGCGAGAACCGGCGCTGCCACCGCTCGAGGTGCTCACTGCGAGATAAAAGGGCGCGCGTCCGCGGGTCCAGTTCCTGCGCGGCGGTCAGGAACTCCCGGACCCACGAGTCCAATGGCAGCCAGGCCCGAACCAAAGACGCGTCCCAGGGCAGCCCGGACGGCGCCTCCCCCAGACGCGCCTCGATCCAGTCGTACAGCTGCTCGCCCACACAGCGGATCTCCGCAACGTCCAGCTCCTCCCGTGATGCGATCGGAACCACAACGCGGCAGACGCCGTCGACCTCGAACACGCCCTCCGCGTCAGGCTGCGGGACGTCGGCGTAATCGACCTGGACCTCACCGGCTTCCGAAGACAGCGCGATCGCCACCCGACAGGCATATGGGGTCGCCGGTTCGACGTGGTACCCGGCCAGCGGCAGGCGCGCCGCCAGCAGCGCCGGCAACCGGTCGTTGACAAACCGATCGAACGACGCCTTGTGCCAGGGGGCCGATGTCTGCAGCGACTGTGTCATCAATCATCCTCCCAGTCGGACGCCAGCCTGTCCCACTCGCTGGCCAGACGCTTCATCGCATAGTGCAGCCGCGACTTGACCGTGCCGGACGGAATGCCCAACGACTCGGCCGCCCCGCGGATGTCCATCTCCTCGAAGTGCACGAGTCGCAGGACCTGTCGTTTGTCTTCGGGCAGACGATCGATCAATCGGGCGAACAGCTCGCGTCGCTCGGCCAGCTCAGCCCAGGCGTCCGGACCCAGGGCCGCCGCGTCGACCATCCAACCGGGGACGGGGACTTCGTCCTCCGCCTGTCCCGGGTCCTGGGGAACTTCTAGCGGACGCTGTCGACGCCGCCGCGTCGAACGCAGGGCGTTGAGCGCCAGGTTCGTCGCCACCCGGAACAGCCAGGCCCTAAACGTGCCCGTCCCGTTCCACTGCTCGGCCCGCGTCCACACCCGCAGGAACGTCTCCTGGACCAGGTCCTCGGCGGCCGCTTCGTCGCGCACCATCCGCGCAACGTGCCGTCGCACCGGCTCGCCGTGCCTGGCCAGAAGCGTCTCGAACGCCTCCGGGTCGCCCCGGATCACCCGAGCTATCAGTTCCTCGTCGGCGTGCATTCACCCCGTCTCGTCGGGCCGTCCGACTCGACTGCTACCCCCATTGACACCGCACCGTACGCAGGCGTTCACCTCACCCCGGAAGAAATGGCATCCTACACTATGGTCCGTCGAACACGGGTATGAGATCGGAATCGTGCGTTGAAGCCGGCGCTCAGTCTCTCGCGCCGCGATCGCTTCGGTCGATGGGTCTACAGATTCAGCCAGCCGTCCTTGCCGGTCTCCAGGCCGCCGCGACGGGGCCTCTTGCGCTTGGGCTTCTTGGCGGCCTTGTCGGGTGTCCCCTCGGACCCAGATGCAGCGGCTTGTTCCGATACACCTGCCGCAGCCTTCAGCGACAGCGAAAGACGCTGGTTGTCGGGATCGATCGACAGGACGCGAACCTGCACCTCCTGACCGTCCCGAACCACGTCCGTGGCCCGGTTGACGCGGCCTTCGGCCATTTCGGAGATGTGCACCAGCCCCTCGATGCCCGGCTCGACCTCGACGAAGGCGCCGAAATCGACCACCCGGGTCACCGTCCCAGCAACGATCGAATCCGGCGTGTACCGCAGGGCCGACCCGTTCCACGGATTCTCCTCGACCTGCCGCATGCCGAGCGACATCCGGCGCTTCTTCGGATCGACCTGGAGGACCTCCACCTCGACGACGCTCCCCTCCTGAACGACCTCGGAGGGATGCCGGATCCGCCTGATCCAGCTCATCTCGCCGATGGGGACGAGCCCCTCCAAACCGGGTTCGACCTCGACGAAGGCGCCGAACGCAGCCAGGCGCGTCACCCGCCCCGTCAGCCGCTGGCCCTGGCTGTAACGGTTTTCGACGCCCGTCCAGGGATTGTCCTTGATCTGCTTGAGCCCGAGCGAGACCCGGCCCTTCTCCCGGTCGATCTTGAGGACCTTCACCTCGATGGTCTGGCCGACCTCGACGACCTCACCGGCCTCCTTGACGCGACTCCAGCTCATGTCGCTGATGTGCAGCAGCCCGTCCACGCCGCCGAGGTCGACGAAGGCCCCGTACTCGGTGATGTTGCGGACGACGCCCTCGCGGATCTCTCCCTCGACCAGCTCGCTCATCAGGCGGTCGTGGGCCGCGGCCTTCTCCCGTTCCACCAGCTTGCGACGGCTGATCACGACGTTGTTGTCGCCGCGATCGACCTGGGTCACCTCGGCGCGGATCTCCTGCTGCAGGAAGACGGAGATGTCGTGCACGTGATAGACGTCGACCTGGCTGGCCGGCATGAAGCAGCGGATCCCCTTGACGTCCACCTCCAACCCGCCCTTGTTCATGCCGATCACGCGCCCTTCGACGACGGCGCCGGGCTCCATGCTCGCCCACGCGCTCTCCAGGGCCGCTTTGCGCTTGCTGACGATGAACAACCCCTCGCGCTCGTCGAAACGCTCGATGACGACCTCGACGGGCATGCCCTCCTTGGGGACCTCGTCCTTGTCGAACTCGTTGTAGTGCATCATGCCCGGCGACTTGCCGCCCAGATCGATCAGAACCATGTCGCCGGACAGCTGCTGGACCCGTCCCTGCCGGACCCCAGCGGCGCCCGCACGGGCCATTCCGCTGGCGGTAGGATCTGCCAGGTCCTCCAGTTCCTCGATGCTGGTGTCGCCCAGGGCCTCGGCGACCTCGCGCTCCAGGTCCTCGTCGAACAGATCGGAGCCACTCATCAGATCATCCCTTGAACACCACTCGCCCGGCCGTCACGAGAGGTACATTCCCCGCGTCCCCTTCCATTGCCGCGCAGGACTCCCCGACATCATACACGCAGGCCCCCGCGCATGCGAGATCCAAGATCATGGAATCCTACCGGGCCGTCGGAACCCTTGAAGGCCGCACGCGTTGCCCTCATGATGCCGACAGGCAACGGATTGGCCACCATGGCGACAGAAACGTCCGACGCTCGTGATGCGAGTCCGTCCCCCTCCCCGGCGGAGGCACATCAAGCCGATATCCCCAGACAGTGGCCCTGCCCTGTCGCCCTGATCACCGCGCCGTTCTTGCCGGCGACAACGGCACGCCGCACGCTTCACGCCAGATTGCCCGTGGCCCTGGTGATGCACGTCCTGGCGCTGGCCCTGTCGATCGGGTGCTTTGTCGCCATGGACGACTACATGATGGCGACGGAGTCGGACGTGGCCTTCTGGGCCGGCGAAACGGTTGGCGGGTTCGGGCTCCGCATCAACATGCTGCTGCTTCTGCTTGCGATCCTCCTGTCCCAGGTGTTGTCGCCATTGCTGGGCGCCGTCGTAATGTGCTGGGGGGCCGCCGACGAGCCGCTCCGCAAGAGCTATGCCAACAGCCTGCGGCGAATCTGGCTCCAGAGCGGGCACGCCCTCCTGCTCGTCGCAGCCACGATGGCTGCGGTCGGATACCTGCTCAATGCCAAGCTAGACTGGGTGCCCCAGGCGCTTGGCAAGCCGCTTTGGCTTTCCGCGTCGACACTATACGAGGCAGAGGCCCGCCGAGTGCTCTCAGCAGCGCCCTGGCACATCAGGTATGCTCACGAGCTAGCGATCCTGGCCGTCGTTGCCCTGATCGCGTGGTTCGTGTGGGCGTCCTTGCGGGCGCTGGCCACGCCGCGCCCCGTCCCACGGGTGGATCGGCCCGGGACCTGCGGCGCTTGCGGCTACAACCTGACCGGCCTGAAGCCCGAAGGCCGTTGCCCCGAATGCGGTGAACCCATTGCGGCCTCCGCTGGCCCAGACGCGCGGCCAGGCACGCCCTGGCAACGCAGAGACGGCATAGGGCTGGCGACGTCGGCGTGGCGCACGCTCCGGCTGGCAACCGTGTCCCCGCGGACGCTCGGTCGCTCCATTCGTCTGACAAGCCGCGACGGGCGCCATCGATCCTATCTTGGACTAGCCCTGGTGCCCTTGTTCTTGATAGGCGCGGCGACGCCCGTCCTCGCGCGCATCGCCGGGGCGCCGCCCTTGCCTGAGGAAACGCCGTGGATTCGCACGGGGGTAGATGCGATTGCCGCGGGATGCTCTGTCGCTGTCGCAGCACTGATCGTGGTCATCACCACCGCGAGTCTCGCAGGGCTGACCTACCGGGTCACGCTCGGACGGAACCTGCTGGCCGGCACCATCCAGGCAGCGGCCTATCAGGTGAGTCTGCTGATCGTGTGGGCCGCTATCCCCGCCGGGGCCACGATCATCGCCCCGGCGTGCGGCGTATTCGACAGCGACCTGGTCATCGGCCTGTGGTGCTCGTTCTACGTGATCATGTGGCTCATCTACGCCTGGCGGGTCGGGCGGACGAGCCGGGGATTTCGGTACGCGACGGTGTGATCACCGTGGCCCGGTGGATATTGGCTATCGAGTCCGATAGGATGCGGCTCCGCGCGTCAGCGGAGGACCAGGTCCCTGTCAGACAGTGGGCTGCGACGTTAGGAGGGTCGTGGCGATGCGGGGTGTTGCATTCTTGGGGTGCTTCTCGGTGGTGTTCTGGTTGAGCGGTCAGCATAGGGCGGCACATGCAGCGGGGCCCGACAAGGGCCGCGTCGGTGTCGTCGTGGCGGGCGACGCGCCCCGGCTGGAACGGTTCGCCGCGGATCAGCTCGCCGACTACGTCGAGAGGATCTACGGCGTCCAGCCCGATCGTCTGGCCGATCCCGCCGGCTACCGCGGCACGCTCTACCTGATCGGTAGTGCCAAGACCAATCCGCACGTCGCCAAGGCCATCGGCCCCGACGGCTGGCCGAAGCTGACCGATCAGGGCATCGTCCTCAAACGCGTTCGACACGATGGGCGACCCGCCCTCATCGTCGGAGGCGGCAGCCCCGTCGCGACGCTGTGGGCCGTCTACGAGCTCGTCGAACGCTGGGGGGTGTGCTACCTGCTGCACGGCGACGTCCTGCCGGCCAATCCCGATCCGCAGGCCGTCGTCGGCCTCACCGTACCCGACGGCGACGTTGTGATCGAACCTGCCCTCCGCGTCCGGATGTGGCGAACCGTGAACGACTTCGCCTGCGGGCCCGAGTCGTGGGGCATGGCGGACTACCGAGTCGTCCTCGGACAACTGGCCAAGATGAAGGTCAACCGGATCTACCTGTCGCTGTGGCCTTGGCAGCCGTTCCTCGATCCGCAGGTCAAGGGCGTCCGACGAAAGAACGCGTACCTGTGGTTCAATTTCCACTACCCCATCACGGACGACATGCCCGGACGACGCGCATTCGGCGACATCGAGGAGTTCTGGAACCCCGACCTCCCGCGCGGGGCCACGTACGAGGAATTCGCGGCGGCCGGACAGCGACATTGCCGCGAGCTGATCGACCTGGCCCGTGGGCTGGGGATGACGTGCGGCGTGAGCGCGTCGCTGATCACCTATCCGCCGGAGTTCGCGCCGCTGCTGAAGGACCCCAAGCAGGTCCATCAGCTCGGCAGCATGTCGGTCGGCCCCGGTCCCAAGACGCCCATCGACGACCCGGACATGACCGCGCTGGCGTCTGCATTCCTGAAGGCGACCGTCGACACGTATCCCAAGTGCGATTACGTGTTGCTGGGCATGCCCGAGTTCCGCGCCTGGTCGGCCTACTACGAGCAGGCGTGGAAAGCACTCGACGGCAAGTACGGCATCGAGAAGATCTGCCCCCTCGCCGAGGTCGTCGAGCGTGCCGGCAAGCGAACCAGCTACCCCGGCGGCGCCAGCCGGGCCGTCCAGGAGGCGAAGGGCGACATCGTCGCGCTGTACTTCTACGACCGACTAATCACTGATCTAGGCGTGCTCAAGGAGACCAAGCGCCCTGACGTCAAGGTCGTCTACATGAACGCAGCCGAGGAGCTGTTCCCGATCCTCCCGAAGCTCGTCCCGCCTGGCAGCGAGCTGCTGAACTTCGTCGACTACACGGCCAGCCGGATCGTCGGGCGGAAGGACGTGCTGAAGCGGCTCCCCGGCCGAGAGGTGCCTGCCAGCCTGATCTTCACGCTCCATGACGACAACGTGGGACTGCTGCCGCAGCTGGCGACCGGGTCGTTCGCTGCGCTGCTGGACGTCATGGTGCCGGCCGGCTGGGCGGGGTTCAGCACGCGGTATTGGCAGATCGGCGATCACGATCTGTCGGTGGGATACATCGCGCGGGCGGCCTGGGAACCGTCGCTCGAGCCGGAGGCGTTCTACCGTCGGCAGATCGAGGCGGTCTGCGGCGAAGCGGCCGTGCCTTCCATGGTCGAGGCAATGAAGGAACTCGAAGCCGTCACGATCGCACTGGAGGGACCAGGCCTGGGCCTGACGTTCCCCGTGCCCGGGATGATCATGAAGTTCTGGGGGCGGGGAACGCTGCCGGACTATCTGATCGACGCACGGGCGAAGTACCACAGCGCTCTGGAACACGTGCGTCGTGCCGATCGTGCGCGTCGGGCCACGCTCGGACAGACGGGCTCGCGGGCCCGATCGGCCGCAGCCGATGAGTACCTCGGCTACTGGATGGGGCGGTTTGTCTTCGGCGCCGGCTACATCGACACCATCGAGGCCACCCGCCGAGCCGCCACCGCCGAAGCCGACGCCCAGGATGCCAAAAAGGCCGGCAAGACCGCCGACTCCAAGGCCAAGCTCGCCGAGGCCGCCAAACTGACCGACAAGGCCGCCGAAACCGCCCGCCAGATGATCGACGCCTACGCCCACGTCGTGCGCGACCAGTCCGACCGCGGCGCGATCGCCATCCTGGCCGAATACGTCTGGCGGCCCCTGCGCGACAAGGCCAAACAGCTCCATGCGGAGGCAGGAAAATGACGAACGCACAAATCGTCTTCCACGGGCCCGCTGTGCACCGGCTTCGCGTGCCCTGTCGTTTCGATGGGAGGATCTGCGCGCTTCTAGCGGCGTTGATCTGGGGTGCGACGCTGTCCGCCGCCTCGGCGGCCGGACCGCCCTCCGTGACCATCGTGGCCGACCTGATCGATCAGTTCGACGAGAAGCTCGCCAAGAACGGGATGGCCATGGGGCCGCGGGGCAAGATGCTGAGCGGCCGGTCGACGCACCGCGCGCTCTACGAGCATCCCAAGAACGCCAACGACGCCACGATCACGTACTCGATCAGGCTGCCCGATCCTCGCGGCGGCGCACAGATTGCGCTGGTGGGCTGGGCGTGTGTGTCGGACGCCGTACTCAAACAGGACAAGGACAAACGCGCCAACGGCGTTCGGATGATCGTGCGGGTCGATGACAAGCAGGTGTTCAGCCGGGTCCACACCCCGGGCAATTGGATGCCCGTGTTCGTCCCGCTCGACACGTATGCCGGCAAGACGATCGCCCTGCAGCTCGCCACCAACGCCATCGACGGCAACACGAACTACGACTGGGCCTACTGGGGCGATCCGCGCGTGATGAGGCTGCCCGGCGGCCAGACGGTCGGCGCCGAACCCGTCTTGGGTCTGGCCGGGTTGCTCACCGCGCCAGCGAGCACGGTCGGCGACAAGGGCCTCAAGCTGACCCTACAACCCATCAACGCGACCGGCGCGCCGGCAGGCCAGGCGACGGACGCCTACCTCGAGGCGGCCCCGGGCTGCCCGATGTCCGTTGCCGAGTTCGACCTTGGCAAGGTCCTGAAACCAGACGCGACCGGCGTCAAGATCACCGCGGCCGCGGGCGACCTCCCGTCCGGGCTGCGGCTGCACCGCTATGGCTCGGCCACCAGCATCGGGGAACCCTATAGCGGCCGGGCGATCTTCACTGACGGCGAAGAAGTGATCCTCTGCTACGCCCTGCACAACAAGGGCCCTGCGCCGTGGGTGCCGGACGGTAGAAAGGTCTGGATCCGCGCACAGGCGCGCGGCCCCGAAGGAAGTCAGTTCACTTGGGACGAGTCGGATGACACCTACTCGATCGCCAGCTTCAAGATCGATCGTGTGATTCCAGCCGGCGAGAAGGTGGTGTTCACGCACCGGTTCAAGGCCAAGTCAGCGGGCGAACTCATGGCCGAAGCCCGGTCCGGCCCGACCTTCGCCAAGTCCATGGGGGCCGGAAGGAGCTTCGGTGTCTACCGAGCCGCCCCGATCCTGAACGAGCGGGTATCCCCGAAGGCGGCAGTCACTATCGGAGAAGACCACGCTGTCATCCAGAACCCCGCCTGTCGTGTCGTGTTTGCCAAGCGGACCACCGGCCGGAGGGGTCTGCCCGCCCCGTGGACCGCGAACTTCCAGATGCCCAACGGCGACAAATGGCGGACGGTGGCCGTCTGCCCGGACGTCGTGGATGTCTGCGTCGGCAAGGTGCGGCGCGAGGACCAGGCCAAGGTGCACTATGGCTGGCGGGTCAACGACCTGGCCGTTCGACAGTTCGCCGCGCCGTTCCGTCAAGCGCGATGCTCGATCGCCCGCGTGAAGGCCAGTCCCCCGGATGCCGAGGACCGATTGGAACTCATCTTGGATTTCGAGTTCAAGCGGCATGGCGAGGAGTCAGTCGCGCCGTTCCGCGCCCGACTCGTGTACGCCCTGCACAAGAGCGAGCCTATCGTCGACGTAATCGGCGAGTTGGTCGCCGAGGGACAGACTCACCTGCGACGGTTCTGCCCGATCTCGCTGCGCGTCGCGGACGGCCTGCCGACGAAGGACCGCGGCCAGGCGCTGTTTCCGGGGCTCGAGTACCTCGACGACGGCGAGCCGAGCAGCAGCACGCGGGATGCGCATCCACCGATCAACAACCGGCTGATGCCGGACCCGCTCAAGGTCACCGTGCCGATGATGATGGTCTCGACGCAGGTCGGCATGGTCACGCTGATGTGGGACCCGAACCAGAAGTGGAACGGGAAGGACTACGGCCCCTGTGCCGCCTTCGGCTCGCCCAACCTGGCGCATCGGCAGGAAAACCACCTGATGGAGGTGTTCGTCCCGACGTTCCCCGACTCCATGAACGAGAACGAGCGGCTGGCGGCCGAGTCGTACGAGATGAAGCCCGGCTCGAGCGTCAGCGTCAGCGCGAGGATCGTTTTGCGGCCCGAGGGCGACGCGGTCGCGGCGATGCGGGACTACTTCGCGATGAACCCGCCGCCCAAGCCGGCGCCGAAGCAGCACGACCTGCAAACGCTGTACGCGATCAGCCGCCACGGGCTCACCAAGACCGTGTGGTACGAAGACAAGCAGAAGTCGAGCCATTGCGTCGGCTGGTCGCCGACCAACGCCCCGCAGTTCGGCGTGCTGCTGTGGCTCGACGCGATCCTGGCCGCGGACCCGGCCGCCAGGAAGGCATCGCTGGGACGCGCCCGTCTGATCTGGAAGAACAGCATCCGCGACGGCGGACCGGCGGCCTTGGCCAGCGGCGCGTGCTGCCACATCATGCGCGAAGAGGCGCCGTTCTACACCGGCCATGTCGAGGCGGTGATCAAGCAGATGACCGACAGCGCGGCCGGCCAGATCCGCGGCCGGAACGCCGACGGGGTGTGGGGGTTCCAGCCGCCCCGCGACGCGCGGCATGAATCTTTGGGCCCGCGGGGGTACGCGTCTCAGGGGATCGTGGCGCAGGGCGCGAGCGCGTTGCTCCGCAAGGCCCGCGTCACGGGCAGCGCCGAAACCCTCCAGGCCGGACTGAAGGCGCTCGCCTACCACGACCGGTTCCACGTCCCGCATGGCGCGCAGGGGTGGGAGTGCCCCATCTATGAGCCGGACGTGCTGGGGGCGGCCTATGCGGTCGGCGCCTACGTCGACGCCTACGAGATGACGGGCGAGCGGCAGTACCTCGACCGGGCCATCTACTGGGCCTGGACGGGCATGGCGTTTCAGTACGTCTGGCAGGCGCCGGACCGCGAGCAATGGATGCGCTACGCGTCGATCCCCGTGTTCGGCACGACGTTCTTCACGCACTCCTGGCTGGGCAATCCGGTCCAGTGGTGCGGGCTGGTGTACGCCTACTACCTGCAGAAGTTGGCCCCGCATGACACGAGCTTCCCGTGGAAGCAGATCGCCGAGGGCATCACCGTCAGCGGCGAGTGGCTGCAGTTCGGCGACGAGAAGCCCGAGCTCAAGGGCTCGTACCCCGACGGGTTGTATGGGCGTCTGACCAAGCGATGTCCCGCCATGATCAACCCGGAGGACATCATCCTGAACCGCTACGCCGTCGAGGGCCACGACCCCCGCGTCAAGACGACCTACGTGCGTCGGGCCGGCGAGCCGACCCTCCACATCACGTCGTGCGCCAAGCTCGGCAAGCCAGCCTTGTCGGACAAGACGCTGACGGTCCCGTTGACGTTCTACCCGGATCAGTACAGCGGAACGCTGCTGGCGAACTGTTCGGCGCCCGCGTCGGTGGCGCTGGGGAATCAGTCGCTGAAGTCAGTACAAGCCATCCCCGAGAATCCCGAGGGATGGAAGTACCTTCCCGAAACCAAGCATCTGATCGTCCGGGCAAGGCATGCCGACAACGGCCCGGTGGCGCTAACCGTTCGGTTCAAGTAACCCGCGGGGCGTCAGGTGGGCCACCCATCTGCGCAGCGACCGTCCGACGGTCGCAGCCCGTTCGAGCGACCGCCTGACGACGTACCTGCATAGGTCTGCCGCTCGCCACACGCGAAGCGTCCACGCCAGCGGGATCCACAACGGGAGCCACTTGCTTTGCGTCAGCGCGGGAAACGCATCCGCACAAAGCTGGATCTCCTCCTTGCTGAAGCCCGGGTAGCTGATGACGGCCTCTTGTCGCTCCCTGTAGGACGCCTTCGACGGCAACCAACCATTCTGCTGGCAGATCTCGCCCAACGCCGTACCGGGATAGGGCTGGAAGATGGAGATGGGATTCCGAATCGACAGCCTTCTGCACAGCCTGACCGTATCCAGGAAGAGTCGCCTGTTCTCGTGTGGGAACCCGACGATCGCCTGGCCGAACGTCTCCAGTCCGTAGCGATGACACAGGTCGAACACTTCGATGATCTGACGATTCGTCATCGGACGATTGAGCACGTCGCGTCGAAACGCCTCGTTTCCGTGCTCGACGCCGACGGCGACCGTCGTGCAGCCCGCCTCGGCGAGCAACCGGATCATGTCCTGATCGACCGTGCCAATCCTGACGTTGCAGCCGAACGGAACGTCGAACTCCTGGCGGTAGCGGCCGAAGAAATCGTAGAACCAGGCCTTGTTCAGCGTGATCGTGTCGTCGTCGATGACGATTCGCGAGAACGCGAAGCGCTCGCGGTCGCGACGGATCTCCGCGATGGCCCGCGCGGGGCTCTGCTGTCTGAAGTAGCGCCCCTGGCAAACCCGCGACAGCGCACGGTTCGAGCAGTACGTGCAGCCAAACGTGCATCCGCGACTGAAGACGAAGCGGTTCACCCCACCGGCCCGATCGATGATCGACTGATAGTCCACACAGGTCTTGTCGGGGAAGGGCAAGGCATCCAGGTCTTCGATGAAGGGCCGGGGGGCGTTCTCGACGATCGCGCCGTCTCGCCGAGACCAAACGCCCGCGATGCCGCTTGGCCCGGCGCCCGTTTCGAGGGCGGCGGCAAGCTCCACCATCGCCCCCTCGCCCTCCCCCCTGACGATGGCGTCCACCGCGTCAGCCTCGTGAATGCACGTCGGCGCCAACGTCGGGTGGACGCCGCCGCACACGATGAAGCAGTCGCAGACCTCCTTGGCCGCCCGGGCAATCTCGCCGACGTGCGCAAACTGCGCCGTGGTCGCTGAGAGCCCGAGGAGGTCCGGTCGACGACTTCGGAGCTCTTCCAAGAAACCCGTCACGTCCCGGCCGTCGGTCAGCCCCCAGCCATCGACCTCGTGGCCCGCCTCGCGGAGTGCAGCAGCCACGTAGCCCAGACCGTAGCTGTACCCCGTGTCCTGCGGGGAGTCTATCGCAAGGTAGGCCAATGAGACTTTCATCGCCGACTCACGCCACAAGGGGGCTGAAAACACCTTGACCAAGAGGGTCAAATACCGAACCCCTGGCGAGTTATCGGCTCTGGAGGGACGCGCCTTGGGTTATTCCCCGCGGGTGTCATCCGGTCTGTCGGACGAGAAGGTGTCTCTCCTCAGGCCAACAGTCGCGCGGCCTCGGCCACGACGGCCTGCAAATCGATTCCTGCGGGACAGACGGCGTTGCACCGCCCGCAATCGCTACACGCCCGGGCCACGTCGTACCCCAACTCCCTATACTGGGAGCACGCGTCCTGGTGGTGGCCGTAGTTGTGGTGGTAGCTGTGGTACCGCAGGATGTCGTGGACCTCGATCATTTCCGGACATGCGTCCGTGCATTGCCCACAATGATGGCAGGCGCCACGCTGTTCGGCCGCGACCATGGTCTCGAGCCGGCGGCGATCTGACGCCGCGAGCTTCATGCCGGGCAGCTTCAGGTTGCCCTCGACGTGCTTGGGATTCTGCATCTCGCTGATCAGGACGTCGAACCCCGCGACGTGCAGCATGTACGCATAGGCCCGCTCGCGACTGTTGAGCGACAACGTGTCGGCCAACGTCAGCATCTTGTCCGCACGGGCGTCTTTGCCACGGCGGACCTGCCCGGTCGCCTTCATGCAGATCAGGCCGATGTCGTGTTTGCGAAGCTTGGTGATGGTGTCCTTGCGCCCAGGCCAGCTGTTGGGATTGCAGGCGATCATGATCAGATCGAACTTGATCTCGCCCTTCTCCTCGACCTCGAGCGCCTTGGCCAGAACCTTGTCGACGTTGGAATGCGTGGTGAACCCGTTGTGCAAGACCTTGCCGGCCTTGTGAGCCTTCTGGTAGGCGGCGTACAGCTCTTCGGTCTCCAGCACGAACGGATCAGCCACGCCATGGAGGTAGTAGCAGTCCAAATGGTCGACGCCCAGGACGCGGAGCGAGGTGTCCAGCAACTCGTGGTACATCCGGGCGGCCTTGGCGCCCTCACCGGGCTCGAATGCCCTACGGGGATAGCCGGCCAACCCGCTGGCCTTGCTGCTCAGGAACATCCGGTCGCGGAACTTCCGCGCCAGCTCCCCCAGCTCCTTCTCGTTGTTGCCGCCGGAGTAGGTCCGAGACGTGTCGAAGTAGTTCACCCCCTTCTCCAGCAGCATCCGTTTCAGCCGGTTGTTGCCCCGCCAGCCGGCCGCGAGTCGGCTGCACATGTAGTTGATCCGCCCGAGACGGCGGTACGTCATGTCGGGATGCTTGTTCCGCCAGATCGGTTCGGCCGCGGCAGCTTTCTCGGCTCCCTCCCCCGCCTGGGCCGACGCACCCGCCAACGCCGACGCGCCCAGTGCCGCCCCAGCGGTTCGATGCAGAAAATCCCGACGATTGATCCCGGACGGCCGATCCGACATTGCATGCTCCTCCCGACGCCGCTTCACCCGCCACCCAACGACGTCTGTCTGCACGCAACGATAGCCGACCCGCCAGGACGACTCAACCCATCCGTTCGTCGCGTCAGAAGGATACACCCGCGCCTAGAGTGTTGGCATGTGCTTGGCGCACACCGCTTAGCCCCGCCGCTCGCGGCGGGGAGTGGCCGCACGCGGCCACGCGAGACGGGGCGCTGCCCCATCAGCTCCGCCCCGAAGCCTGCTCGGCGGAATCACCCACCACCACAACCGCGCCGTCGACGGCAGAGGGCAAACGCGCCACCGACGACAAGAAGGGAGGCGCCGGCGGGCTCGGGGACCTGCGCGATCCAACCCTCCGTGAGGCCCGATGGGTTGATCCCGTAGCCGACGATCGTCATGCCGTCGTCGGCGATGCCCGTGGCCGCGGTCAACGTCCAGCCGTTCAGGTCCAGCCCGTACGCGTCGACCAGCAGGTCGCCGAGACCGACCATGCCGGTCTCCTCGGTCCAGATGAAGGCCTTTTCGGGAATCCACAGGGGAAGGCAGGGGTCCCCTTCGTTCCAAATCACGGTGTTGCCCACGACCACGGAACCGTCGGCCGAGACGTCACAGGCGAGGCTGTTGGGCTCGAATCCAGGAAGAACGCCCAACCCGCTGATCGCACCGTCCTCCCAGCGAAAGGCCTCCACGCCCACCTCACCGGCGATGCCGCCTCCCACGATCACCGACCCGTCCGCAGAGACGCCGTATGCCATGCCGCCGCCGAGGGAAGTCATCGTTCCGTTGTCCCAGCGATAGGCGCCTCCTGTCCCCGTGGTGCGGGTCCCCACCACCACGGAACCGTCAGCAGAAACGTCGTAGGCCGATGAGAAACCGACCTCCCCGCTGGCCGCAAAGCCCGTCATCACATCGTTCTCCCAGCGGAATGACGCATGGTCAATGACAACGCCCCCCATGAATGCGCCCCCTACGACCACTGACCCGTCGGCCGAAACGCCCGTGCCCGAGCTGGTGGTATACTTTGG
The DNA here is from genome assembly GCA_964390905.1 of uncultured Planctomycetales bacterium. GTDB lineage: Bacteria > Planctomycetota > Phycisphaerae > UBA1845 > JAFGLZ01 > JAFGLZ01. The sequence goes on along the minus strand of CAYMLO010000012.1, from coordinate 24,445 downwards.
CAGCGTGCCGAGCCCACTCATCGTCCCCCCCGCCCAGCGGAAGGCCTCGGATCCGGACGTCCCCACAACGACCGACCCGTCCGCAGAGACGGCCGAAGCGGAACCGGCCCCGAGTCCGCTCATCACACCGGTCTCCCAGCGGAAGGCCTGGTCGTCACTGGCCCCCACAACAACGGACCCGCTTGCTGAGACATCGTAGGCCCTGCTCTCCGCCCCCAGAGCGCCGAGGCCCTGAAAGCTCGGCTCCGCCGCAAACGTTACCGATGCAACCGAGACCATCAGCCCGACCTCAAGGATGAATTCTGTTCGTATTGCCATAGATTTGCCTCCCTTGGATGCGTATCCCGCGCACGCTACGAGCCAGGTCGCAGGGGCGCGACGCCCATGCAATCATCCCTGCCAGAGGACTTGTTCCCCCACCGGCCGGGATTCTGTTAGCACTTTCCGTCTTTTTCCTGAGATGGTGGGGGCTGAGGCGCCCTTCTGACGTCAGCGTCAGCCTGATGGCCGCCTACGAACCGCCCTTGTCCAGCAGGATCACCCGTCTGGCGTCTCCGCGGTGCCGCTTCGAGGCACCTTCCTTCGGTTTGGTCGATCTACCTGGAAATGGGGCACATGCAATGCGCAGGTCCGATAAGGTCGGGTGTCAGGGACAGGCTGAAAGGGCCCCGTGGTCAGCTCGGGGTCGTGTGCAGTCCTGCCGCCCCGGGAACTACGCGACCGCCTCCTCAGCTCCGCCCGGCGGCCTGCTCCATGAGGCGGGCGATGCGGCGCTCGGGCGGCGGATGGCTGCTGAACAGGCCCACCATCCCACCCGGGATCAGCGGCTGGACGATGAACATGTTCGCATGCGAGGGACTGGCGTGCAGAGGAACCTTCTCGTTGTAGGTATGCAGCCGGTCGAGGGCACTGGCCAGATCGCGTGGATCGCCGCACAGCTCGCCCCCGTAGCTGTCGGCGTTGTACTCCCGCGATCGGGAGATCGCCGCTTGGATCAGGATCGCCGCCAACGGCGCGAGGATCAACATGAACAGCCCCGCCAGGGGATTGCCGCCCTCGTCATCATCGCCGCCCAGCGGAATGAACCACGCCAACCGGGCCACCATCGTCACCGCCCCCGCGATGGTGGCCGCCACCGAACTGATCAGGATGTCCCGGTGTCGGACGTGGGCGATCTCGTGGGCCAACACGGCGCGGATCTGACGCGGGTTCATCGCCCGCAGCAGTCCCTCCGTCACGGCCACGGCGGCGTGACTCGGGTCTCTGCCGGTCGCGAAGGCGTTGGGCGCCTGCTCAGGACAGACATAGACGCGGGGCATGGGCAACGAAGCCCCCATGGCCAGCTCGCGGACCATGCCAACCAGTTCGGGCGCCTCGGCCTCGGTGACCTCCTGGGCCCGCATGCTGGCCAGGGCGATCTTGTCGCTGAAGAAGTAGGCGATCAGGTTCATGGCCCCGCCAAACAGGAACCCGATGATCAGCCCGTTGGTCCCCCAAAACTGCCCGATGCAGAGGGCCAAGCCCATGATCGCACCCAGCAGCACGACCGTCTTGACGTTGTTGACGAATCGGAACATGGCCACCACCTCATCGGCTCTGTCCGGAGCGGGTCCCCGCCCGCAGAAGACTTCACCAGTCCTACGGGCGTGTCAGGGCAAGGTTCGTGCCATCCCACCAAGACACGGAAACCACTTATTTCAAAACACTTACGATTGATTTCCCAGGCAGTTCGGTCCGCCAGAATGGCCGAGCATGCCACTTTGACCTGCCCGCAATCAACTCCCAGCCAGATCACTTTCGTCCAACACGGTAAACTTCTTGTCGCGGAGGATGTTGGCGGACATCTCCACGTCATCGACCAGTAGCGCCAGGGCCGGCCGGCCGTTTGGGCGGTCCAGGAGGGGGTAGGCGTAGTGGATGTTGACCTCGGCCGCCAGCAGCGCCGAACAGATCGTCAGCAATCCCGTATGACCGGGCGGCATTTGCACAACCAGCAGCTCGGCCGTGCTGACTGCGAACCCCTCACCACGAAGGATGCGCTCGGCCTCATCGACGTCATCGACCAGAATCCGAACAATCGCACAGTCCACCGAGCTGATGATCGTCAGGGCCAGAATGCGGATGGAGGTCCCCTCGAACGCTCGGGTCAACCGGAGCAGTTGGCCGACCCGATTGTCGAGGAACGTCGACAGCTGTCGCACGTTCGGCGTCTCGTGGGCCTCGGCGGTCTCGAACGGTTCCAGCGACATGCGCCCCAATGTACCACGCAAGCCGGCGGGAGCAACTAGATTATCCGAAACGTGCGTCAAGCGGGGGGGGCCGAAGCGACCAGCGACCGGCGATCCGCTTGGTCTTCGGACGACGCCTGCTCTGGCGCATGGGGCATCAGTTCCTCTCCCGCGCGGACCAGTCTGGCGCTGTTGCCGATCACCAGCGAAGAAACGGCGAAGTGCAACGTGGCGGCCAACCAGGGCTTGATCAGGGCCATGCTGGCCAGCGTCACCGTCACGACGATGAACGTCACGCCAAACAGCATGTTCTGCCAGATGACCCGGGTGGTCGAACGAGACAGCCGGACCAAGAAAGGCAGCCGCTCCAGGTCGTTGCTCATCAGGGCGATCGAGGCCGAGTTGATGGCCACGTCCGACCCCGCGGCCCCCATCGCGATGCCGAGATCCCCGGCCGCCAACGCCGGGGCGTCATTGACCCCGTCGCCGACGACGGCCACCCGATGCCCCTTGGCTTTGAGCTGGTCGACCAGGTCGAGCTTCTGATCCGGCAGGACCTCGGCATGAACTGCCGAGCACCCCATCTCCTTCGACACCCGGCGGGCGACCGACCAGCGGTCCCCCGTCACCATAATCAACTCGCGCGTGCCCTGCTTGCGAAGCTCGTCGATGGCGTGGCGGGCCTCGGGACGCGTGCGGTCCTCCAGCCCGATCCACCCGATGCACTTGCCGTCGCGGGTGACGTGCAGCGTGCTAACGCCCTCGGGCTCCTCGAAGCCAGGCTCTTTCAAGAGGGACAGGTCGGCCCCGCGCTCGGCCAGCCAGCTCGACCGCCCCACCATGATCGTCGACCCGTTGACCCGACCGGACACGCCTCGACCCGATGCCTCCTCGAAGTCCGCCGGCTCGCCGAGCGTCAGCTTGGCCTTCTGTGCAACGACCACGACCGCCCGCGCGATGGGGTGACGGGACATCTGCTCCACGGAGGCCGCCAGCTTCAACAACTCGGCGCCATCCACACCGGGACCGGGCTTCATGCTTGTCACCGACAGCTCGCCCGTCGTCAGCGTGCCGGTCTTGTCGAAGACGACGGCGGTCAGATCCCGGGCCCACTCGAGGTGCACCACGTTCTTGACCAGCACGCCAAGCCGCGCCGCCGCCGACAACGCCGCCACCATCGCCGTCGGCGTCGCCAGGATCAACGCGCACGGACACGAGACCACCAGGATCGAGATGGCCCGATCCCACTCCTGCGTGAAGAAGAACACGATCCCGGCGATCATCAGGATCGTCGGCGTGTACCAAGCCGCATACTGGTCGATCAGGCGCATCAGTGGAATCTTCGTCTGCTCGGCGTTGGTGATCAGGTCGCGAACCGTCTGGAGCGTGTTGTCCTTCCACTCCTTGGTGACGCGAACGTCCAACGCGCCGGTCAGGTTGATCGTGCCGGCGAAGACCTCCTCGCCCGGCATCTTGTCGACCGGCAGGGACTCACCCGTAATGGTCGCCTGATCCACCGTCGACTCCCCGCTGATGATCTGACCATCAGAGGGAATGTTGTCGCCGGGCCGGACGCGAATGACGTCCCCTGGCATCAAGTCGCGTGGATCAACATCCACCTCGCCACCGTCCGGCGACACGCGACGGGCGCTGGTCGGCGTGATCTTGACCAGCGCCTCGATCGACGCGCGGGCCCCCAACGCGGTACGGGTCTCGACCAGCGTGGAGAGGATCATCAGGAACGCGACCAGGCCGGCCTCCTGGTACCTCCCGGTGGTGATGGCCGCGACGACCGCCAACGCCACCAGCTCGTCCATGTGCATCTCGCCGCGAAGCAGGTGAGCCACGGCGTTCCACACCAGCGGCGCGCCCAACAACAGCGCCCCGATCAGGGCGATCCCGTCGCGGTAGGCGTTGAGGGTCCCCCCCTCTTCCAGGGGCTTGGTGTATCCCTGCCAGATCAGGCCCGCCAGGAACGAGATCAAGACCAACACGCCGCCGAGCAGCGTGGCGATCAACAGGGCGCTGGCCCGGCCGGTCTGGGCCTCCACCGAGGCCCTGAGACTCTCACCGTGGCCGTGCACGTCTAATACCGCATGGGGATGCGCATGGGTCATCTGTAGCTGTTCCTTCCGTCAGGAGCCCCTGGACAGGCGACACGCCTCACGACGCCGAGGACGGCCCTGGCGTGAAATGATGGTGATTCCCTAACCGCCTATACAGGCAAAGCATGCATATTGTTCGCTCAGGCGGCCAGGAAAATCAACCCCTACTGGTGTGTGCGGCGTGTTTTTCCCCACCCCGACTCCCATGGCCCTCCGACGGGGAGACCCCGCTGGCGGGCAGGGACGGCCGCCGGGCCTTGGTTATTTGACATTTGAAATTGCCTTAATCAAGCGACCGGAATTTGTAAGGGATGACTTGCGTTCGGGTTGGGACGTACGTTAGACTCCCAGCAGGTCGGTGGCAGCAGGTTCCGATAAAGTCGGGCCTGCAGACTGGCCGATGTAGATATCGTGCGAATGAGTGGCGCTGAAGGCGCGCTCATCCGCAAGCGTCGGTTCCCATGCTGAGCCGGCGTCCTTGAGCGAGGGTTGAACAACCAGATAGCGAGTCCCAACGCGACCCCGCCCATCCGGGAGCAGGTGGAGTCTCTTCGTGGGTGTGCGTGGCCCGATCGGGACGGCACGGGAGACACCTCTCGGGCGGGACCAGCGTCCGCTGGCCGCCTCACGGCGTCGGTATATACGCCGGCCCGCCACCGAAATGTTGAACGACGTCATTCAGGCAAGGATGGCCAGCAATGCGTCAGCAACTCACCAGGCCGCGGGGAATCTCGAGCGGCAGCGTCTCACACATGTGTGTTCTAGGACTGGCCCGTCGGGTAAGCAAGGCCTATCGGCATGGCGCCGAAGATGAACCGACGTCGCCCGTGTCCCCACGGGCAAACGGGCTTCAGTGTATCCAGCCGAGCATGGGCCGTCCCCTTCCCCTGGGGATTCGATCCGCCGTTCTGCCCAGGCCGGGTCGAATCGAGCTGCTCCGGCTAGAGCGATGGGCCCGATCGGCGCCCGGGACGGTCGCTTGGGGTGCGCGAAGCAGGCCAACCTCGTCCGTGCTTCAGGCGCCCGATCGGGACGAATCGGGAACGCAACGTACCAGCTTGTCTGCGCTGCTTGCGCAGGCCACAGGAACGGCCAAGGTGCTGGACGCCCTGGCAGGCGGCGATCTGGCGCCCGAAGCGTTCGTCGACGCGATCGTAGCTCCCGTCGACAGAGACATGACGTTCGAAGAAACGGACGCGGCGCCCGCCGAAGCGACGCAAGGGCCTGCGGGCCTGGTCAGTGACGAACAGACCGCTGATGAGGAACAGCCTGCGTCGGCGTTTGGACCGCGGCTGAGCCCGACGCTCGAGCCCTGTCATGCCGGCGCATTCGGCAGACTGTCGGATTCCACGGCGCCGGCTGAAGACAGCCCCCCCGTGGCCGATGGCGCGGCGACGTCAAACGATCACGCTACGGCGGACGGCGAGCTGGCGGCCGACGCCGACGACATGGCCGAGTGGCTGGGTCGGACGACGGTCGGCACGCCAAGTGTGCTCGCCCTGGCCGAGGAGCTGGATGCGCAGATCAATGAGCTCCAGGACGAACTGATGACGGCCGTGGACGGCGTAGGCCGGTGGCCTCAGGACACCGTCAGTCTAGCCGAGCCGGTCGGAGAGGACAGCGAGTTGATCGGCGCGGCCGTGTTGGATGAAGACGGCGCCCTGGTCACCGTCGACACGCCAGAACCGCCGAGCCCAACAGCGAAGCCGCCTGCCCGCAATGCATCATCCGCCGAGCGCCCAACCGCCAGTGCAGCGCCAACACCTGGCAAGGACTCAACCGCCGGGACCCCTCGCCGCCCTGTCGGTGCCGGATCCCACATGGACTCGCAGGAGGAAAACGCCCCATCGCCGCAGACATCATCTCGCTCGGCGCGGACCTCCTCGAAGTTTGGAGGCTGGTGGCGAAGTCGAGGCCGGCCGACGGACGAGGCACTGCGCGCGAAGCGGCAGGAAGCGTTTAGGAAGGCGCTCGCCAAACGCCAGGACGGGTCGGAAGCATCGCCACTGAACCGTCAGCAAGCGAATGCGACCATGACGAGGTCTTCGAACATCGACTGGAAACCGGGCGATCCGTTCGCCGGCCGGCGAAAGTCGCGGAACCGTCAGTTCCGTTGGCAGACCATGCTGCTGACGGCCGGCGGGATCGCGGGCGTCGGCTACGCCGCCTTACGCGTGCTTCTGCTTGCCGGCAAGGTCGGCGGGTAGATCGCGGACGCCACCTGTCGGCGACATCGCCGCTACAGATCATCTCTTGGGCGATGCCGGCGCCGGATCCGATCTGCTCTACTTCCAGAACGTCCCTTCGCCAGGGGCGATCGACTTGGGCGGACCTGCCAGATCCAGCGCGATCACCGTGTCGATCGGGTCCGGCGAACGACGCGGCAACCCCCGAACGAACAACCGGTCGGCCTGCTGCTCGAATGGCAGGGCTTGGCCGGTCGCCAGCATTCGGGCGCCCTTGACCTTCGTCTTGATGCCGGCCGCACACAACTCCCTGCCGGGCCAGCAGGTCACGTGGAGGTAGAGGGTCTTGCCCTTGGCGGTCACGTGGCCGAGGTGCATCTGTCCGCACGGCGCGCCGCCGCAGCCGTAGATCGATTCGCCGTTCTTGGCCATCCACGCACCGATCTTTCGGAGCCGATCGGCCTGGATGGCAGGGATCGTCCCGTCGGCCTTCGGCCCGACGTTCAGCAGGAAGTTCCCCCCGCCGCTCACGCACCGGACCAGGTTGCGGACCAGCTGCATCCCGTTCTTGACGTTCGGATCGCCCGGATGCCACCCCCACCACAGATCATCCATGGTCATGCACGATTCCCAGGGCCGCCCTTCGCCCGACGCCGTGATGTGCTGCTCGGGCGTGTCTAAGTCCTCGCCCATCCCGCTGCGGTTGTTGATGATGATGTGCGGCTGGAGCTTGCGAACCATCGCGTTGAGTTTCTTGCTCCGCCACGCCTTGGCGTCGTGCGGCCAGGCCCCGTCGTACCACAGGATGTCGATCTTGCCGTAGTTCGTGCACAGCTCGCGAACCTGCTCGTGGACGTATTCGACATAGCGACGCCAGTCGGCCGGGTCCTTCTTGGGCCCCCGCCAGTAGGCCGGCATCCGCCAGTCGAGCAGCGAGTAGTAGAACCCGATCCGCATGCCGCCCTGTCGGCAGGCCTCGACGTACTCGCCGACCAGGTCGCGTGCCGCCCGGGTCTTGGGCGCCGTGTGGTCCGTCGTCGCACTGTCCCAGAGGCAGAACCCGTCGTGGTGTCGCGAGGTCAGCACCATGTACTTCATGCCCGCCCGTTTCGCCGCCGTCACCCATCGGTTGGCGTCGTACTTGGTCGGGTTGAAGTTCTCTGCGAGCGTGGCGTACTCGTCCTTGGGGATTCGTTCGCAGTACATCACCCACTCCCCCCGAGCCGGGATCGCGTACAGCCCCCAGTGGATGAACATCCCGAACCGCGCTTCGGTCCACCACTTCATCCGCTTGGGCAACGTGAATTTCTTGGCCATGACGTGCTTCTCCTTGAGCGATCAGACGCGGGACGGCTCAACAACCCCGTCCGCCCAACGGCAGTCTGGATACTGTAGCGGAAGCCGCTGCCGCACTCCAGGACGTCGCAAGCGTTGCCGCGCTCAAGGGCGCATCCAAGGAATCGAGGCACAGACTACGCGCAGATGGCACACATGCCAGCAGCGATCTATCGGCCCCGTGAGGGGCCAAGGACCGTAGCCGCGGGTGGCGTCCGCCGAGGGCGGGCAGAACCCGTGGATCCAGGCGCCCAGGGCGGTTCAGCCCTGGCAGGGGCGTAGGAAGGACCTGTCGCCTGATCGCACGAACGTTGTTGGCCGCAGTCAGCTGATCGGTCGTGTCGCGATTCCTGCCCCGTTCACGGGGGCTTCCCCGGCAAAGCCGGGCTGATAGGCCAGTCCTTCTAGGACTGGTTGCCAGGTGAGAATCCGTGTGTCTTCACTCTCGATGAGCCCGTTTCAACGGGCTTCCCATGGGTGGCGCCACACTGTTCAGGCTGGGAAACGCCCATGCCCCGCAACGTCTACTCGGAAATCAATCTCCATCTCACCTGGCACACGAAACACGATGCGCCGGTACTCGTCGATGCGGTGGAAGATCGAACACACCACTACCTGCGCCACCGCGCCCTGCAAACGCCGGGGGTCATCGTCCACGAGGTGGGCGGGGCAGAGGACCATGTTCACCTGGCCGTCAGTGTCCCGCCGACGATAGCCATTGCCGACTGGGTTGGTGAACTGAAAGGAGCATGCTCCCACCACATCAACCACGAGATCTGCAATCGCAAGGTCCTTGCCTGGCAGACCGGCTACGGCGTCGTCAGTTTCGGAACCAAAGACCTGGCGTGGGTCGTTTCATATATCCGCAAGCAGAAGCAACATCACAACGACAGACAGACCCACGAGCGGCTAGAACGTACAGATCGAGCAGAGGAGCCCCCGTCAACGTCCGATCGGCCCGATGACCATCGGTGCGACCACGGGGACGAAGAAGCCCGTTGAAACGGGCTCAAATCTGGGAGGGAACGTGATGTGTCCCTCAAGCAACCAGCCCTAGAAGGGCTGGCCTATCAGCCCGCCTGCGGCGGGGAAGGCCGCTGAAGCAGCCACGGTGTCGACGCGTTCCAGCAGCCACTTAGCTACCCCCCGTACGACTTGATCAGCACGACCGGGGGCTCGCTGCTGTCTCGCCTTGCACGTCGGTCCGAACGTCACAAAGAACGCCGCCGCGGCGGTGCCGCGGCGAAAGATAAAGGGTGAAAGAGCAAAAGGGCAAAGGGTTACTTCCGCCGCTTCCTCAGGACGGCCAGCATCCCGAGCCCGAGCAATCCCACCGTGCTCGGCTCAGGGACTTCGGCGACTCGAAACCCGTCGCCGTAGCTCTCGCTCGACGGGTTGGTGACGCAGAAAAGCGGTTGCAGGTAGTAGTAGTCGACGTGAAACGACCCGCCCCGCATGCCGCGATACACATCATAAAAACTCGTCTCATTCCACTCCCACACGTTCCCGCCTTGATCGAACGTGCCGTAAGGGCTGTCGAAGTTCTCCCATTCACCCACTTGCGTCCGATAGTATGGGCTACCGATGCCGACCGTTCCTACGTCGCCACTGAACGTAGCGTAGTTGCCCGGGTCGGCTCCGCCCTCCACGAAGGGATTCCCCGTCCCGCTCAGGTTCCGCTCGCCTACGGCGAGCTTCACCCGCGGCTACGGTCCTATGCCCCTTCGGGGCAACACGCTCTTGGCCATAGGCCGGCAAGAGACACGCAAGAGATGTTCGATGCGGCTGCAACCAAAGATCGGATGCACCCCTCCTGTGACGCTTTGTGCCTTTACGGGTGGGAAGCCCAAGCGACGGGCCGGACTACGAGGACTTGCTTGGCTCTGGGATGTACGCCCCGGTCTTCTTGAGTTGGTGGACGACGTGGTCGGCTTCGACGTTTCGGACGGCGCCGTCCTTTTCGACGGCCATGGCGGCGGTCACGCCGGCGGCCTGGCCGGTGATGAAGCAGCAGGGCATGACGCGGGTCGAGCCCTGCATCTTGCGGTCGGTGCCCATGCAGCGACCCGCCACCATGACGTTGTCCAGATCGCGGACGATCAGGCTGCGCAAGGGAATGCCATACGACTCGCCGGGCTTGTAGCGGTATTGCTCCTGGAACTCCTTGAGGAAGGCTTCGTAGGCCTGGGTGGTGGCGACGGTGGGGTGCAGGTCGATGGCGTAGTTGTACCGGCCGATCTGGTCGGGGAACGATCGCCTGGCGACGAAGTCGTCGGCCGTCAGCGTGTAGTCGGCGACGATGCGCCGGGTCTCGCGAACCCCGAGCAGGCTGCCCGTCGTGGCCAGCTCGGCGTGCTCGAAGCCCGGGATGTACTTGCGATAGAAGGCCAGGTTCTCCTGGACGACGCGCCGCCCGCGGATCATGGCCTGCGTCAGCTGCACATCGTCGACGGCGTTGGTGCCATGGACGTGGCCAACGTTCATGCCGGCGAGCCGCTGCCCGGTCCTGAACGCACCCGGATGGTGGCGGTCGGGCGTGGTGAAGAAGCCCTCGGTGATGGCCCGCTCCACCGTCTCCTGAACGGCGTTGCCCGGCAGGCCCTTTCGCCGGAATCTCTGAAACGCCTTCCAATCGACGTTGGCGAAGATCGAACAGAGCGTCGGCGGCTGCAGGGCGCCGGTCTCATCGCCGATCTCGTGCGCCGCGCCGGCCAGCGTCGACAACAGGCCGTCGCCGGTCGCGTCGACGAAGGACTGGGCGTGGATCGCATAGGCGCCCTCCCGGCCGGCGACGATCACGTGCTTGAGCCGCCTGCCTTCGGTGACGACATCCACAAGCGTGGTCAGGAACCGAAGCGTGATACCCGCTTCGGTGATCATCTGGTCGTAGAGCAGCTTGAGCGATTCGACTTGGAACGGGATCCAGCCGCTCCAGCGACCGGGCCGATCGCCGGGGCCCGTCCAGCCGGCGGCGCGGAGTCGGTCGACGATCTCGCGCCCGATGCCGCCCACGATCACCCGTTTGCCGTCGCCCATCGGGCAGAAGCCAGGGACCAGGCCGCTCGTGCCCATGCCGCCCAGCGTGCCCGTCTGTTCGATCAACAGGACAGACGCCCCCAACCGTGCCGCCGCGAGGCTTGCGGCGATGCCGGCCGGGCCGCCGCCAATCACCAAAACGTCGACCGCATGACGGATGGGAACGCTTCTGCGCCAGGTGAGCGTCGGATCGGACATCGAGCGTAACCTCCTATTCAAGGCTGGCCGTCTTTGCAGCAGTTGGGGCACATGGTACCGGTTCGCGCACCCCAGGGACACACGCACTGAGGTCGGCGACCCCTCCCGCCGGGGCGCGGCGTCGGTTCATTTTGCCTTTGGGAGCGTCTGCTTGACGATGGCCATGGTCTGCGCCTGGCGTTTCCGGACGATCATCATGGCCGATCGGACCTTGGCGAGGGCGGCGTCGTGATCGTCGTCGATGGCCAGCGTCGCGGCGGTGATCTTCTCTGCGTCGTCCTGGTCGATGTCGAAGAGCCATTCCTCGACGCCCAGGTCCCGCAACATCCAGGCCTTCCGGCCGGCCTCGACGAATCGGGGGTGAATCACGGGCGTCCCGGCCGCCAAGCCCAGGATGATCGAGTGCATCTCCATGCTCACCACCGCGCGCGCCCGTGCGAAGACGGAGGAGGCCTGATCGGGCAACCAGAACGCCTCTTTTAACCGAACATGCGCCCGCACGTCCTGCGGCAGCGGATCGTACAACAGGCGGCGGGACGGGGCGATCTCGTGGCGGACTTCCGGACAGATCAAGACGCTCAACCCCGTACGCTTGACCCATTGGGTGATCAGAAACCGGAGCTTCGCGGCGTGCGCCTGCTCGCGCTGGGCGTCGATGAACCCCTGCTTGGCCGTCCGAACGGTCAGGGTGATGAAACCCCGCGGCTCGAGCTTCTGAGCGGCCAAGAACGCATCCGCCCACTTCTCGTCGCGCAGGTCGAAGCCGAACGTGGCGTCGGGCCCGAAGGCCATGATCGGTGGGCAGATGTCCAGGCTCTTAAGATAGGCCAGCGAATCGGTGTCCCGCGTGAAGACGAAGGCCGCGTCGGACAGCAGTGACCGGAACAGGTAGTTGCTGGGCCAGGCGAATCGCTCGAACGACTGGCAGTAGATGCCATAGGGCTTGCCCTCAGCCCGCGCCATGATCAGCGGCATGGCAAGGGTGAGGGTCCGATCCCAACTGTACTTCCATCGTCCGTAGGAAAGCGTCGTACCGGAGTTGTAGAGAATCAGATCGGCCTGGTCGAAGGCCCGCTGGAACTCGGGCGAAGGCTCTTTGGATCGAAAGGGCGTGGCGAGGACCTTCACCTTGGGGAACCGTTGCTTGAGATAGGCCGCCGTCTGCTTCGCGTGGGAGTTCGCAACGACGGTGATCCGCGCCTCGGGGATATGGCTGCGGAACAGCGCGAGCAGGCCCGGCGTAATGCCGATGTCCCCGATGTTGTTGCAGCTCCAGGAGAAGAACACCAATACGGAATAGGCCATGGGGCGCCCTCCGGTCAATGGGGCTCGTTGACGGGCGCGGGGATGTAGGCGCCCGTCTCCCGCAAGTGCTCGATCACGCGGGCCGACTCAACGCTTCTGACCCCACCGTCGTGACCCGCCGCCATCCCCGCCGTGACCCCAGCGGCCTGGCCGGTCACGAAGCAGCACGGCATGACCCGGGTCGAGCCCTGCATCTTGCGGTCGGTGCCCATGCATCGTCCGGCCACCATGACGTTGGCCAGGTCGCGGACGAATAGGCTGCGCAGGGGGATCCCGTAGGACTCGCCCACCCCGTAACGGAACTCCTCGCGGAACTCCTTGAGGAACGCTTCGTAGGCCTCGTCGGTCGCCTCGACGGGGTGAAGATCGATCGGGTAGTTGTACCGGCCGATCTGGTCGGGGAACGATCGTTTGGCGGCGAAGTCGTCGGCGGTCAACATGTAGTCGGCCACGACCCGACGGGTCTCGCGGACGCCGAGCAGGCTGCCGGTCGTGGCCAGCTCGGCCCGCTCGAATCCGGGAATGTACTTGCGATAGAAGGCCAGGTTCTCCTGGACGACCCGCCGGCCTCGGATGACGCCTTCCGTCAAACTGGCGTCGTCGACGCCGTTGACCCCGTGGGTGTGGCCGACGTTCATGCCCGCCAGGTGTACGCCGGTTCGCCACGCGCCGGAGTGATGGCGGTCGGGCACGCTAAAGACCCCCTCGCCGATTGCCCGCTCGACGGCTTCCTGAACGGCCTCGCCGGGCAGCCCCGCCTGGCGAAAGGCCTCAAACGCGTCCCAGTCGACGTTGGCGAAGATCGAGCAAAGCGTGGGGGGCTGCAGTAAGCCCGCCTCGTCCCCAGTCTGGCAGGCGGCCCCGGCCAGGTGGCTCAGCAGTCCGTCGCCGGTCGCGTCGACGAAGCTGCGGGCCTGCACGGCATAGGGCCCCTCGCGGCCGCTCAGGATCACGGCATCCACGCGGCTGTCGGCGGTGACCACGTCCACGATCGCCGTGTAGAAGCGAAGCGTCACGCCCGCCTCAGCCAACATCTCGTCGTAGAGCAGCTTGAGTGATTCTGGGTTGAAGGAGATCCAATCCCAATAGTCGGGCTCGTCGTCCGAGGCGGTTCCGCCGGCGGCGCGGAGGCGGTCGACCACCTCTCGTCCGACGCCGCCGACGATAACGTCTCTCCCGTCGCTCATCGGGCAGAACCCGGGCACCAGACCGCTCGTCCCCAGACCCCCCAAACTCCCCGTCTGTTCGACGAGGAAGACCGTTGCGCCGAAGCGGGCGGCCGCCAACGCCGCGGCGATCCCCGCCGGACCGCCGCCCGCTACTAGCACGTCCACGTAATGACGAACCGGGATAGACCGGTTCCACGACAATGTGCCCTGCGTCATCGTCGATTCGCCTCCTGTTCCCGTTCCGCTTCCGACCCGCGGGGATCATACTGCGCGTCCTGGCGCGGATCTAGGCTTGGTTTGCAGCCGGGCCGTCTCTCGGGTAGGTAAAGACAGTGCGGCGCACGACCGCCCCCCTTCGCAGTCGCACGCCGTTTCTGTTATTGGAGGCGTATCGCCCGGCTACGCCGGGATGTGGGTCAGTTCAACGGGCAGGCCGCCTTCAGCGACAAAGACGTGAGCCTCGGCCCCCTCGGCACGCTCTTGTTCCTCGCCGGGAAGAATCGCCGTGACCTCGGGGATCGTCAGCTCGAACAACCCCTCCGTCCCGTACAGTTCGGTGACGAGGTTCCCACAGACGACGTTCATCAGTTCCTTGAGGGCATCAAGCCGTCCTTGCTCGGCGGCACTGTCCTCTTCATCGACACCGAGCAGGTTCGCGGCAACGACGGCGGCGAATCGGCCGTCACATCGAAGCTGCAGTATGCCGTTCTGCGGTCCTTTGTAGGACACGCGAACCTGCAGCGTGTACTCGCCCAACGACACCCCATCGTCGGGATCGGCGACAAAAATGAAGGCCATGTCGCTGAGAATGTCAGAAAAGATCGTCTGCAGCTTGGGCAAAGTCGTTCTGCTCATTGCCACACCCCAAGACGGGCTCGAGGACCTCCCGAAGCTGTTCCGGATGGAACGGCTTGCGGACGTATCCCACAATCCCGTGGCCTTCCAATTCGTCAATCCGCTGCTGGCTCCCCTCGGTGGAAACGATGACGACGGGGATCTCCTTCAACGTTTCGTGCCTGCGCATGGCGCGGACGAGTTGTACGCCGTTCATGACCGGCATGTTGATGTCCGCAAGAACCGCCGCCATCGGATGATCAGCCATCTGTGCCAAGGCTTCCATGCCGTTGCCGGCCTCGTACACCTCGCCGACCTCGAGGCCGATCATGGCGACCGTCCTCTTGATCATGGCTCGGATCGTGGCCGAGTCGTCTACTATCAGAATGTCGTTCGACATGGCTAGTCTTCCCGGTCTACGGCAAACATCTCTTTGACCTGTGCCAGGTCGTCTACGACCTGGGCGCCGAAGGTCTCCAGGTCCCGCTCCGTCAGTTGATTGCGAGCCAGGATCTCCTCTTCCGCCCTGTAGCTCAGGCCGTCATGGCCAATGCCAAAGCCAAGCATCATGCACAGGGCGTTGCCCAGGTAGACCACGTCAACGAAGGGGTCGACGTTCGGCGGGCTGGGGGGCGCGTGATGCCACCGGACAGCCCGAACGATCTCCTCCGGAAGCTTCCACTTCTCCGCCAGCAACGTCCCGACTTCGCAATGATCGTAGCCCAATACGAGCCGTTCCGCCTCGTTGAAGGCATGCCCCTCCTCACTGACGAGCCGCGTGATCTCGGCGAACTCGGCGGCCACGTGCTCGGCGAGCACGAGCTTGCCGATGTCATGCAGAAGCCCCATCGTGAACAGTAGGCTTTCGTTGGGTACCTTGAGCCTGCCGCCGATGATCTCAGACGCCAGCGCAACACCCACCGAGTGTTGCCACAAGAAACCCGGCGACAGCCCGTAGCCTTGCTGTTCCTTGCCCAGCAAGGCCTTGCCATGCACGGCCATCACCAAGTGCAGCAGCTTGGCGGTGCCCAGACAAACCATTGCCTCGTTGAGGCTCGCGATCTTCCGGCTCAGCCCGAAGTAGGCCGAGTTGCAGATCTTCAGGATTTCGCTCGTGACCACCTCGTCGTACCTGACGACCCCGACGATGTCGCTGATACTGCTGTGCGGGTCCCGGATGACGGACATCAGTCGGGTCACAGTCCCGGACAGGGGGGGCAACGTGTCGACCTTGTCCACGATGTCTTCGACGCGATTCATATCTCGACCTCCCCGTGCTTCGTCTTGACGACCACGCGCCCGGTGCAGAGGTCCAATTTCAGCGTTCGGCTCAGGCTGCCGCCGACGTGTTCGCCGTCGATCATGACCCCGTTCTTCCAGAAAATCTTTCGAAGGATGAGATAATTTCGCTTGCCGATATTGAACGTCCCTTCGTCGTCCAGCAGTTGCGACCCACCGGCGACCTTGACGGCGAGTCGTTTCTTCTCTGCCCCGAGCTTGTAGGCGTTTTTGAAGAGGTATGGCAGGCCCGTGTCGGCGAACATCGCCGGGTTCTTCTCCGCCTTCTCCGGCGAGATGGAGGAATCGGGAAGCATGTAGTGCAGCATTCCCCCTACATGCGTCACGGGATCCCAAATCGCCACCCCGATGCAGCTGCCCAAGGAGTAGGTGATCAGGACCGAAGGATCACCGTTGCCCTTGGCCACCTGGAGATCGGCGATGTCCACAATGCGGTTCATCTGGCGCCCCGGATGCTCTGGAGGACCGCGCTGGGTGTTGGCCGACGCGTTGGGCTAGGCAGTGTTGGCGGCCTGGACCTTTTCCATCGTCTGGTTGATTTTCTCCGCCAACGTCTCGGTGCTGAACGGCTTGACGATGTAGTTGTTGACGCCGGCCTTGAGCGCCTCCAATACACGGGACTTCTCGGCCTCCGTCGTGCACATGATCAGGGGCAGCTGCTTGTCGTTCGCGCGAATCTCCCGCACCAACGTGATGCCGTCCATGTTGGGCATGTTCCAGTCGATCAAGACCAGGTCGGGCTGATCGCCCTTCAGCAGGTTCAGCGCCTCCACCCCGTCGCCGGCCTCGATGACGTCGGTATGACCGAGACGGCTAAGAACGTTCTTCTGAATGTTCCGGATCGTCCTGGAATCGTCTACAAGCATGATTTTCATCACTGTCTCTCCGCGCGGTGCCCGGTGACCGGTCGTCCGATCGCCAATTCCCGCAAGGAAGTTCCGTCCTGTTCGTTCGCCGAGTGAAGGAAACGGCGTGCGTCCCGTTCCTTCCCGGCCACGCCCCCCTATGCTTCGGCGGCGACCCCGGACAGCCGGGCCGCCTCTTCGGTCGACAGAATCCGATCGATGTCCAGCAGGATCTTGACTTTCCCGTCGACCTTGCCCATCCCCATCAGGAACGTCGTGTCCACTGTGTTCCCCAGTGGCGGGGGCGGCTCGATGTCCTTACCGGGTATGTCAGCCACTTCCTGAACCGTGTCCACCACGATCCCCACCATCGAGCCGACATCAACGACGATGATGCAGGTCTCGTCGGTGTACTCCGCCTCCTCGAGCCCAAACCGAAGCCGAAGGTCAAACACAGGAATCACTTTGCCCCGCAGGTTGATGACGCCCTTGACGTAGTCGGGCATCTGCGGCACTTGGGTGATATCCATGAGCCCGATAAGCTCCCGGACCTTCAGGATGGCCACCCCATATTCCTCTCCGTCCAGCGTAAAGGTCAGGTACTTTCCGCTCAGCTCATTCGTGTCAGAATCACGTTGGTCGGGCGCGGCCACTGCGGCGGTTGACGCTGAAGCTTCAGAGGTCTCCATGACGGTGTCTCCTGGCCAGCGTAGGGGCTGGCGCGCTAGCATTCACGCTGCCTGGTCGCTGTTGTGAACGGCCACCAAGCCGGGCGCGTCCAGGATCAGACCGATGCGCCCGTCTCCCAGAATGGCCGCCCCGCTGATCCCTCGTACGTCCTCGAATTGCTGTCCCAGGTTTTTGATCACGATCTGCTGCTGGCCGATCAGGTCGTCCAGCACGATCCCGATGCGGCGGCCGTCCACGATGACGACGACCACCATCGTTTCCCAAACCGCCGGGCGTTCCTGGCGAATCGCGAACAGCTCGTCCAGGCGAACCAGCGGACACAGTTCTCCGCGGATCTGCAGCATCTCACCACGCTTCTGCACGGTGAAGATCTGGTCCTTCTCGGGACGAAGCGACTGATCGATCGAGATGGTGGGAATCACGAACCGCTCGGCGCCGACCCGCACGACCATGCCGTCGATGATGGCCAACGTCAGCGGCAAGCTGATCGTGAACTGGCTGCCCTTGCCCTTCGTGCTCGCGATCTCCACCTTCCCACGGAGCTTCTCGATGTTTCGCCTGACGACGTCCATCCCCACGCCCCGTCCGGAGATGTCCGTGACCTGCTCCGCCGTGCTGAAGCCCGCCTGCATGATCAGAGCGAACGCCTCAGACTCCGAAAGCTGGGCATCGGGTGCGACCAGGCCTCGCTCGACGCCTTTGCGGATCAGTTTGTCCCGGTCGAGGCCCCGACCATCGTCGCTGATCGTGATGATGATGTTCCCACCTTGGTGGGCTGCGTGGAGGTGAACTTGGCCCTGTTCCGGCTTGCCAGCCGCCAGCCTGTCCTCAGGCGGTTCGATCCCGTGATCCACGGCGTTACGGACCATGTGCATCAGCGGATCGCCGATCTCGTCGATGACGTTCTTGTCCAGCTCCGTCTCCTCCCCGGAGAACGAGAACGCCACCTGCTTGCCCGCCTTCCGGGAGACGTCCCGCACCAGGCGCCCCATCTTCTGGAACGTCTGCTGCAGCGTCACCATCCGCATGGACATCGTGATTTCCTGGACCTCTCGAGTGATCTTGGCCACCTGCGAGATGTCCTTGGCAAGCTTCCCCCGCTCCGCCAAGGCGGGGTTCTGGCTGACCAACGCCTGGGCGATGACCAACTCGCCGACCATGTTGACCAGTTGGTCGAGCTTCCCGGTGTCCACGCGAACAGCAAGATCCTTCTTGGCCCCCGTTCCGGCCGGGCCTTGTCGCCGATCGGACCCGCTGCGTCGGTCCACGCCGGCGCGGCGCTCCGGACCGGCGTATTCCGCCGCCCCGTCGCTTGACGGACTTGCCGGTTTGTCGATTGCCGTTGGAGACGCGGATTGCGCGCCCTTCCCCGAGGCCTCGACGGCGGCTAAGGGCTCGCTGCCTGGCGTCTCATCCTGCGGCTCGGAAGCGCCAGATTCCGCCGGGCTCGAGCCCCCCCCGCTCGCAACCGGGGCACCCGAGCCTCCGAAGTTCGAAGACTGCGCGCGGTGAAGCTGCTTCAGCACCTCAGTGATGTCAGGCTGGGCCACGGGTTGGCCCGTCGGATTCCCCAGATACGCCTCCACCTCTCCGATCTGCTCCTTGAGGATATCGACCGTGTTGAACACCAAGTCGATGTGATCGGAGGTCAGCTTGAGCTGGCCCTTCCTGGCCAGGTCCAGCACGGTCTCGGCGCGATGGGTGAGCCGGTTGATGTCCTGCAGGTTCAGGAAGCCCGCCATGCCCTTGATCGTGTGGAACGGCCGAAACAACTCGTTGATCTTCGCCTCATCATCCAGCGACTGCTCCAGCTCGAGCACGACCGCCTCGATGCTCTCGATGTGCTCATAAGCCTCTGTGACGAAACTCTTGACGTACTCCAGTTCGTCGTCGTTGATGATGAGGGGTTCCGAGACATACTCCTCCGGTTCACTGGAGTCCGCCTCGGTCGGCGTGGCGTCTTCGCTTGAGGATGCTTCGGGCTCGGGAGGATCCGGGACCTCCCCTGTTTCCAGAGCGGTCTGCGCCGGCTCCGCCGTCGAATCCGGGGCCTCGGTCTCCTCGGGCCCTGGCTCGCCCCCGGCCAACCTGAGTACCCTGTCGATGAAGCCTCCATCCTTCGGCAAGGGGGCGGAGGTCGGGTCCGCTCGCAAAGACGACTGCATCTCGCTGATGCCCTGGCGGACGGTGTCCAGGATCTCGTCCAATTCGGAGTAGGTCTCCAGGACGATCCCTTCTAGCAACGATTCGAGGGCCAGACCGAAGCTGCAGAACTCAGCCACGCCGGCCAGGTTTGAGCAATCCTCGACCGACCTGACGAGCTCGCCCATCTGAGCGTGCATCTTGGCCAGGCCGCCCAGATCAGCCACGTCGCATAGCGTCGAGGTTAGGGCGAGCTGCTCGAGCAATCCCTCAACGGTGCTCGACGCCGTCGAGTCACTCACCTGTAGACCTCCTCCTCAGACGGGACCACGACAGGTAGCATGACAGTAACCTGGCGAACTTGATCGCCACCGCTTCTTTTTTCGGAATCGCCTTGTCACTGATGAAGGTAAATCCACACGGAACCTTGACGTTTTGCGAGTCTGCGGACGTCCTCCACGCGGGATTCCCCCGAGGCCCGGCTCTCCAGACCCCTGCGGCTTCCGGGGAGGTCGCGGGCAGCAGGGCCGAGATTTCCCATTCTTCGCCGGTTCTTCGGGCAGCGAAACTGACCTGCCGGCTCCAATAGGCCGATACAAGGGGTGCGATCTGATCCATGCGACATCGGCTCGCGATGCCACCTTTAGGGAAAGCCGGGAATCGACCCGAGGAGGAAGTGAGGACCCATCCATGGACGTCAAGTACATCAACCCGTTCGTCGGGGCCGTCCGAAACGTCTTCCGCACGATGCTGGGCGTGGAGGTCAACATCGGCAAGCCCTACCTGAAGAGCGATAACACGGCCCTGGCCGATATCAGCGGAATCATCGGATTCTCGGGCGACGCGGCGGGCAGTGTGATCCTCAGCTTCCCGAAGCCGGTGGCGGTCAAGACCGCTTCCACCTTCTCGGGCACCGAGCTCCAAACCGACCATCCCGACTTCGCCGACGCCATTGGTGAGATCGCCAATATGGTCGCGGGGAACGCCAAGAAGGACTTCGAGGGTGTGAGTATCAGTATTTCACTCCCTAGTGTCGTAATTGGAGAGAATCACCAGGTGTCGAGGAGCAATGCCTTTCCGCGGCTGGTGATTCCGTGCGAGACAACCCTCGGCCACTTCTACGTCGAGGTCGCGATGAAGATCGAGAAGCCCGCCGCCGTTCCCAGTGGCTAGCTTCCAAGAAGCCGGGCTGACCTTGGCTCGCACATCGCTCCCTGGCCGGTCTTCTCGTGAGTCGTCCCCTTCGCCGGTTGGGAACGTCAAGCATGGGTGCCACTGAGACCGCACCGTGCAAGGTCGCCATCGACGAGAAATGTCTGTCCGCTTCTCTTGTCTTCGCTGAAGACACCGAGGTCCACGACATCACTCGCGAGCAGTTGGTGCAGCTGCTCACCGACGCCAAGATCAAGTTCCGCCCAGGGCTGGAAGAGCGGATCGACAAGCTCGCCTCCGTGCTGGCTGAAGGCAAATGCCCGACGAAACCCGTGGTAATCGCCAAGGGCCGGCCCGCCGACGCCGGGGAGCACGGCTGGTTCGAGCTGAACCCGGAAGTCAAGCCGAAGCAAAAGGACGAAGCTGAAGACCCGAACGCTCCGGTGAACTTCTACGAACAGCATCGAATCATCACCGTCTGCGAAAATCAGGCCGTCGGTACGATCCACCCGCCCCGCCCTCCCAAGCCCGGGGAGGACGTGTTCGGCAAACCCATCAAGCTCCCGCCCAAGCAGCGACCGGTCGAGGTGGGCAAGAACGTTCGCCTGGACGCGGACGGTGCGACCGTCGTGGCCACCATGAGCGGCAAACTCGACTACGACCGATCCCAGGTCGCCGTGGTTGAGGTGCTCGAAGTCTCAGGAGACGTGGACTTCGAGTCCGGTAACGTCGACACCCCAAGTGACGTTCTGATTCGCGGGGGCGTCCTGGACCTGTTCTCCGTCAGAAGCCGCAAGTCCGTCGAGGTGGGGGCCAACATTGACGCCGCTCGGGTCCACGCGGATGGTGACATCCTGGTCCGAGGGGGCATCTGCGGTAAGGAGAAGGGAGAGGTCAGCTGCGGCGGCCAACTGCGGGCCAAGTTCTGCGACGGGGTCCGGATCGAGGCGGAAGGGGACGTCCGCATCGCCAGGGAAGCCCTTAACTGCAGCCTCAAGACCAACGCAGGACTGTTCATCCC
The DNA here is from genome assembly GCA_964390905.1 of uncultured Planctomycetales bacterium. Lineage (GTDB taxonomy): Bacteria > Planctomycetota > Phycisphaerae > UBA1845 > JAFGLZ01 > JAFGLZ01. Next base: position 2,900 of record CAYMLO010000012.1, on the reverse strand, counting down.
CCATGGCAGCCTGATCGGAGGGACTGCCCACGCCCGCAACGGGGGGGAGATCAGGATCCTCGGCAGCGACGCCGGCGTTGCCACCCAGATCGGGATCGGGATGGATCCAGACGCACTGGTCGCCGCCAGCGAGATCGACGAGAAGATCCGAGCGCTCAAGGCAACTGCGGGGAAGATCCGCGCCGCTGTCCAGCCCCTGATCGACAGCCTTCGCAGGCTCACCCCGGAGCAACGCGAGAAGGCCACAGAGTTGATGTTCCAAGCGGACGATCTCGACGCACAAACCGCGGAGCTGGCAGAACAGAAGAAGGCGCTGCTGGCGAAGGCTCAGCCGGTCGAAGGCGCGAGCCTTCTGGTCGCCGGCCGAATCTGCGAGGGGGTCACCATCAGCGTGGACGAGTACAGCATGCGATTCAACAAGGAGCTCCCCGGATCGTTTCGAATCGAGAAGCGTAAGGTCGAGAACGTCACCGAGATGGTCGCGGTCAACCAGCTCTCCGGGTCCATAACCGCGCTCCCCGCCCGGAAGATCGAGCTGCCCGATAGGCCGGCCGCTCCTCCCGCCGACGCTTGAGAGCGTCGGCCCATACCCGTTCCCTTTCCAGACCAACCCGCCATCCAGGCCTCGCGGCGCGCAGGCCCAAGCGGTACCATGCGCATGTCACGCGGTGTTCGACAGGAGAAAGCAATGGTCTCAGCGAGTCGCACGGACCAGGTCTATCTCGTCACGGGGGCGACCGGGTTCCTGGGCAGGCGCTTGGTCACACAGTTGCTGGACGACGACGAGGCCGCCCACGTCCTCGCGATGGCGCGGCCGAGCGATCCACAGCAGCAAGAGGCCCAACGCTACATCGCCGCTCATGCCGATGACGCCCGCGCCCGCGTTGGGTGGATCACCGGCGACATTACGCAGCCCATGCTCGGGCTTGACGAAGCGCGCCTGGCCGCCCTGGCCGCAACCGGCGAGCTGAACGTCGTGCACCTGGCCGCCCTGTACGATCTCGAGGCGGGCGAAGGTCTGTCCAAGGCGCTGACGCTCGACGGCGCGGTCCGCGCGTATGAGCTGGCCGCAGCGATCCGCCGTCGTCCGGAGCACGGTGATCGGCCGGTGCGATTCTGCCAGACATCCACGCTGGCCGTTGCGGGGACGTACGACGGGAAATTCGGAGAGACCGGCGAGGAGCTTCCGTTGGCCGCCGGCAAGCACACTGACTGGTACTCACGCCACAAGTACGAGGCCGAGCTGGCCCTGCGGCATTTGGCGGCCGGCGACGAGGTGCCGTTGATGATCGCCCGGCCCGGCGCGACCGTCGGGGACTCAACGACCGGCGCGATTGAGAAGCTGGATGGCGCGTACTGCCTGTTAGAGTATCTACGCTGGCCCGTCGTAAGGCACTTCCTGCCCTTGTCCGGTCGCGAACCGTTCTGGATCGTGCCGGGGGATTTCGTCGTGCGGGCGATGGCTGCCCTGGTCGCCAACCCGGACGCCTACGGCCACACATTCAACCTCCTCTACCCCCCGGACGACACGCCCCTCTGGTGCGACCTGGTGGCGCACACCCAGAAAATCCTTCGAAGCCGGACTTACACGGGCGGCGGCCTCGCCGGGCTGTTGGCGGTTATCCGATACGGATGGCGGCTGCCGCTGTCGCTCAGAGCGTTGATCTGGGTAACCGAGGCGCGGGGGATCGGCCCGCTGGCCCGTCGGATGCTGTCAGGAATGGGTATCGAGCCACACAGTCTGCGATACGCCGTCGACAACCCTCGCTACGTCGTGGAGAACTACCAGAGGTTCGGCGTCGACCCGCCCCCGCCCTGGCGAGACGTCTGGCGCACGTGCGTGCTGTACTACCGCGATCACCGCGACGAGATGAAGGCCGGCGCTCTCGTAGCTCATCAGAAGGACGGCTAGCGCGATCATGCCCGACCGTCCCACCTTGATCGTGGTCAATCCGCTCGCCCGCCGCATCCGGCGATCGAAGCTGCTGTCCGACATCCAGGCAGCCGCTCGAGACGCTCGCGTCGAAGTGCTGGCCACCGAACGCGCCGACCAGGCCCGCGAGTTCTGCGCCGAACGGGCCGGTGCGTTCGCCAAGATCATCGTGGCCGGCGGGGACGGGCTGCTCAACGAAGTCGTCGACGGATCGTTCGGCCACCCGACGCCCGTCGCACCGCTTCCCGGCGGATCGGGCAACGACTACATCAAAGCGCTGCCCGGCTATCCGGTCGACCTTGCCGACCTGATGAAGGCCACCGACACCATGCCCGCCGACGTCGGACAGGTAACGTTCACCGACGGCACGGTCCGTCGGTTCCTCAGCGAAGCGGGCGCGGGCGTGGACGGCGCCTGTGTGCGGCTCATGCCGCAGTGGCTGAATCGCATCCATCCTGCCTCCAGCTACAGCCTGGGCGCGCTGCGAGCCGTCCTCAGCTACCGACCGTATCCCGGTACTGTCGATGTGGACGGCGAGTCAGGTCGCTTCGATCGAATCTACATGCTCGCCGTCGCCAACACGACCTACTTCGGCGACGGCATGCGACTCGCACCGGACGCCCACTTCGATGACGGCCGGTTCCACGTCGTCGTCGTCAAGGACGTCTCGAAGCTCAAACTGATCCGACGGTTCAGGACGCTTCGGAAAGGGACGCACATCACCGATCCGGACATCGTGTACGCCCCGTGCCAACGCATCACGCTCGAGGTCGATCGCCCCCTGGAGATGTGCATCGACGGGGATTACGTCCCCAAGACACCGGCGCGGTTCGAGGTCCTGCCCGGCGCCGCCCAGATCGTGCGCCCCCCGACGCACGGATGAGAAGAAAGGGGAAAGAAAGGGGTCTGGCTTGAATGGCATGAAGCTAAGCGCATACGTGTCCTCCTTGGCGATGATACCAGGATC
>CAYMLO010000011.1:0-87153 GCA_964390905.1 uncultured Planctomycetales bacterium | reverse complement strand
ACGGATCAAGTTGCGGAAGCTGTATCCATCAATTGAGTAGCGACAGAGCACTAGAATAGCCGGGGCCAACGGCCCCGGTCGCCTGGGCGCCATGAATCAGCGGAGCCCTGAAGGGCGAAAGAGCGCCCCCCGTCTGTGCGCGGATTTCGCCCTTTCAGGGCTTGTGTCGTTGAAGACGCACACCCACCAGGTACTGCGCCGCTGGCTATTCTCTTGCGGCCCTTTGGGCCGTCGCCCCGCTTCCTTCAGGCCAGTGGATCGTTCTTCTGGTCCGCTCGGCACAGCCCGCCAGATGTGTGACGCACCCGCACACACCTCCGCGCAGAGCGCGGCGGACCGCGCACCGTTCTGCTATCATGACCCGCCGCATTCGTGTTAAAGGGGTCGGGAGTCTTTTGTGCGAAGCACTCTTCGCGCCGTTCCGGCAAAAGACTCCCGACCCCTTCAACACCCATTGGCAACCCAGGCGCTTGAGGAACCTTCGAGATGGCACGAACGAAGATCGATCCCGCGGACGTGACGCTGCACCTGATCGGCAACGCACATCTGGACCCCGTGTGGTTGTGGCGGTGGCAGGAGGGGTTTGCCGAGACCAAGGCCACGTTCCGGTCGGCGCTGGACCGGATGACCGAGACGCGCGGGTTCGTGTTCACCTGTGCGGCGGCGGCGATCTACGAGTGGGTCGAGCAGAACGACCCGAAGATGTTCGCCGAGATCCGCCGCCGCGTGAAGCAGGGCCGATGGGTCGTCACGGGCGGGTGGTGGATCCAACCCGACTGCAACATCCCGTCGGGCGAGTCGTTCGTGCGGCATGGGCTCTACTCGCAACGGTATTTCGACCAGAAGCTCGGCCGGCGGGCGCGGATCGGCTACTGCGTCGATTCGTTCGGCCACGCCGCGACGCTGCCCAAGTTGCTCAAGGGGTGCGGCCTGGACGGCTACGTCTGGATGCGTCCCGGCCGGCACGAGAACGACAACCTGCCCTGGCCCGTCTTCTGGTGGGAGACGCCCGACGGCAGCCGCGTGATGTCGATGCGGATCATGACCTCGTACTCCGCCAACGACCCGGAAGAACTGAGGCAACGGTTCGAAGAGATCCCCCGCCAGCACATGCGCCCGCCGCTGACCGACCTGTCGATGTGCTTCTACGGCGTGGGCAACCACGGTGGCGGACCGACGAAGGCGCAGCTGGCGGCGATCGAGGAATGGCGTCGCCGGCGCAGGCGGCCGAGGTTGCGCTACGGCTCACCCGATGCGTTCTACGACGCAGTGATGCAGGCCGGCTGCGATCTGCCCACATACCGCGGCGAGCTGCAGCACCACGCTTCGGGCTGCTACGCGGCGGTGAGCATGATCAAGGCGATGAACCGCCGGGGCGAGGAGACGCTCCTGGCGGCCGAGCGCTGGGCGAGCATCGCGAGGATGGCATTGGGTCGAGACGCACCGACCGAGACGCTGGCCCGGGCGTGGAAGCACGTCCTGTTCAACCAGTTCCACGACATCATGGCCGGCACGAGCGTCGAGGAGGCCTACGTCGACGCCCGCGACCAAATCGGCGGCGCCCTCCACGAGGCCGGCTACGCCCTCAACAACGCCCAGCAGATGATCTGCTGGAACGTCGACACGCGGGGCGCCGGCACGCCCGTGTTCGTCTTCAACAACCAGGCCCGCCCGTTCGAGGGCGTCGTCGAGACCGAGGACATCAGCTACGACCTCGTCAGTGGGCGACGCTACTTCACCGACAACGACGGCGAGCCCGTGCCGTTCCAACCCATCGAGCAGCACACGCGGACGAACAAGAACCGCGCGGTCCTGCACGTGACGCTGCCGGCGATCGGCCACCGACTGCTGCGGCTTCGCGACGGACGGGCGCCGTCGTCGCGACGGCTGCTCGGCAAGCGGGCCGTCCGAACCGGCGTCCGATCGCTTCGCACCGGTCCCTGGCGGATCGAGAACGATCGGCTCCGCGTCGAGATCGACCGCAAGGGGCTGCTGCAGATCCGCGACAAGAAGACCCGTCGTCGGGTCTTCGCCGAGCCCGCCGGCACGCCGCTCGTCATCCGCGACAAGTCCGACACGTGGAGCCACGGCGTGTTCCGGTTCGACAAGGTCATTGGCCGGTTCCGGGCCACCTCGGTCAAGATCATCGAGGAAGGTCCGGTGCGGGGAGGGATCCGGGTCACGTCGCGCTACGGAGAGTCTGAGTTGACGCTCGACACCCTGCTCGGCGCGGGCGAGCGTCACGTCGAGATCCGCGGCGAGATCGATTGGCGCGACGCCTGGAAGGCCGTCAAGCTCGCCCTGCCCGTCAACGTCAAGGCCAATCGCTGCACCGTCGAGATCCCGTACGGCACGATCCAGCGACCCACCGACGGCGAAGAGGAACCCATGCAGCAATGGGTGGACGTGAGCGGGCGGCCCGCACGAGGTCCGGGCGGGCGCGCCGGCCTGGCCGTCGCCAACAACAACCGCTACAGCCACAGCGTGCACGGCAACGAGATCCGCATCACGCTGCTTCGCAGTCCGGCCTACGCGTTTCACGATCCGTTCCCCGTCGACTACGAGGGCGACAACCGGATCACCGACCGCGGGCCGCAGCCGTTCAGGCTGCTGTTGATCCCCCACGACGGCGACTGGCGACGCGCGGACGTGATCGGAAAGGCCCGACAGCTCAACTTCCCGCCCAACGTGCTGATCGAGACCTTCCATCCGGGCGAGCTGCCGGCCGACCAGGCCGGCGTCAGATGCGACGCACCGGGCATCGAGGTCAGCGTCCTCAAGCAGGCCGAAGACGGGCGGGCCACCGTCGTTCGCGCCTGCGAGTGGCTCGGTCGATCGACCCGCGCCGGGTTCGCGCTGCCGCTGATGAAGCGGCGGTGGCGGGCGCGGTTCGCGCCGGGCGAGATCAAGACGTTTTGCGTCCCCGATCGGCGTCGCCAACCCATCCGCGAGGTCGACTTGCTCGAGGAGTAGGACGCATTCGGCAAGTCGTGGCCTTGTCCCCGGGTCCGCACGGAGCTGCCCGAGCCGAGGGATTCATCCCGCGCGGTTCGGCCGCCGCGCGGAGAATCCCGCGGCCCGGTGACCCGCGATTCAACGCCGGGACACGGCACCGCCTGTCGGTCGGGGACGGGGCCCGAGAATGACAACCACAAGTCCTTATGGGAAAACGACTTCCATAGGTTAGCGAAAACTAATAACTGGGGAATTGTCGGCCCGCTGGCGGCCCCGTACACTTATAAGGGAGCGATTGACGGGCCTGTCAGGCCGACACGTCGCAATCAACCGCCGCGTTGGCGGAAGAGAGGGGCGGTCCAAGGGCAAGGGAAACGCTGCTCCGAACGCGCCCGGCGCGCCAGCAACGCCAAACGCCACCGGGTCGGCGGTTGATGAGATGAAAGGAAAGGGGTAGAGCCATGAACGCCAACCTACATACCCGAAAGCAACGGCGATCCGCTTTCACGCTGATCGAGTTGCTCGTCGTCGTCGCGATCATTGCCCTTCTGATCTCGATCTTGCTGCCGTCACTGAGCCGGGCCCGCGCGCAGGCACGCACCACGCTGTGCGCCACGCGGATCGGCCAATTGACCAAGGCCATGATCATGTACGCCGACGACTACGATGAAGCGCCGGCGTTCCTTGCGCTCGGCCATGAGAGTATGAACAAACTGGCCGGCGAACACCACGGCGACATGTACCCGGAAGACCAGGACGAGCTGTACTGGTGGACGCACGAGGACTGGCTGATCAGGGACATCTACACGTACTGCTACGAACCGGATTGGACGACCCTCGACCCGGAGCTGGTCACGCCGAGGACCGGAACGCTCTACCCATACACCAACTACGAGGACGTCTACCGTTGTCCGGAGTTCCAGCGCGGCCCCGTCGGCGCCGCCACCGGCGGCTTGTACGGCGAGCCCAAGACGCAGAACGTCTTTAACTACACGCGAACCGTGATGGGGCGCAAGCTGCTGTCCACCGCCCTCGGCGATCCGGAGGCCGACGATGAACTCAGCCCAGGGCCGATCGTGAAGCTCAGCGCCGTCTACTCCCCCGCGGTCATGATGATGATGATCGATGAGCAGTGGGACTTCCACTGCGCCGGCAACTACGACGGCGCCGGGTCGCTCCCCGACCTGTCCGGCTACCCGGCGGCGGCGGAGTCCGTCCACACGATCATCGGCGATGGGGTCGGCGACTACCACGGGGTCAAGACGCGCGAATTGGCCTACGAGTACGTTGCGGAGTCCAGGCAGGGCAACGTCGGGTACTACGACGGGCACGTCTCGCTCGTCCGCGACCCCTGGGCATGGCGCCACTGCACGGAGGGAAGGACCTGGGTCGATCTGCTGACCTGGGCCTCTGCGGATTACGAGCGGGTCATGAAGGTCTTCGAGCTGATCGCCGGAGGCGTCTTTGGACAGCGGGGGGTCGACCTCACGCTCGATATGCTCCTGGCTATGATCCAGGGGTAATGGGGGGGCGACGCGCCCGTTTCTTTGGGTGAACCGTACAGCGCCGATGCGGGCGGCATTCAGCGGCTTCCCGACCCGCCAGGATCCCTAGGGACGCACCGGGATCGCCCCAAAGCCCGGGTAGCTCAACTCCCCACCCAACGGGGTGATCGACGCTTTTCATCCGGACACGCTGTCAGCCAACAAGACCGGCGTGGACCGCGCCCCCGACCAGCGCCGTCCATCCATTCGCGAGGGGATTTCGCCCGAGGCGTGGGCGACCGCGTCCCGCAAGGGCCACAAGTTCCTACCCCAGAAGGGCTTTCACAGGTTAGCGAAAACTAATAACTAGGGAATTGTCAGCCCGCTGACGGCACCGTACACTTAGAAGGGAGGGATTGACGGGCCTGTCAGGCTGACACGTCGCAATCAGCCGTCGCGTTGGCGGAAGAGACGGGCGGTCCAAGAGCGAGGGAAACGCAGCCCCGAACGCGCCGGGCGCGCGAGCAACGCTAAGCGCCATCGGGTCGGCGGACGATGAAAGGAAAGGGGTAAAGCCATGAACGCCAACCTGTATACCCGAGGGCAACGGCGGTCGGCCTTCACGCTGATCGAGTTGCTCGTCGTCGTCGCGATCATCGCCCTTCTGATCTCGATCCTGCTGCCGTCGCTGAGCCGGGCCCGCGCGCAGGCACGGACCACGCTATGTGGCACGCGGATCGGCCAGCTGACCAAGGCCATCCTCATGTACGCCGACGACTACAATGAGACCCCGCCGTTCCTCGCGCTCGGCCAGGAGAACATGGACAAGCTGTCCGGCGAGACGCACGGCGACATGTACCCGCCGGAGCAAGATGAGCTGTACTGGTGGACGCACGAGGACTGGCTGATCGCAGACGTCTACCTGTACGCCTACGAGGAGGATTGGACGACCCTCGACCCGGAGGTGGTCACGCCGAGGACCGGAACGCTCTACCCGTACACCAACTACGAGGACCTCTACCGTTGCCCGGAGTTCCAGCGCGGGCCCGTCGGCGCCGCCACTGGCGGCTTGACCGGTCAGCCCAAGACGCAGAACGTCTTTAACTACACGCGAACCGTGCTGGGGCGCAAGCTGCTGACGACCGTTCCTCCTATCAGCGATCCAGAGGCCCACAACGAGATCAGCCCCGGGCCGATCATGAAGATCAGCGCTGTCTACTCCCCCGCGGCGATGATGATGATGCTCGACGAACAGTGGGACTTCCACTGCGCCGGCAACTACGAGGGCGCCGGGTCCCTCCCCGAGCTGTCGGGCTTCCCGGCGGCGGCGGAGTCCGTCCACACCATCGTCGGCGACATGGTCGGCGACTACCACGGGGTCAAGACCCGCGAACTGGCGTACGAGTATGTCCCCGAGTGCAGGCAGGGCAGCGTCGGGTACTACGACGGGCACGTCGCGCTGGTCCGCGACCCCTGGGGATGGCGATACTGCACGGAAGGAACCACCTGGGTCGATCTGTTGACCTGGGCCTCTGCGGATTACGACCGGGCCATGAAGGTGTTCAACCTGCTCGCCGAAGGGGTCTTTGGGCAACGGGGGATCAACCTCACGCTCGAGATGCTCCTCGGCTTGATTGGGTGATGATCAGCACGCGATGCGCTTGTGTCCCCAACGGGGCGACCCACGCCGACGATGCAGGGCAGGCGTTCAGGGGGTCAAGGTCCTCAAAGCGTGCCAGTTCCAGGGGCGTGCTGCGCCCCGTTGCACTGGCGCTCGACAGGCCCCCGAGATTCGCTCCCGCCCAGTGTCTGCACGGATCCGCCCGGCGACAGGAACCCACCAGGCAAACACAAGTCCTCCCAGAAGAGAAACTTCCGCGGGTTAGCGAAAACTAATCACCAGGGAATTGTCAACCCGCATCCGGTCGCGTACACTTGGGGTGGAGGGTGTTGACGCGCCTATCTAGGTGACACGTCGCCACCAGCCGCCGACTTGGCGGCGGACATGGGCTGTCCAAGAGCGAGGGAAACGCAGCCCCGAACGCGCCCGGTGCGCGAGCAACGCTAAGCGCTATCGGGTCGGCGGACGATGAAAGGAAAGGGGTAAAGCCATGAACGCCAACCTACATATCCGAAGGCAACGGCGGTCGGCCTTCACGCTGATCGAGTTGCTCGTCGTCGTCGCGATCATCGCCCTTCTGATCTCGATCCTGCTGCCGTCGCTGAGCCGGGCCCGCGCGCAGGCCAGAACGACGCTGTGCGGCACGCGGATCGGCCAGTTGACCAAGGCCATCCTCATGTACGCCGACGACTATGACGAGACGCCGCCGTTCATTGCGCTCGGCCACGAGAACATGGACAAGCTGGCCGGCGAACATCACGGCAGCATGTACCCGGAGAACCGGGATGAGCTGTATTGGTGGACGCACGAGGACTGGCTGATCAGGGACATCTATACGTACTGCTACGAGACGGACTGGGAAACGCTCGACCCGGACCTGGTCACGCCGAGGACCGGGACGCTCTACACGTACACCAACTACGAGGATCTCTACCGTTGCCCGGAGTTCCAGCGTGGGCCCGTCGGCGCCGCCAGCGGCGGCTTCTACGGTCAGCCCAAGACACAGAACGTCTTTAACTACACGCGGACCGTGCTGGGGCGCAAGCTCCTGACGAACGTCCCTCCCATCAGCGATCCAGAGGCCGATGACGAACTCAGCCCCGGGCCGATCGTGAAAATCAGCTCCGTCTACTCCCCCGCGGCCATGATGATGCTGCTCGACGAACAGTGGGACTTCCACTGCGCCGGCAACTACGACCACGGCGGATCCGTCGGCCTGTCGGGCTTCCCGATGGCGGCCGAGTCCGTCCACGGGATCGTCGGTGACATGGTCGGCGACTACCACGGGGTCAAGGGCCGCGAGCTGGACTACCAGGACGTTCCCGAGAGCAAAGAGGGCAACGCCGGGTATTACGACGGGCACGTCGCGCTGTCCCGGGACCCCTGGGCATGGCGATACTGTGTTGACGACAACTGGCCTGCTCTGGCGGCCTGGATCGTTCAGGATCCCCAGCGCGGTACCAAGGTGTTCAACCTGCTCGTCGCGGGGGCCTTTGGGCAACGGGGCGTCGACATCACGATGGACATGTTGCTCGCCCTGCTTGGGGTGGGATGAGGACTCGATGGGCCCGCCTCCCCAAGGGAGGACCGCACGCCGGCGGTCCAGGTGAGGGGTTCAGGGGGTTCGGCCCCTCACGACAGCGGGGGACGCACGGACGCGATCGGCAAGGCCCGACCGCTCAGCCTCCCGTCCGACGTGCTGATCGAGGCTTTCCATCGAGCACCACCGCCAGTCCAGGCAAATCCCCAACGCGTGCCAGTTCCGAGGGCGTGCTGTGCCCCGTTGTCCTGTCGCTCGACAGCCCTCCGAGATTCGCTCCCGCCTTGTGTCCGCACGGATCCGCCGGCGACAGGGACCCACAAGGCAAGACACAAGTCCTCCCAAAAGAGAAGCTTCCGCGGGTTAGCGAAAACGAATAACCAGGGAATTGTCAACCCGCGGACTGTCGCGTAGACTTAGAATGGAGGGTGTTGGCGGGCCTATCTTGGGTGACACGTCGCCACCGGCCGCCGCGTTGGCGGAAGACATGGGCTGTCCAAGAGCGAGGGAAACGCGGGTCCGAACGCGCCCGGCGCGCGTGCAACGCTAAGCGCCATCGGATCGGCGGACGATGAAAGGGAAGGAGTCAAGCCATGAACGCCAAGCCATATCCCCGAAGGCAACGGCGGTCGGCCTTCACGCTCATCGAGTTGCTCGTCGTCGTCGCGATCATCGCGCTTCTGATCTCGATCTTGCTACCGTCGCTGAGCCGGGCCCGCGCGCAGGCCAGAACGACGCTGTGCGGCACGCGGATCGGTCAGTTGACCAAGGCCATGCTCATGTACGCCGACGACTACGATGAGGCGCCCCCGTTCCTCGCGCTCGGCCATGAGGACATGGACGATCTGGCCGGCCACCATCACGGCGACATGTACCCGGAGAACCGGGATGAGGAGTATTGGTGGTCGCACGAGGACTGGCTGATCAGGGACATCTACCTGTACTGCTACGAGACGGATTGGACGACCCTCGACCCGGAGGTGGTCACGCCGAGGACCGGAACGCTCTACACGTACACCAACTACGAGGACGTCTACCGGTGTCCGACGTTCCAGCGCGGGCCCGTCGGTGCCGCCAGCGGCGGCTTCTACGGTGAGCCCAAGACGCAAAACGTTTTCAACTACACGCGAACCGTGCTGGGGCGCAAACTCCTGTCGACGATCCTCGGCGATGATGAGGCCGACGATGAGCTCAGCCCGGGGCCGATCGTGAAGATCAGCGCCGCCTACTCCCCCGCGGCCATGATGATGACGCTCGACGAACAGTGGGACTTCCACTGCGCCGGCAACTACGACCACGGCGGATCCGTCGGTCTGTCCGGCTATCCGATGGCGGCGGAGTCCGTGCACGGGATCGTCGGCGACATGCTCGGCGACTACCACGGGATCAAGGGGCGCGAGCTGGACTACCCGGACGTTCCCGAGAGCAAGCAGGGCAACGCCGGATACTACGACGGGCACGTCGCGCTCTCCCGGGACCCCTGGGCATGGCGATACTGTGTTGACGACAACTGGCCTGCGCTGGTGGCCTGGGTCGTTCAGGACCCCCAGCGCGGTACCAAGGTCTTCAACCTGCTCGTCGCAGGGATCTTCGGGCAGCGGGGCGTCGACGTCAACATGGACATGCTCCTTGAGCTGCTTGGGATAATCTAGTCGGAACTTGACGCGCTCGTTCTCGTGGAGGGCCGTGCAGCGCGTTGGCGTGCTGGGCATGTTTCGGCAGTGACCCAGCGTCTGAGCTACCTGCAACAGAAATCGAGCCGCCCAGGTCGTCCAAGCGGCGGAAGCGGGTAACGTGGCGTCTTGCCCGTGGGGGGCCCACAGGCAAGATGCCGCGGATTCTCGATTCAGCGTCCGGCCCGGTTCCTCCGTCTGGCGTGATTGAGCTTGGCCACGGCCAGCGTCATGCCCATCACTCCGAGGATTGCCGGCAACAGCGCGTCGCCCCGCGCACAGTCGAAGACGGCGCCGACCTGGGTGTCGTATTCGATCACCAACTGGAGGGGGTTGTTGCTGTCCTGGCGGGCATAGTTGGCGTCGCCGGGGTACCTCGGGTCGTAGACCTTCCACGTGACGAACCGCTTGTCTTGGCTGGGGACGGCCGTCAGGGACACGAGCGTCCCCTCGGGATACTCCGCCAGGCCCGGGTCGATTTCGATCGTGCCCCAGTGACTGTGCCCCAGGCCTTCGTTCCAGGTGGACAGCGTGTACGTGTCCGGCTCGTCGGCAACGACCGCGTACCTCAGACAATTCCAGGTGACGTCGTAGTACACGATCGCCGGCATCCCGTTCGGATCGATGGCCATGCAGTGGTCGGCCCCCTTGTCGCTTTGCCCACCGGCCGGACGACCGTCCACCTTGCGACGCTGCCATACCCCGTGCGGCAGGTTCGGGTCCGTATCGTTGGCATCGCTCGGGTCCAGCCAGGCGTACATGAGGGCCGCCACCTTCGACACCGAATCGCTCCGGTAGCTGACGCCGGGATTGCCGTCCCCGCGGTACTCCAGCCAGAGATCCGGTCTGTGCGGAGACCCCCGCCCGATGTCCCCGGCGATGTCGCTCATGGGCCAGTCCTCATACCCCTCCTTCACCAACCACACCAGGCGCCCCTCCGACGGGATCGCCCCATCCCAGAGGTAAGCGGCGATGGTGGCCTGATCTGCGCCGTCGAAGCGCAGCGACGGGCCGACGAGGCGCGTGTCAAACATGCTCGCATCGAACACGACCTCCTTGGACCAGAAATCCAAGCCGCATGGATCGCCAGGGTTGTTCGGGTCGTACGTACAGTAGAATGTCTCCTGGTTCGAGCCCCAGCAGTTCCCGTACACAACGCGAGGGTATCCCTGCGGATCAAACACGAAGTCGGGGTCCATGTCGCGCAGATCGAAGTGAATGACGGTGGCCACGACGCTGTACCAGTTGGGGTCATTGACGTCGTTGGGGTCGAGCTGGGGGACCATCCCGTGGTAGACGCCCCTCATCGCGAGCGGCGCCGCCCACGGATACACCACGTGCACATGCCCTGAAGCGTCGAAACCCAGACGGATGCGCCCTCGGTCCGTAGGCAGGAAGCCAGGAGTCCTTTCGGTCAAGCCCCAGCCTCCGAACGACCCCCGCGCAATGATCACCTTGGTTATCATCAAGTTGTTGGGGTCTGGCAAGTACGAATAGGCGAGGGCCGCGTTGCCGCTCGGGTCGTATTCCAGCGCGGTGCGTCCCACGATAATCCCCTCCGGTTCGGGCTGCGGGACCTCCTCTTTGATCCAGTCGCCGTCGACGCCATTCGGATCGCTCGGATTGGGCCGAGCCAGAATTTGTCTCTGATTGGGGTCCAGGTAGGCGATGGTCGGATTGCCGGCAGGATCGAACCGCAGCACGCACCACGCCGCACACTGATCTTCTCCGACCTCGCCAGATTCGATGACCACCCGATGCCAGTGGGGCGGGTCGGGAAAGGCGGGGCCAGCCAAGACCCCCACAAGCCCCAAAGCCCCCACCAGCAACCGCACCGCGCTCGATTGACTCATGGACATCGCTCGCCTCCTTCACCAAGACTCATGTTTGCGAAATAAAAGAGTATTTTGGCAACTATGTGCGCCAAGACTACCTGTGTTTGGCGCCCCAAAACAAGGAAAGCAAACCATGTGAATTGTATATGGGACGGAGTGTCCGGCAAGGACCTTGGAAGATTCCTTTGGGCTCATGACGTGCCGCTTGCCGCAGGGAACAGACCCGTGACCGGGCGGATCGGCTCAACGTCGCTGCGCCGGTCCGCCCAGGGGCACGCCGCCCATCAGGACCCATAACTCATTGTAAGACAGGGACTCAAGAAAGTTAGCGAAAACTAATCATGGACGCTTGCCCGACGCGGCCAGGCCGCATAGACTATCGGTGGGAGGAGAGCGTGGGAAGTCACGCCTGGCTCGGCGCATCCGTATCTATAAGGGTGTGAGAAGCTGTCTGGGCTGGGGAAAGGGTCGACCACGTCGTGGGATCGGCGTCGCGCGCTTCACTCGAGGGCTCCGTGCCGAACGGCACGCGATGGGCAAGCGATGAAAGGAGTTGTCATGGCGTTTCGTTCAATGTCCCGGAGGACTGGTAGGGCGGGGTTCACGCTGATCGAGCTGTTGGTGGTGGTGGCCATCATCGCGCTTCTGATCTCGATCCTGCTTCCGTCGCTGAGCAAGGCCAGGGCCCAGGCCCGCGCCACGGTGTGCGCGTCGCGGATCTGCCAGTTGGCCAAGGCCCTCTTGATGTACGCCGACGACTACGAAGGCACGCCGCCGTTTGTGGGCGTCGGGTTCGAGAACTGCGAGGAAGAGAAGGACTTCGAGGGCCACGGGACGTGGAGCTACTGGGCCGTCCACGAGGACTGGCTGATCCCCGGCATCCCGGACATCTGGAACGTGCCGGAAGACCTCTGGCCCGAGGCCTCGAAGGTCAAGAACGGTCGGCTGTTTGGCTATTCGCGCTTCGAGAATCTCTACCGGTGCCCCGACTTCCAGCGAATGCCCAACAAGGAGCAGGAGGCCTTCAACTACACCCGTAGCGTGATGGGCCGGAAGGTCCTCTCCCAGCTGGTCGGCGACGCGACCGAGGAGGACCTGGCGCCGGGCCCGATCCAGAAGCTGAGTTCGATCTACGCTCCGTCCAGCATGTACATGCTCCTGGACGAGGAGTGGGACTTCCACGTGGCGGGGAACTACAACGGCCAGCCCGAGAAAGGGCTGGTCGAGCTGAGCGGCTTCTGGATGGGAACCGAGTCCATTCACGCCGTCGTGGGGGATGGCATCGGCGACTACCACGGCGTGGAGGGCAAGGTGGCCCAGCTGGACATCGTGAGGTCCTCGAAGAAGGGCACGATTGCCTACTACGACGGTCACGCCGAGGCCGTTCCCGACCCCCTGCCCCGCCGGATCATCGAGATCGGCGATTTTAGCGAAGTGTACAGCTTCATTCAGGAGGCCGAGAAGGTGCTCGGCTTCCTGCTGACCCAGATCTACGCCCAGCGCGGCGTGCCCTTCCAGCTCGAAGACGCCGCGGCGCTTCTCGTGAACTGATCATCCTCCCACCAGGGCCCGCGGGTCAGTCGGATGTTTTCGACTGACCGAGCGCGGGCTGTATGCGCGCGCGGCTCGGCGCGGGACATCCATCCCTCGATGTTGCTCAGCGCATCAAGACGTTGACACGATTCGCCTTTGGGTCTATAGGGCCGAGGAGGTACGTGGCATGGGCGTCTCGCCCATGGACTCACGGGCGAGACGCCCGTGCCAGAATGGGGTGCCCCATCCTTTGCTCTCCCTCGCGGGACGCGAGGGGGAGCAAAGGGTGGGGGACGGAATCGCGCTGTAGGGAGTAGTTCGCTGGCCATTCCGTCCCCCACCCTTTTCGAGCGTCCGCGTTCCGCGGCCACTCGAAAAGGACGGGGCACCCCTCGTGGCATGGGCATCTTGCCCATGGGCTCACGGGCGAGACGCCCGTGCTACAGGAGCGCTTGGCCTTTCGATGGGAGGCAGACCATGATGCGGGTTGGGATCTCGGCGCGATGCGGTGCGATCGTCATTGCGTGCTTGAGCGCGGGGTCGGCCGCGGCCGAGCCGCTGTTGACGTCCAATCACATGGCCATCGTCGATGGGAGGCCGCGGTTCCTGCTCGGGCTCTATGAGAACCCGAAGGACGACGCCGTCCTGAAACAGGCGGTCGAGGCCGGCTTCAACCTGATCCATGCCGGCGCGAGCAAGAAGTCGCTCGACCGGTTGCACGCGCACGGCGTGAAGGCCTGGGTCAACCTTGGGGGCGCGCTGAACCTGCGCGACGATTCCGCCGCGGCCCGGGACCGGCTCTGCAAGACGGTCAACGCGCTGAAGGATCATCCCGCGCTGCTGATCTGGGAGGGGCCGGACGAGGCGCTGTGGAACGTGTGGTACATCAACCACCTGAACTACTTCGGATCCAAGGAGTTTCCCGCCGTCGACGCGGCCATCGAGAAGGCCAAGGCGGCGGGGAGCGGCGGTTCCGACGAAGAGGCGGCGCTGCGGCGGATGGCGGATCGCTGCAAGAAGCTCATGGCTCGCGGCCTGTGGGAGGCCTTCGACGCCGAACGGGCCGCGTTGTGGAAGCGCCTCGGCGCCAAGCCGCCGCAGCCGGCGGCGCGGATGGCCGACCGGGCAGAGGTCGCCCGTCGCGTCGGCGAGGGGATGACCCGCGGCATGCAGGCCGTCCGGCAGGCCGACCCCCGTCACCTCATCTGGCTCAACCACGCGCCGCGGAACAGCATCCAATCGATGCAGTTCTTCAACCGTGCGGCGGACATGGCCGGCTGCGACATCTATCCCGTCCCCGTCCAGCACGCCCCGGGACACAGCGATCTGCCCGTGCAGCGACTGACCTGCGTCGGCGACTACACCGAGCGGATGCGGGCGGCCGCGCCGGGCAAGGCCTGCGCGATGGTGCTGCAGGGCTTCGGCTGGCGGGACATTCACGAGTCAGCCCGAAGACACCCGGCCGAGATCGGCATCGGCCGGCGGCCCAAGTATCGCGAATCGCAGTTCATGGCCTTCGACGCCATCGTGCACGGCGCCAACGCCATCATGTACTGGGGGACGGCCTACATCGAGAAGGATTCTGCGCTCTGGAAGGACCTGCTGCGGCTGGCCGGCGAGCTCAGCGCGCTCGAGCCGGCGCTGGTCGCCCCCTCGATCAGCCCGTCGCCCGAGGCCGTGTCGGACAAGACGTTCGGCTCGATCGACGGCGGGGGTATCTGCGTGATGGCCAAGCAGGTCGGCGACGACCACGTCCTGATCGCCGTCAACGAGACGCCGCACGGCCTGTCGTTTGCGATGAAGGGCCTGCCCGCCGCCCTCGAGGGCAAGACGCTGCACCGGCTGTGGACCCAGGAGCACGTGGTGGTCAAAGACCGATCCTTCCGCGACGGCATCCGCGGCACAAACGTCCACGTCTACGCCACGTCGCGACGGTTCGAGCCGAAAAGCAAGCAGGAACCCCGCGGCTGGGGCGATGGCGAGTGAGTGCTACAGTCGTGTGCGAGTAGGTGATTCGCCACCCGCCTTCATCTGAAGGCCCCGCGCGGCAGGCGAGAAGATGGAGCGAAGCGATCGACCCCTCGAAGTCCTGAAGCGGAGGAAGAAGCTGTGGGCAAGAGGAAGAAGACACGCGACGCAGTGCAGGCAGAGGTGCTTGTTCTGAGCCGTCGGCGATGCTGCATCTGTTTCGGCCTGAAGCGAGACGACACTGTGAAGAAAGGGCAAATCGCTCATCTCGATGGAGATCCTGGCAATAACGACCGAAGCAACCTCGCCTTCCTCTGTTTTGACCACCACGACGAGTACGACGGGAGAACAAGCCAGAGCAAGGGGTTCACAGTTGATGAGGTCAAGGCGTATCGCTCAGAGCTATATGCTCAGTTCGAGACGTGGACCACCGATACCCCTAGCGAGTGCCTCCTGAATTTCCTGGCGTCCACGATCGATCTGGACACGATGGCAGACGCCGCGATCAAGATAGCAGGGACCCTTGTCTGCTATGCGGAGGAACACGCATATGACGTCCTAGTGACCCACAAGATTGACTACTGCGATGGTAGCCTCTATACGCCCCACCTGATTGCTCTCGATCACTACGCATCTTGGGGATGGCTGACGTTTGAAGAAGAGGAGAGAGAGGAGGAACCCAGGTTGCCGCGGGTCTACATCACAGTGGAGCACAAGCCGATATGCAGAAAGGTCGCCGAGCTCGTGAAGAAACGCTTCACCGAGAAGGGCGGGGACACCGCAAGGTTGAGACACATTGACGCGCGGTCAAAGGACGCGTTGGCGGGAGACGCCGAGATTCCCCAAGCTACGTAGAGCAAGGATCGAACAGTCCAGGTCGTCCGAGAGACGGAACCGAGCAACGTGGCACGGGCATCTTGCCCGTGGAAGTTCATGGGCAAGATGCCCATGCCGCGGGGGGCGATCCAGCGCGTAGGTCGGGTCTACAGACCACCAGTATGACGGTCACTCGCTCCGGTATCGGCACGCCGCGTTCAGGGCGTCGTGGCGGCGCATGACGGTGTCGATGTGGACGGCCTGGTTCGGGGGCGTCATGTGGCGATCGATGGTGGTGCCGGCCTGGCCGGGGGCAATCGTCCAGACCAGCCGTTGTCTCGATAGCATCACATCACGTTCGTTGGGACGGTCCTACTTGCCGCGCGGGTTCCGATAGAACCACTTGATCGGCAGCGAGACGAACCGCAGGTCGATGTAGCCCGGCTCGACCTCGAAACGGAACAGCGAGCTGAACATCGGAAAGTGCATGTAGGCCAGCACGACCCGGTCGCCGACAAACGTGCAGGCGCCATAGCAGTACCCGTGGTACTCGCTCTGCTCGACGAGCTTCAGGTGCTTCCACGTCCGTCCGCCGTCGCTGGAGATCGCGCTGACCAGCGGCGTCCGGCCGGCGTAGCCGTAGGTCCACACGGCCAGGATGTCGCGGCTGTTGGGGATCCGACGCAGGATGGCCGGCGAACAGGTTCCTCGGAGCG
This sequence comes from uncultured Planctomycetales bacterium, assembly GCA_964390905.1. Taxonomy (GTDB): domain Bacteria; phylum Planctomycetota; class Phycisphaerae; order UBA1845; family JAFGLZ01; genus JAFGLZ01. The sequence continues at coordinate 71,012 of CAYMLO010000011.1, read as the reverse complement.
GCGACAGGACGGGCTTGCTCCAGGTCTCGCCCTGATCGCTCGACCACGCGAAGAACTGCCCGCCCGCGATGGACCGCATCGTCATCAGCAGTCCCCCGTCGGTGAGCTCACAGATGCTCGGCTCGTTGACGTTCTGATGCGACTTCTGGTACGGCGTCAGGCCGGGGTCGGGCACGTGGTTGCCCGCCCGCCAGGTCCGGCCGTCGTCGTCGGAGATGCACGCGTAGGGCCAGCGGATCCCGCCCACGTACTCGCGCGTGGCCAGTACGATCCGACCGCGGGTCAGGCGGGTCAGGCAGGCGTTGTTGGCGCTGTGGCGGTTCGGGCGGTCCGTCGGCGTGACGACGACCCGTTTGCTCCACGTCTTGCCCTCGTCGGACGAGCGGCGGAGGACCATGCCCTTGGCGGGCATGTCGGGGGCCTTGTCGTAGTAGGCCATCAGCAGGTCGCCGTTCCGGCCGCGGAGCAGGCTGACCGACATGACGTTGCCGTGCGACCCCGCATCCCGGTCGGCCACCGTCCAGGGGGCGGACCACGTCTTGCCGCCGTCTTTGGAGATCCGCCCGACCAGCCGGGCCGGCGACCCGTCGTAGCCTACACCGGCGTAGTAGTGCGAGTAGACGGCCAGGAGATGCCCGTCCCGGGTGACGATGAGGTCGCCCTCGGACACGCGGGGGTCCTTCGGCGCGGCTTTGTGGACGTATCCGACGACGGCGCGGTCCTGGGGCCTGATGTCTTCGGGCCCTTCGGCAACCGCGACGCCCTGGTACGGGTACGACTTCGAATCGACGAACACCTCGCGGTACTCGCTGACCACCTCGCCGCCGCCAGGCTGCGACTGCTTGCTGCCGAACTGAATGTAGAACGGCTCAGCGTAGGCGTCGTGGGCGAAGCGGCCTCGCCGTTCGCCGCTGACCTGGAGCGTCAGCGCGCCGGGGTCGGCGGTCAGTTGGACGTCAAACCACCCGTCCGCCTGCGGGGCCACCTGAACGTGTTCCTCGACCGAGCGACCGTCCCGCAACACCTCGACGGTCCACACCGCCTTGCCGCCCTTGTCCAGGTTGCACCACACCTCCCACGGCCCACGGGACGGACGCACGCACGAGAAGCGCCCTCCCTCGACCCAAGCCCGCGGCGCCCGCACACGCCAGGCGACGTACAGACGACCGTCGACCATCCGGTACCGATTGACCGCCCCCCAACAGGCGGGGGTCAGGAAGTGATGCCGATCGCCCTCCTTCCCGGAGGCCCGCGCCCGAAACAGCTTGCCGGGCAGCTCGCAGCGGGTCTTGGACGAGAAGCAGCCATACGCCCAGTAGTTGCGAATCGTGAACAGGCAGGCATAGGCCTTCAGCAGCCCCGCCCCGCCGTTTTCGAACGTCAGCGCCTCCACCCGCCACGGCACGTCGCCGCCCTTGCCCTTGCGAATCTCGCTGACGGGTCCGAACTGGAATCCGTAGGTCACCCCCGTCAGGTCCCCCGCAGGCTTGATCTGTCCGATGGCGGCCACGTCGACAAACGGGGATCCCGGGGTCGCCTTGATCCTCAGCACCACGGCGCCGCGCGCATTTGTGGCCAGGACGTCGCCCTTGCCCCGCGTCACTGCCAGAATCTCCACGCCCGGGTCCGTGTGAACGTCCCCCACGCCCACCCGACGGACCGGCTCGCGCACGTCAAGCGTGGTCAGCAGCTTGCCCGTCGCCGATCGGTAGATGCGGATCCTGCCGTCTTCTGCGGCGGCAACGACTTCGGCCCCGCCGCCCGGCAGGACGTCCCCGATCGCCACGTCCGTGTGCCTCACCTGGCCCTGCATGACGTCGCGCAGCACGACGGGATCCTTGTCCTTCGCGGCGGTGTCCCAGATCTGGATCTTGCCCGCCCGCGTCACCGTGGCGACCTCATCGCCCGCGCTGCCGGCATCGAGCTCCCCGGCCGCGATGGCGACGGCGTCCGTCGTCCATTCGGTGTGGAACACGCGGTCGTTCTTCCGGACGTCATAGCAGTTCCAGTAGGATCCGGTCGGCTCGCCCGCAGCGTTCCGCTTCTCATTGACGGTCAGCGCCCCGGCCTTGCATGCAGAGACGTCCAGGGCGTGTCGTCCCTCCTTGGACCATCCCATCGTCAGACACCGTCCGCTGTGCGGGTCGTAGATCCGCCGACACGGGTCGATGGAATCCTGCACCGCGGTCAAGACCTGCGGCGAGCGCAACCCCAGCACGTCGCCGACGGCGACCCGGGTGTTCGGGCGTTCCGCCGACGCCCCTCGCGCCGTGACCGTCACGACGGCGCCGAACGACCGCTCGACCTTCCCGCTTCCGTCGAGGACCTGGATCAGGCCGTCCTTGTCGCGCACCGCGACAATGCGCTCGGGTGGCTCGGCTCCCATGCCCGGTGTCGCGAACGCCAGGATGACGGCCGCCAGCGCCCGTCCGGCCTTCCGAAGGCGTCCGACGATAGTAAGGTGATCGGCGATTCCTACAGGCATCGGCTGCTCCCTTTCGAGACGCGCCCCAACAGCGAGCATTCCGCACGATCAGAAGCGAGGGCCGGGCGGGAAATCCCGTCGGTACCGGTCGAGCAGTTTCTCGACGTCGTTCGGGACCAGGTAGATCTTCCCCCGCAGCCGCTTCCGCTCGCCCGCCTTCAGCCCGCCGATGCGAAAATCGCTGTGGATACAGACGATCACCCCCTGGAAGAGCTCCTGCGTGTGGTCCCACGCCATCGCGAGGATCATCCTCTCGTCGGCCGAGAAGCAGCCTACCAGTCCGTTGACGGGCCGCGTCTTGCTGATGGGCCGGGGGTTCACGTCGTTCAGGTCGATGCCCTTCGGGACGTACACCTGCCCGGGCACGTACCGGGCGCGGGTCTCGCGATGCGTCTGGTGCATGCGGACCAGGCCTTTCTCGGTGAAGATGAAGCACTTCTCGAAGTAGTCGTCCTGACCCCGCCCGGTGAACGCGCCGACGCGCATGCACGGCTGGGCCCAGTCGACGTCGACGGGCTGGGCGCTCTTGTTGACCAGCTCCAGCTTGAAGGCCACCTCGTCCGTGCCGCTGCGGATCTCGTGACTGATCTCGACCTTCCCATCGACGACGGTCTCGAGCTTCACCCACCGCCCCACCGGGTCGGCTGCCACCTGCTGGGTTTTGAACGGGATGACGGTCTGTCGCCAGTCCCGGTCGGTGCTGCCCCGCCGGCAGAAGGCCTCCAGATACCACACGTCGACCTTCCCGCCAGGCAGGCGGTCCGACCGGATCGTCAGGATGTCCCGCTTCCACGATAGGCGCAAGGCGTCCTCCTCACCGTGGCACACCCCCGTCGTGACGGCGGCCGTCATCACGACGACCGCCAGGCGTGTCCAGCTCCGTCCACCCGACACACACGTCGCGAAACGCACCGCCATCTCTGATGTCCCTCTCATTGCTGCTTGGGGGTCGCCGGCCCCAACGGCGCCAGCTCCAACCCGACGGCCCGCGTGATCGCGCCGCCCGCCGCCCCGGGACCGGTTCGCTCCTCGTACTGACCCGCGCGGAAGTCGTAGCTGGGGATGAGGTAGCCCAACTCGTCGTTGGCCAGCCCGACGATGAGGCGGAGCTTGCCCGTCATCTTCGACATGATCTGGAAGCCGAGCTCGGGCAGCAGCTCGCCCGGCACGGTGATCATCTGAACGTCGCCGATCCAGACCGCGTTCATCTCGGTGCGGACCCGCCCCTTGACGAGGTCCACGGGACCTGGGGCGTTCTGGAGGAACTTGAGGATCGCCTTGGCCGTCACCGGATACTCGACGGGCCGGCGATGGAGCCACAGGTCGTAGGACGAGACCGGCGTCGCGGCCGCGGCGGCCTGGACGACGAACCGGGCGAAGCCCTTGCCCATCGCCACGGCCGACGCATACCCCCGCTCCCGGGCGTCCGGCGTCAGCATGCCGCCCAGCGCGCCGTTCAGGAAGACCGGCTGACCGCCGAGTTGACGGCGGACCTCCTTGCAGAGCGTGCCGACGTAGTCGGGCGACAATCCATACGTGTCGCGGAGTCGGATAACCTCCGGATGACAGGCCAGATGGATGACGTTGACGATGGGCCGGTCGTCCTCGCCGATCGCCTGGATCAGCGACACCGCCGGGTCGACCAGCCCGGGGTCCCGGCCGTTCCAGACCAAATCCACCACGCGACCGCCGGCCAGCGGCATCTCGACCATGCCCGTCTTGAGCACCTTGACGGGTTTCATGTCCTTGGCCGCAGCCAACACGACGCGCTCCGTCTGGCGAACGATGTGCTGCGCGTACGCCTTGGGGTAGTAGCCATAGAACCCGATCGTGTCCACGTTCGCGTGCGTGTGGCTCATCGCCAGGATCACCTTGTCGAACCCGTGGCGCGCGAGCGACTTCCGCAGCGCCCGCAGGTCCCACGGCGCCATGCCGAACACGTCGAGCCCGATCAGCACGATCTTGTCGTCGCCCTGTTGGAAGATGGCCACGCGGGCCAGCAGGTCCTCGTGGACGGTGTAGCGATGCTTCTTGGCGTCGGCGGCGATGTCATCGAGACGCTGCGGGGCGATGCTGATCTCCGCGGTGCCGACACGGAATCCTGCCGGCGCCCGGGCCGGCCCGGGTCGGGGGGGCTGACGGCGGAGGTCGAACACGTTCGGATACCCCGCCGGCATGCGCCGCTGGCCGGCCGAGAAGTAGATAGCTCCCGTCGTCTTGCCCGACGCGTCGCAGATGAACCGCAGGCCCTTCTCGGAGTAGTCGAGGAACTCCTGCGTCAGGAAACGGACGCGGGCCTCCGGGGGCCCGAGCTTGGCCAGGATCTGCTGGCGGGTCGCGTACCGCGGGTCCGTCGAGCCGGCCGACACCCCCCTCAGCTTACCCGAGCCGGCGAAGAACAGCCGATCCGTCACCGCCGCCGCGCCGGGAACGGGGTACCAATCGCACTCGCCCCGATGCATCCCTTCGGCCGGGGCGCCGAGGGCCTTGTGGGCGTCTTGGCGGGTCGACTGGCCCGGCGTCAGCCCCTTGTAGGCGTTGGCCGCGGCGGTCGACGCGGCCTGGGCAGACAGCGCCCCGCCCGAGCAAGACCCCGCTACGACGAGCGCAGACGCGAATCGATGATACGGTCTCATGCGTCCTTCTCCTGTCTGATCCGGCTCGCGGGTACGCGACGTGGCCTTTCACTGGGCCGCACACTACCTGGATGGTCTGCGATGGACACCTCAGCCGATCAGCGTGCCACGAACGTCATCCCGGCCGTCTCGTCCATCTGGCAGCCTGTCCAAGCGTTACTGGTGTAAAGCCTGGCCCGCAGGATGGCAAGGCCCCGGCTACCCACCCTCCGCCGGGCCCGGCGCAGGCGGCTTATTCCGTCCGGGTTGCCTGGCGCGGGTCGCAACGCTAAGGTGGAGTCGGCCGAGCACGAAAAGGAGTCGCCCCGATGACGGAGAACCACAAGACCCGACGGGAGTTCCTCAAGGCCACCTCGACGGCCGTGGCTGGAGCGGCCCTGGCGGGCCGCGTCGCGGCCGATCAGGCCAAGCCCGTCGACCCCGCCAAGATCCTCAACCACAACTCCAAGATGGGGTACCGCCGCCTCGGCAAGACCGGCCTGATGATCTCGGAGGTCAGCCTCGGCGGGCATGGCTCGCAGGGGCTTCAGAACCGGATCGACGTCCTGAACCGGGCGGCCGAGCTGGGCATGAACTACCTGGACACCAACATCGTCGCCGAATGCGCCCAGTACGGCGAGGCGCTGGGCGGCAACCGAAAGAACTGGTACATCGGGTTCGCCTCCTGGCCTCAGAAGATCACCACCGAATACGAAAAGGAGCTGTCCAAGGAGCGGTTCATCCGCGAGATCGAAGGCCGGCTGAAGCATTACAAAACGGACATGCTCGACATCTGGCGGCCCGTCGGCGCGACCTGGGGCGAGGGCCAGAAGAAGATCGCCACCATGCTCATGGTCAGCCGCCGGGTGCTGGACATGGTCGTCGCGTCGTTCGAGAAGGTCCGCAAGCAGGGCAAGGTTCGCTGGCTGGGGATCTCGGCCCACAACCCCAAGGTCTTCCGCCGCGTCCTCAACGAATACCCGCAGTTCTCGGTGATCATCTTCCCGTACCTGTTTCTGACCAAGGAGCTGGGCGGCGACAGTCTGCTGGCGTTGGCGAAGGAGAAGGACGTGGGGGTGATCGGGCTCAAGCCCTTCGGGGCCGGCACGACGTTCGGCATCAAGCCCAGGGAGATCAAGGGGAAGGTCGACCGACGGGCCCACGTCCTGGTCAAGGAGATGCTGGCCGAGCCTCGGATCTCGGCTGTCATCCCGGGCGTCAACACGACCGAGCAGCTCGAGGAGAACGCCAAGGGCTCCTACGAACGCGACAAGCCAGCGGGCCCCGCGGATAAGCAGGCCCTCCGCGAGTGCACCGAGAACTTCTACGCCCACCTGACCCCTGAGTATCAGTGGCTCCGCGCTTGGGAGACGGTATGAGCCGGATCCTCGTCATCGGCGTGGTCGGGTTGGCCGCGGCGCTGCTGGTGTCCTGCCGGTCGAACACGCAGCGGATCGATGTAGCCCCCGGCGGCGGCCCGCCGGTCGCCGCCGCCCCCGACGCCGGGAAGCCGGCCGAGGACGTCCTCGGCGCGAACGCCGGCTGCTACGTCTGCCACGTGACGTTCGTGAAAGAGACGCTGTCCAAGGTGCACCTGGCCGCCAAGATCGGCTGCACCCGCTGCCACGGGACCAGCGCCGCGCACGCCAACGACGAGGACATCGGCGCCACCAAGCCCGACATCGTCATCAAGCGCGACCAGGTCAACGCGTCCTGTCGCACCTGCCACAAGACCCACGACGTCGCACCCGAGAGGGTCGTCGCCCGCTGGCGGGAACGGCACGGAACCAAGCCAACCGCCTCCCGACCATCGGCTGCCGTCACCTGCACCGATTGCCACGGCAATCACAGAATCGCCGCCGGCTAGTGTTTTTGGAGTGCGGCGGTTTGACGCCGCTTTTCGGCGTGAAATCGTCTCAACGCGCCGCAGGAACGCGCGGCAGGATGTAAGGTCCCGTAGGGATGACGGCCCAGGTTGCCCTGGGATGTTCGGTTCGAAGCGACGCCAGCACGTCGTCGAGGACCTGCTGGGTGGGCCGACCCGTCTCGCCGCAGCCGGGGGCGGGCCTGACCGAGCAGGCGCCAAGCGTCGCGGCGTCCACGCCGTCGGTGACGAATACCAGTCCGTCCACGGCGACCTTCCGCAGCACGCGGCACTGCATCTCGAACTCCCACTGGTCCTTCTCGACGCGGTCGCTGGCCTTGATGTCCTCGATGAAGTCTCGCCATCGACCGTCGGCGTAGCGACGCATGATGTCGAGGTAGATGTCGCTGCCGATCCCTTGCGTGCAGCTCGAGGCGATCACCATCGTCCCGCCCTGCCGGACGAAGGGCGTGGCGAGCACCATGCCCTTGACCGCCTGGTAGAACGTCGTGTCGAGCGGATAGCCGCCGCCGCACGTCACGACGACGTCGTACTCGCGCTCGACATCGATGCCCATCATGTCGGCCACTGCGTCGGCACCGGCCAGATGGGCTTGTTCCAGATCACCTGCGAAGACGCCCGTGATCTCTTGGTCCGTCGTGACTGCTACGTTGACTAAGAAATCGGCGCCGACCCGCCGGGCGACCTCGATCGCTTCGACGTGGCAGGGATTGCCGTCCAGCACGCCGCTGTCGGCCCGGGGGTTCTCCAGGAACGCGGGGCTGTGGAACTTCTGGATCGTCTCGAGGTTGACCAGGCCGGGGCAGATCGCCTTGCGGCCGCCGCTGTAGCCGGCCATGAAGTGGGGCTCGATGAAGCCGGTGACGATCTTCAGATCGGCCTCGGCGTACAACTGGTTGATCCAGACGTTCGTTCCGCTGGCCGTCGGCGTGGGCAGCAGGATCAGCTCGTCGCGCTGCTCTGCGCGGTGATCGACGATGCGGTAGCGCTCGACGATGTCGGGGCCCACCAGTTCGACGCGTTCGTCGGGCGTGCTGGGGCGATGCATGCCGGTCGCGATCAGGATCGTAACCGCGTCGTCCGGGTGGCCGGCATCGCGCAGCACGTCGAGGACCGGCGGCAGGATCACCCGGTTCGGTACGGGCCGGGTGATGTCGCTGATCACGACCACCACCTTCCCGCCGATCTTCGCCCTGGCGATCTGGGACAGCGGTGGCGACCCGATCGGACGCGCCAACGCCTCGGCAACGGCCCCCGCCTGATCGGGCAAGACCTCGGTGTGCCCCGGGCGGAGCACGTCACACGTCTCGTCGTGCTCGACCGTCAGCGTTCCTCTGCCGTAGAGGATGTCGGTTTGGGTCATCATTCTCGCTCGGCTCTCCAAACCACAATCGTGCTGCCGACATCGTACCACGTTGGCTTGTTCGCTCAGGCTGCTCGCTCCAGCCCTATAGCAGCTCGTCGGCCCGCATGCAGACCTTCCGGAACGCCTCGGCGTGCTCGTCGATGATCTGCGGGCGGTCGTGCTTGAACCAGGGGATGCTGAAACAGCCCGTCGGGATCGTCTCGGTCCGGGGCAGGCTGCCCGCCGGTTGCAGGACGTCGCGCGTCGCGTTGGCCAGCCGCGTCGGCTTGCCGTGGCCGTAGACGTCCAGCTCGTTGAGGACCGGATGCAGGTGCATCAGCAGGTTGGCGCCCGCGCGGATACCGACCCCCTCGGCGTTGACGGCCTCGACGAACGTCTCGATGGGCAGGTGGAAGATCTCCTCGCCGTGGTAAACGCCGTGCGCGGCGTACCAGCCGCCCATCGTGCTGCCCGAATCTCTCGGCGGACGGTGGGCCCGGATACCGGGCACGCCCTGGAGCTGATCCCAGAAACGGTTCATCGCCTGCTGGATCACGGTCATGCGCTCCTTGTAGTGACGGAGCTGGACGCGTCCGACGGCCGAGCTGCATTGGTGCATGCGGTTTTTGACCCCGCCCATGGGCAGGCCGGCGAACCGCTCCCACTCCGTGCCCTTGAGCACCTCGGCCGTTCGCTCGTAATGGCCGAAGGCGGCGGCCTTCCGCCAGATCTCCGTGTCGTTGGTGACCAGCACGCCGCCCTCGCCCGACGGCAGCGCCTTGCCCGACATGATCGACATCGCCCCCACGTGCCCGATCGTGCCGACCAGGCGGCCCTTGTACAGCCCGCCGTGGGCGTGGCTGACGTCCTCGACCACCTTGATGCCGTGCTTGTTGGCGATCTCCATGATCGGGTCCATGTCACACGGGTAGCCGGCGTAGTGCACGGCCACGATGACCTTGGTCCGCTCGGTGATGCGGTGCTCGATGTCGTTGGGATCGATGCAGAGGGTCTCGGGGTCCGCCTCGGCGAAGACGACGGTCGCGCCGAGCGTGAAGGCCGGCAGGCAACTGGCCCAGTACGTCATGCTCGGGCCGATCAGCTCGTCCTGATGCCCCAGCCCGCACGCGAAGAAGGCCGCCTGCAGCGAGGCCGTCCCCGTGTTGAACCCCAGCGCGTGCTTGGTCCCGTGCCACTCGGCGAACTCCTTCTCGAACTCCGCGGTCACGTCCGAGGCGGACATCTTGCCCGCCCGAAGGACCTCCAACACCGCCTGTTCGTCTTCGTCGGTGATGATGGGCCACGTGAAGATGTCGCCCGGATCGGTCTGGACCGCCTTGGGCCCGCCCTTGATCGCCAGCTCCGCCGCCATGCCGCTGCTCCTTCGCTACCGAATCGCTTCGTGATGCGTCCATCCGACGCGCCAGTCGGATGGACGCTCGCCAACATTTGTCCAGCCGGAGGCATCAGAATAGACGGATTGGCACGCCAATCAATGCCCGAGGCCAAAAACGGCGTGCGGGTGTGCGGCGACTGAGGCCGAATCGCCGGGTCGGGACGGGATTTGATTTGACATATCAGAATATATTGATATACTGTAAGTATGACGAGGCGAGCGACAAAGCTGAGGCAGGTGCTGGACGAAGCGACGTTGAATCGGGTTGCCCACACGCTGAAGGCCGTCGCCCATCCCCTGAGGCTGCGGATCGTCGAGGTGCTCGCGGATCGGGAGATGTGCGTCAGCGACCTGATCGAGGCCTTGGGGACCAAGCCGGCCTGCACGAGCCAGCAGTTGGGGCTCATGCGGGATCGGGGGGTCCTGTCCTGCCGGCGCGAGGGCAGTCGGGTCTACTACCGCGTGAGCAGTCCGAGCGTCGTCAACGTGATCGCGTGCATCCGGCGCCACTGCGACCAGGTGAGGTAAATGGCCTGGCCGAGCATCGTCCCGGGCGGCTGGCGGGCCGCTGCGGGATTTGACAGAGGTGCACCATGTGGTGGAAGATACTGCTGAGCATGACGGCTGGCGGAGCGATTGGATACGCTTGGAGCTATGCCGTCCGGTGTGGGGGGGGAGGCTGACAGATGGCGAGTCGGTGGCAGTTGGCCACCTTGATTGGGGCGGGGCTCGGGTTGTACGTGGCGCTACAGGCCTGCAACTCCGGTAGGGAGACGCCTGTTGCGCCGGCATCGAAGGGCGGCAGGTCGGCGGCAACAGGTGGCGAGGGCAAGGTCGGTCACGCAACTACGGAGAAGAAACCCATGGCTGAGATGATTACGTCCGACGCGGATTTCGAGTCGAAGGTGCTTCAGGCGGACAAGCCGGTGTTGGTGGACTTCTACGCCGACTGGTGCGGGCCGTGCAAGTTCGTGGCCCCCGTCATCGAGGAGCTCGCGACCGAGCTGAGCGGCAAGGCCGACGTCTACAAGGTCGACGTGGACAAGCTCCAGAGCCTTGCCGCCAAGTTCGGCATCCAGTCGATCCCGACGGTGATCGTGTTCAACAATGGTCAGGCCGCCACCACCTTCGTGGGCGTGCGGGGCAAGGAGGAGTACCTGGCCGCCGTCAACGAGGCCATCGGGGGCTGACGCCTATCTCGTGATCGGACGATCAAGCCCACCTCGACGTCCCACCGACCCCTTCCGTTGGGCAGCCAGTGTGATTGGGTGCGTTCATGCCGGACGACCAGACATCCCGATCCGCCGTCGACGCGTCTGACGATCTGCTGACGTGCAAGAAGACGGGCAAGGTGATGTCGTGGGACGAGGCCGAATGCCCCAACAAGGGCAAGCCCTGCGGCTACCGCGCGGAGTGTCAGATCCAGGTCGTCATCGCCGAGCGGCGCGACGGCGAGGAATGATCGGCGACCTTGCCGCCGCCTTCACGGACGTGCCTTCTTGCCGAAGTGCTTCTCGAGGAACGGCAGCGATTTCTTGTTGCTCCAGGCGTGGGGGCCGTCGAAGAAGTCGGCGTCGAGCCTGTCGGGCACGCCGAGCAGCGCGTAGACCTTCTTGAGCTTCTCGTAGCCTTCCCGGGCCGGGGCGATCGGGAAGATCTTGTCCTTGATCCCATTGATCAGCAGCACCGGGCGCGGCGCGTGGAGGGCGACCACGTCGCTCATGTCGCCGTACTGCATGATGTGGGGCAGGCAGTTGCAGTAGCAGTGGTAGATGGAGTAGATGGACGCGCGGTAGCTGCAAAACGCCCCGGCGATCATGACCAGTCTCACCCGATCGTCCAGCACGGGCAGGTAGGTCGACAGCGTCCCCCCGCCGGACAGTCCGGCCACGCCGATCCGCTCCGCGTCGACGTCCGCCTGCGTCTCGAGGAAGTCGATCAGCCGCATCGCGTCCCAGCATCGCAGGCCCATCGGCGTCATGCCCATCAAGAATGCGTTCATCGTGACGCGCAGGCAGCTGCGGCGGTTGCCCGCGCCGCGGTCTTGGTCGGCGGCCGTCTCGTCCCAGCCGCGGACGACCGGCGCGATCGTGATGTACCCGTGCTCGGCGAGGTAGACGGCATAGTCGAGCGACAGCCGCTTGGTCTTGGCCTGCAGTTTCTCGTCGCCCTCGCGGATGTAGGGGTAGATCCCGCTGTGCCCGTGCAGGCAGACGATCGCGGGCGTCTTGCCCTTCAGCTTCTTGGGTACGAAGTAGTAGGCGGGCGACCAGTAGTTCGCCTCGGTTCGCACGTAGATCTTGTGGCGAACGAGCGTGGGGAACGCCTTCTTCTCGGCCCACTCGACGGCCAGCGGCACGCGCTCGGGCATCCGGCCGAGCAGCTCGACCACCTTGGTGTGGAACCTGGCCCGCCACGCGCAGTGTTCGTCGATGGTCTTGGCGTCCCACGCGAGCTGCATCGGCGTGGTGTCCGCCAGTGTCTGAAAGGCGGGCATGACCTTCGCGTTGATGTCGGGTTTCATGGGCTTCTCCGAACGCTTGCCGTCAGCCGGTGCGGCCGGCGCCGCGGCATCGAGCGGCCGCTGAGCAAGAAGCGCGAGCGAAAGCGCAACGCCCGCCGCCAGCAGGATCTGGGGGGATTCAACGACAGACCGGTTCATGGCGTGTTTCTCCTCGGGATGGCATCGGATCTTAGTGCGAATCCGCAGGACAGACGAGGCCCACTGCGGCATCACGCTCTCCGCCGTCGAGACCGGCGCGATCCCGGCCAGCATCTGCTTCCCCGAACACTGGCACGCCGAGAGCCGCTCCCCCGCCGTCAAGGACAACGGGCGAGGCCGCTTCGCCGTCACCGGCACGCCCCGCGAAGTCAAGTTCGCCATCACCGTAGCCGACGAACGATAGATCGCCGACGCCTGCGGCCGCGCCGGAACAGCCGTGCGTTTCACCGTCTGCCGGTCGTCGGGCCCTACCAGGGCAGCTTGCCCGTCCGCTACGACAGTTCCTCGAGCAAGATCCTCTGGAAGTAGATCGTCCTGTCATCCTCCCAACACAGGTAGATCGCCTTCCGGTCCGCGTCGTAGAAGCCGTCGGGGTACTGCGCGACCTTGGGGGCCGAGACGATCGTCCGCTTGAGGTACCAGCTCTTCATGTCATCGGCGCTGACCCACATCTCCAGCCGGGTCCGATGTCGGTGGTGGTTCTTATGAACGTTCGGGTCGGCGTAGTCCTTCTTGTTCGGGTTATGGAACAGAACGATCCGCCCGTCCGGCAAGTTGATGATCCGCGGCTTGGTGCCCGGATTGGGAATGTCGGTCAGGTACGGGTCGGACCACGTCTTCCCACCGTCGTTGGAGTCCGATCGCCACAGGTAGCCCGCCCGACGATGCCTGTTGACATCGCCCCGTATGAGCATCGCCAGCCGCCCGCCAGACAGCTCGGCGATGGCGTTCTCGAAAAGCGGGACGCACTTCGTCGGCCCCTCGGGCGTCGGCTTGTGGACCCGTCCGTAGTGCGTGAACGACGTGAAGTCGCTGTTGGGCTCCATCACACCGACGTAGAGAACGCCCTTCTCCTCCCACTTGATCGGGAGCAGCACGCGCCCGTTCCGCAGAATCGTCCCGTGACGGATGTCGACCGCCCCCCACTTGATCGGGGGCCGCACGCGCCCGTTCCGCGGAATCGTCCCGTGACGGATGTCGGCCACCCCTTCCTCGGGCCAGTCCTGGAGGATGACCCGGTCCTCGGTGAAGGTCCGACCACCCGGCTCTGTCACGAGGATCCGGTTCGTCATGTCCTGCCAGCCTTTGCTCTTGGTGCACCAGAAGAGGTAGGCCCTGTTCTTGTGGACGAACATCGACGGCGCCCAGCATCCGGCGCCCTTCCTTTGGCGGATCACCTCGACGCCAGACCACGTCTTGCCGTCATCATCGCTGCGGATGGCGGCGACCATGTTGTTGATGTCGCCGTCGAACTTCCCGCCGGTGAAGAACACGCAGCAGAGCGACCCGTCCGGCATCCGCTGGAGCAGGCACTCCCGCAGCCACGTGTACGTCTTGTCCACGTGGAAGATCTGCCGGACCTCGCACTTCATCGGATAGCCCGAGTACTCGGCCTGCGTGATGTCCCGCCCGCAGCGGACGATTGCGTACTTGTCAGCGGCTTCGCCCACGGAGCAAACGCCTGCAAATACCCCCGTTGCCAACGCCGCTAGAGTCCGTTCAGTCCACATCGCTGTCTCCATCGTCGCGTTTCCGCCCTCGGGCGTGCCGTCGATCTGCACCCTCCATCGGGCCACGGCCGCGTCGCTACCGAAGCGAACGATGCGGCCAGATGCACCCGGCGCGCGCCGGGCAGAACGAGCCTGTGCCTGTGTTTTATCCGAGATTCCCCATGTAGCTTCGCCTGGCTACGCCGCCGGGCCGTAGTCGATCATTGTACAGCCCCCCCGTTGCGCCTATCGCTTTTCGGACTTCTTTTTGCGGTGCAGCGGACTTGGGAGCCGTGTTTCGGTCCCCAAGGGCCTGATCTACCCCCCGCCAGCCCCTGTTTTCCCTTGTGGGCACCCCTGGTTGCCTGCGCCGGGTGCGACCTTTGGCGACGTGTCGGGGCATCACGACGGGGCCATGCTGGCCACGGCACGCACACGCTGGATGCGTTCCAGGATGGCAGCGAACAGCCTGCGTGGAACCGCCACCTCGGCCATCTGGAAGACCGCGTACCGTGAGTGGGTCACGACCTTGGCTCCGTGAAACTCCAGCTTCACGGAACGGTCGAAAACGACCCGCAACGCCTCCCTGCGTGCTTCACCCATTGGTTTCTCCTGATTCTGGTCCCGAAGCCTGCGAAAACCCCTTCCCTTACAGACTCAAATCAGTGTGCATCATACCATCGCAGTCAACTGATCTGGGAAATGCGGGCTTAGGTGTTGCACTCTGTGCCATCAAGGCGGTCTGCCGACCTGCTTGGAGCGGGGGTGCGTCCAGTGAATGGTGTTGGTGCCGTCGGATCCGAACGACGTTGCCCGAACCGCGGGATTCATCCCGCGCGGTTCGGTTGCCGTGCGGGATGAATCCCGCGGCTCGGGCGTGCTTCTGTTGCGCGCCGAGGAATGACACTCGCGCAGCGGAGGATTGGATGCGCCCTTGAAACGCGTCCGTTCGATGGTAGCGTAGTGCCCGACTTGCGTGTGTGATGGACGACGTCGGGTTTCGCAGAGGTGATCTGTTTGAAAGGGCTGATCATGCGCAGGAGGGGTGTGCTTGTTGCGATAGTTGGGGTTGTCCTGGGGGCGGCGCCGTCGGTGGGGACCGGGGCGGAGAAGGTCCGGCGGCTGGCGGTGCGGGCGTATCGGGACAAGATGAAGGCGGGGTGGATCGGGCAGATGGTCGGCGTGGGATGGGGCGGGCCGACGGAGTTTCGGTTCCGGGGGCGGATCATCCCCGAGAAGAACATGCCTAAATGGCACCCGCGGTTGGTCAACCAGTTCGGCCAGGACGACATTTACGTGGAGATGACGTTCCTGCGGTCGATGGAGGCGCACGGCCTGGACGTCTCGATCCGGCAGGCGGGGATCGACTTCGCCAACAGCGGGTATAAGCTGTGGCACGCGAACCGGGCCGGGCGGGACAACCTTCGTCGCGGCATCGCGCCGCCGGATTCGGGCCATCCGAAGTTCAACCGCCACGCCGACGACATCGACTACCAGATCGAGGCCGACTTCGCCGGGCTGATCGCGCCGGGGTTGCCGAACGTTGCCATCGCGCTGGGCGAGATCTTCGGTCGATTGATGAACTACGGCGATGGGTTGTACGGCGGGCAGTTCGTCGGCGGGATGTACGCCGAGGCGTTCTTCGAGGACGACCCGGTCAAGATCGTCGAGGCGGGGCTGAAGTGCATTCCCGCCGACAGCCAGTACGCTGAAGCCGTCCGAGACGTCTTGCAGTGGTATCGGGCGGACCCGGATGACTGGGAGAAGACCTGGGAGCAGATCAACCGCAAGTACCACCTCAACCCGGCCTACCGTCGGTTCTCATGCAGCGGCGCGAAGGCGGATTTCAACATCGATGCCAAGCTGAACGGCGCGTACATCGTCATGGGCCTGTTGTACGGCAGGCGCGACCCGGACCGGACGATCATCATCTCCACGCGATGCGGGCAGGACTCCGACTGCAACCCCTCGAACGCGGGCGGGATCTTGTTCACGACGATGGGCTGGGCGAAGCTGCCCGATCGCTTCACGTCGGCCCTGGACCCGGGACGGAAGTTCAGTCACACCCCCTACACCTTCCCGGCGCTGATCAAGGTGTGCGAGGGCCTCGCCCGCCAGGCGGTTCGCAAGGCCGGCGGCCGGATCGAGAAGGACGCCGGCGGCGAAGAGGTGTTCGTGATCCCCGTTCAAACGCCGCGGCCAGGTAAGCTCGAGCAATGCTGGGAGGCGGGGCCCATCGCGGGCAGTCGTTTCACGGACCAGGAGCTTGCCAAGATCCAGGCCGCCCCGGGCGTCGATTTGAAGCGGGCGGTCGAGGCGGTGGCGCCCGGTTGGCGGGTGAGTCATTGCGGGGCGGACATGAACCCCGGTCTGCGCCCAGCGTGGGGGGGCAAAGAGCGGGTCCTGGTGACGCATCCGCTGGACCGGTCGACCGGCTGCGTCTTGACGCGGAAGGTGGACGTGCCGGCCGGCAAGAAGACGGCGCTGCGGCTCGTCGTCGGCCACCACCCACGGGGCGACTGGACGCTCATCGTCAAGGCGGACGGCAAGGTTTTGCTGGAACAGCCCGTGGGCAAGGAGACTGCAGAGGACGGGTGGGCGGCCGTCAGTGTGGACCTGTCCGCCTACGCCGGCCGACAGGTCAAGCTCGAGCTGGTCAACCAGCCGAGCGGCTGGGCGTGGGAGGCGGGTTACTGGGCCCAGATCGCCCTGGCGAGCGAGTAGTTGGCCGGGCCGAGGACGTCCCGGCTCGGTGCGGCATGTGCGCTTGGAGTCGAGGCGGCGCTAGAACTCGGCTTCGCGGAGGTGGCGGGTGCCCAGGCGCAGGGTCACGGCTGCGACGATGGGGCCCAATGCGGCGACCATCGCCACGGCGGGGATCGTCCGTCGGTCGTAGATCAGCTCCCCTTGCTTGGCCGCATAGGCGCTCAGGGTGCCCATGATGGCCAACACGGCGATGACGAAGAAGACCGAGGCGATCAGGTTGACCGTGCCGCCCATCCCGCTGGCGATGCGGGCGCCGCTCGATTGGCCGAACATCGGCAGCCTCGCGCCGAGCCCGACGGCCAACCCGCACAAACCGATGCACGTCGATACGACGGCCGACAGGTGCATCCACCACCACGCCCGCGGCAGGTCCAGCATCGCCATCGACAGCACCGTCACGCCGCCGGCGCAGATCAAGGTGGTGGTCAGCGCGAAGATGAATTTGCACAGCAACAGGTGCGTTCGCGATAGGGGCATGGGCCCCAGCAGCCAGAGCTGACGGCCCTCGAGCGACACCATCGGGAAGACGAACCGTCCCGTGAACGTCGCCAGGATCAGGCTGATCGCCGCGAGGTTCAGGAACGACACGAGCACCTGCCACCGCATCGAGGTGATGTCCAACGTCAGCCGGGGGATATTGGCCACGTAGAGCGCCAACAGCCCGAACAAGATCGCCAACTGCGACCATTGCATCGGATCGCGGAGCAGCGTGCGGAGGTCCTTGAGGGCGATTTCTCGCAGGCGTCTGGGCAGGTATGCGAATAGGACCGAGGCCATCGCTGCCGTGACCCGACCGCCCATGCGGACCACGCGGGTCGATCGTGACTGCGCTCGGGCGAAGGCGTCGGACAGCCGTCCCGAGACGACGACGACGGCCAGCCAGCTCAAGAACAGCCCGTTGGCGAAGGTGACGAACAGATAGAAGGCAGCCCGCCCCGGATCGTGTCGTGCTGCGGCGACGATGCCCTCCGTCACCCACGTGCTTGGCCAGAGAGGCCCGCGAATGGCGGAGAGCTGCTCGAAGAACGTCTTGAGCCAGATGGAGGAGTCCGCGTTCGTCTCCGTCCAGACGCTGATGCCGAACCGGATCGCGGCGGCCGCCATCACGATCGCCACGATGATGATGAATCGCCTGGCCGACCGTGGGAAGTAGAGCGCCGCAGCGTGGGCGGCCATCAACCCCGCCGCGCCCGGGATGGTCACGAACGACAGGAACAACCCCACGAACATCGGGTAGTAGTACCAGGGCGTGTCGCCGACCTGGGCCATCGCCAGCATCAGCGGAAACCCCAGCAGCAGCAGCGACCAGCTGCTCAGGACCAGCGCTTCTGTGTACTTGGTGATCACGACGTGCCAGCTTCGCAGCGGGACGACCAACAAGAACTGCGATTCCCCCCGGCCGTACAGCCCCGAGAAGCACAGGATGCCCGTCGAGAACGTCAGCATCGCCATCAGCGCGATGAAGAAGAAGTGGAACACGTACGGGACGGCCACGATCGATTCGAGATGACGGAGCTGGATGAACCCCAACAGCTGGGAAAACAAGACATAGAGCGCCGTCCAGATGAACAGGACGAAGGCGGCGACGGACACCAGCCGAAGCGGGGATTCGTCCAGGTCTTGCCGAAGACGATTGCGGGCGCTGATCGCCTTCAGGCGGAGCACGACCATCAGCGACGGCGACTGGACGAGCAATGACGTTTGGCGGCGGACCATACCGGATCCTGCCCCCCCTGGCCGCGAACCGACACACCTATTGTACCGTCGCGTGGGCCTCTTCGTCGCGCGGGTGCCCCATCCTCCAATGCGATTCGGCGAAAGCCGAAGCGGATTGGAGGGTGGGGGACGGATCACACGGCGAATGGGCTCGAATCTGGTGCGATCGGTCCCCCATCCTTGCCCTGCGAGCGGCTGCCGCCGCCCGCAGGGCAAGGATGGGGCACCCCGCCACAGCACCCCAAGCACGTACCATTGTACCGTGGCGCGGGACCCCTCGTTGCATGCACGGCGGGGAAGCAGACCACGCTTCGGACTGGGTCTGGCCTACGCTCGATTCCTGTCGGCGACTTGGCGGACGATCTGAGCGGCCAGCTCGCAGTGTTCGGGCTGGTATTTCTCGCAGAACGTCGACCAGCGGATCCAGTGTTCCAGGAAATCCCGGGCGTTCACGCATGAGTCCGCAGCGTAGTGGTACTCCCTCGACGCGGGCGGCATCGAGTAGGGGAAGACTTTGTCTCGTGCGTTCTGGTCGAGGAACGTGCAGGCGGCCGGCATCAGGTAGTACTTGCCCTGACCCGCACCGGGGATGCCCGCCTCGGCGAGTTGCTCGGCGAACGCCTCGGCCGTGCATCGGAACGCCGCGGGATCGATGCTCATGCCGAACATCCAGCAGGAGTAGACATTGACGAAGTCGGGGATGGGCAGCGGCGTGATGCCGGGGATCTCGCCGATCCGCTCGGTCAAGCGTCGCGCCATCCGGTCGCGGTGTGCCACCTGGTCGCGGATGATCTCGAGCTGGGCCAGACTGATCGCGGCCGTGCACAGCGGCATGCGATGGGCGTAGCCGGGCGCGACGTGCTTGCGGCCGAAGTGGGGTTCCATCGCGGCGCCGCGACTCTGACCGATGAAACGGATCCGCTCGGCCAGGTCGCCGTCGTTCGTGGCGACGGCGCCGCCGACGTCGGACCCCATCGTCTTCTCGGCGTCGAAGGAGAACCCGGCCGCCCGAGACAGCGTGCCTGCCAAGCGGCCCTTGTATTCGCCGAAGACGGCCTGGCAGGCGTCTTCGTAGACGATCAGACCGTGTCGTTCGGCCAGGGCGTTGATCGGGTCCATGTCGCAGATCAGGCCCGTCATGTGCACGACGAGGATGGCCCGCGTCCGATCGGTGATGCACGGTTCGATCGTCTCGGCGGACAGGTTGACCGTGCCGGGCGCGGCGTCGGCGAAGACGGGGATGATGTTCTCCCGGACCAGCCCCTGGACCGTGCCGTAGTCGGTGATCGGGCTAACGATGATTTCGTCGCCCGGCTCGATCCCGAACGCGGCCGCCAACACTGCGAGCGCGGGCGTGCACCCGGGCGCGGCGATCACGTGGGCCACGCCGAGCGCGTCGGCCAACGCCCGCTCGAACCGCCCGATCATGTCGCACGTCAGGCCGCTGTCGACGACCTCCTGCAAGTACTTCATGCAGTTGGGCCCCATCGTTCGCGGAAACGGGGTGGGCAAGGCGCCCGTCTCGTGGGCGTGGGCGGCTGCTCCGTACTTCGCTCGTTCGATCTTCGTGGTCATCTATCATTCCCCCTGGCTGAGCAGGTAGTCGACGACGTCGTTCGGCTCGGCCAGCCAGACCTCGTCTGCGCCGATCCGCCGCACCGTCTCGAACCGCTCGGCGAGCTGCTCGCTCGTACAGTCCTTCTGCGGGTGGATGGGTTTGCCCGGCATGGGGCAGTGGCAGTAGTCGATCACCCATCCGCCGCAATCGATTGCCTGATGCAGCCGTTTGTACGGGTCGAAGGCCGAGTAGAACGGCGCCGGATACTCCGTGTGCAGCGGGCAGCGGAACAGCCGCAGCAGATCGGTCTGCGGCGTATTCACGTCGTCGTAGATCGTCAGGATGGACGTGTACCCCGCGCGCTCGGCGACGGCGCGGACCGGCGGGTACGAGTCGTTGTTGCCGGGTACGCAGAACATCGTCACGTCCATGTCCAGGGCGTCTTGGAGCACGTTGCGGCTCTCGACGATTTCGTACTCGGCGTTCTCCATCGTCAGGGCGGCGTGGGTCATGCTGTGATTGGAGACGCCCCACCCCTCGTCGCGAAGCGCGTGGATCTGCTCTTTCGACAGGATCATCATCCCGTCGTAGCTGCTGCCCGGGACGTCTCGCGGCACGCCGATCTGGCTGGCCACCAGCGCGAGGTGGCCGGGGATGCCGTGCTTGCGGTGAATCGGCACGGCGTGATCCAACAAGGCCGCACACCCCTCATCGTAGGTGATCGAGTAGACCCAGGACTTGCCGCTTTTCCAGGCCATGGCCGTGTCAGGCGTATTCCGTCTCGCCTGCCCGCATCACGCGTCTTCTGGTCGTCACTGCTGCGGGGGGGTCACCTCCCGCACCGTGACACCGGGCGGCGGTTTGAAGACGAATCGCTCGGGATCGATCTTGACGTCGAACTTGATGTCGGTGTAGGTCGAGGTCATCTTGGATTTGCCGGCTGAGTCTGAGACCACCTGTCTGACCAGAACGCCGTCGTGGGAGTAACAGAGGCGCATCCTCATGACGATCGGGCCGCGCTTCCGTCTGGGGGACGCTTCGATGACGTAGACCTCCTTGCCGTCGATCTTGCCAGGGGGCAGCAGCTTCAGCTGGTACACCTTGCGCAGCATCTGGAACATCCCCTTCGGATCGGGGGAGTTGCCCGGGACCACCTTCATCTTGGTCGCAAATGGCTTCCCACCAACGTCCATGAGCGAGTGGATGAACTTCCCGTCGCTGATCGCGGTATTGTGATAGTCCTGCGCCGTCTCCTCCCCGTCGCTCTTGATCACCGACTGGCCCTTGACCTCCATCCGGTAGGGCGTCAGCTTGCCTTTCCTGACGAACTCGTACGTCCCCTCCCCACCGCCGTTGACCGTCTTGTCTCCCTGCTTCATCTGTGTGGCGATCTTCAGCTTGGCGGTCATGGACTTGTGTTGCTGCCACGCTTTGATGATCTTCTGCTCGACGGTTTTGAGGCTGTCGGCCGCTGCGGCCGGCAGGGCGACGCCGAGCACAAGGGCCGACGCCAATGCCAATCTGGGTTGCCTTGTCATTCTCGATGCTCTCCTTTCCTCAACGATCGCGAGGCGGCATCCATCCTTCCTACCCTCTCATTGCGGCCGGCGGATGTCAACAGCAGGGCTCGAACGTGGCTGCCCGAACCGCCGGATGAATCCCGCGCCTATGCCTCAATCATACCCGCCAGGCAGGCCAAACCGGCGCCCTTTAGCCCGCGCAGGTTCAGACACAGTGCGTTGCTGGTTTCCTGTCCGTGGGGGAAATGGATCACGCCGAACTGGACGATGAAGGGCCAGACATCCTTCTGCCAGCTCGCCAGCTCCTGCCACTGCCGGCCGTCGCGCGACGCCCATAGGTGGGCGCGGTTGTCGTGCTCGTTCTGACCACCTTCCACGCCCGTGCTGACGAGGATCGTTCCGTCGGCCAGTTGGGTCGCGCCGTGCGCGGGCCCCTGGATCTCCTGAACCGACTCGAGCTGCTGCGTCGTCCGGTCCCATCGATAGATCCGGTTCGGCTCATCACCGGCGTCCCGCCCCGCGTCTGTGCCCCAGAAGACCGCATCGGGCCGAAACACGACGGAGACCGCCCGCCACTTCTGCGAGCCGGCCCCGAGCGTCTCGAACGTTTGACAGCCATCGACGCTCCGCAGGATGCGACACTCGTCGCCCAGGTCGCCCGTGCCGACCCACAGGCCCGGCCCGTGCGGGTCGGCCTGGATGAAGTGCACGTGGCGCACCTGCCCCGGCTCGAAACGATGGACCTCGTGAAACGTCCGCCCGTCGTCGTCGCTCCGGCGGATGGTGATGGGATCCGTGCGCTCGGACGTGCTGACGTAGTCGCCGTAGTAGACCTCGCCCGTGGGCATGGCCGTGAACCCACCGTGGGCGGGCTTGCGACCGATGGCGAATCGGTGCGTCGTCTCGAACGTGTTGCCCCCGTCGGTGCTGCGCAGCACCCGCCCGGACAGGACCGCCAGGATCGTCCCGCTCGGAAGCCGCCAGACACTGTGAACGCCCAGTCGTAGCAGCCGCGACGCGGGACCGACGCGCGACAGCAGACGCTCCGCCGGACCGGCCGGCAGGCAGCCCAGCGTCCGCCAACCGCTCTCCGCGGGGTCGCCGGCCAGCAGCCGATAGCCCCGGCTGGCCAGCGCCTCCGCGCCGTCCAGCCATTGGACCTCGCCGCCCGGCAGGAGCATCCTGGTGACCAACTTCATCGGCCCTAGTCCTCGGAATCGAGCTCGTCGGCCTCGATCTTGCGGTACAGGATCGCCGGCTCGCCGAGCGCATGCCCGGCCGGCAGTTCCTCGGCCGCCCGCTCCCAAGCCAACGCCGATTCGTCGCACGCCAACTGGCGAAGAACGCTCCGCGTGCTGAACGGCAGGAACGGTCCGCAGATCGTCGCCAGCGACCGCACCGTCTGGATGCAGACGTTGATGGCCCGGCCGCATTCGGACAGATCCGTCTTACGCGTCCGGTACGGCTTGGTCGTGTCGAAGTACTCGTTACCGGCCTGCGCCAGGTCCACCGCCGCCTCCAGGCCCGCCCGGAAGCGGAAGTGCTCGATATGGTCGGCGACCTTGTCGGCCGTCTCCTGGCGGAGCGCAAGCTGCGTCTCGTCCACAGCATCGCGCTGCCCCGGGTCGGGCACCTTGCCGTCGAAGTACTTCTTGGCGAACGTCAGCGTCCGGTTGACCAGATTGCCCAGCTTGGCCAGTAGCTCGGCGTTGTTCCGCTGGACGAAGTCCTGCCAACTGAAGGCCGTCCGCTGTCGCTCCGGTGCGATGGCCGTCAGGTAGTAGCGAAGCGCGTCCGCGTCGAACCGTTTCAGGAATTCCTCGATCCAGATGGCCGTGCCTCGCGACTTGCTGAACTTCTCTTCTTCTTTGCCCGGGATCTTGAAGTTCAGGAACGCATTGGCGCAGACCGTCGTGGGCAGCTGGAGCTCGCCGCGCTCGCCCTGGGTGGACGCGCTGTCGTGCGACGCCAGCAGCATGGCCGGCCACGTGATCGCGTGGAAGATGGTGTTGTCCTCGCCGATGAAGTGGACGATCGGGCAGTCGGGGTCCTTCCACCATCGTTCGTACGCCTGCCGGCCCTCGCCGCGGTCCTCGCAGTCCTTGGCCGTGAAGCTCACGTACCCGATCGGCGCGTCGAACCACACGTATAGCGACTTGCCCTTGGCGTCCGGATCATCCAACGGCACGGGGATGCCCCAGTCGAGGTCTCGCGTCATACAGCGCTCGGGCAGGCCTTCGTTCTCGATCTGTCCGAGAGAGAAGTTGATCACCGCCGGTCGCCACGCGGGCCCCGAATCGTTCTCGGTTTGCTTGGTCCTTAGCCAGGCCGCCAGCCGGTCCTGCAGCCGGTTGAGCTGCAGATACCAATGAACGGTCTCGCGCGGCTCGGGCGTCGTGCCGGTCAGGGCGCTCTTGGGGTCGATCAGGTCGAGGGCGTCGAGGCTCCTGCCGCAGTCCTCGCACTGGTCCCCGTACGCGTTGGGGCTGTTGCAGTGAAGGCACGTGCCCTGAACGAACCGATCGGGCAGGAACTGATTCGCCTCGGTATCGTAGAGCTGCTTGGTGGTCTTCTTGGTGAAGTACCCTTTGTCGTGGATCTTCAAGAACAGCTCCTGGCTGATCTCCTCGTGGAGCTCGGCGAAACCGGGCTGGTGCGTGCCGCCGTAGACGTCGAATTCGACGCCCAACCCGCGGAAGCTCTCCTGCTGAATGCGGTTGTAGCGAGCGGTCAGTTCCTCGACAGAGGTGTTCTCCTCGCGGGCGGCCTTCAGCGCCGCCACGCCGTTGTCGTCGCTGCCGCAGATGAAGCGGACCTCGTGCCCGGCGGCGCGGAGGTAGCGAACGTAGATGTCCGCCGGCAGATACGCGCCCGCGATGTGCCCCACGTGGGGCCGCCCGTTGGAATAGGGCAGGGCCGCTGTCACTAAGAATCGTCTGTTGGCCATGGTCAGTCCTCGTCAGGTGTCGACGCCGCCATGCGGGCAGCCGTCGCGTCATTCTAGGGAGTCCGGCGCCAAGCGCACAAGCCTGCGCGCTAGCGTTACCCTCAACGAAACAAGGCCCGCTACCGGGCCGAGGGGGGCGTGATCGTCGACAGGATGTCGGGGATTAGCCGCCGCACCGGCCTCGAGCGGGCCAGGGCATGACCATGGTCGCGGCATACGTCGAACGGAATGGCTCATGGGTGCTGGTCATGGTGCCCCAAGTATACACCATGAATGCGGCGCTGGCAAATGCGGTCCGGCTTGGTCTATGCTGACGGGCCATGGATCCCATGCATCCATCGACGGTCCGATACCTGACCGACCGGGTCGTGGCCGAGGAGTACGACAGCTACTTCGATGAGTCCCCGCTGTTCGACTACGACACCCAGTTGGTGACCCGGTGGTTCGCCCAGCCCGGACGGTTGCTCGACGTCGGCTGCGGGACGGGGCGGCACGTGATCGCGTTCTCACGACTGGGACACCGCGTGCTGGGGGTCGACCTGTCGACGCATATGCTGGACGTGGCCCGCGAGAAGCTCCTGAACGCCGACGTGAAGGCCGTCCTGGTCCAGGCCGACATGATGGAGCTTCCGATGCTCGTGCGGCCCGGGTCGTTCGACTACGCCCTGTGCATGTTCAGCACGCTGGGCATGGTGGCCGGGCGGGCGAACCGGTTGGCGTTCCTGACCGGCGTGGCCCACGCGCTGCGGCCCGGGGGCCAACTGGCCGTCCACGTCCACAACCGCTGGCACGCCCTGGCCACGCCCGACGGCGTGCACTTCCTGGTCAGTAACCTGTGGCAAACGTGGCGGGGGCGGGCCGAGCTGGGCGACAAGATCCTGTGGTACTACCGCGGTATCCGGAACATGTACGTCCACGTCTTCTCGCGCCGCGAGCTGCGAGACCTGCTGAGCAGCGCCGGGTTCGTCGTCCGGCAGATCGTCCCCCTGAACCGGCGCCGCTCCGGTCCGCTCCGCCTGCCGTGGGCGGGTGGCCTGCGGGCCAACGGGTTCATCGCCCTGGCGGCCAAACCAACGTGACGCGGTGGGGGACGGAATGGACTGCGAAGGGCCCTTTGCAGCGTGGTTCTGTCCCCTACCCTTCGCTGCCCTTCGCGTACCGCGAAGGGCAGCGAAGAATGGGGCACCCCTCCGGTAGCCCGCCCAATCTGTCACGCACCGGCCACGATGGAATGGGCGATTCTTCGCTTTCCGTCAGGCAGCTGGTTGGGATAGGATACCACCCAAGCGTGTGACCGGCCGTGGGGTTGGATGGCGCGGCGTCTTGCATATCGATGTGAGGAGACATGACGATGTTGCTGAAGCTGAGTCGGCTGGTGGGTCTGTTGATCGTGATGGCGGCGTTCGGTTGCGAGCAGCCGATCAAATGGACCATGCAACCCGGGGTGGATCCCGACCCGATCAAGGCGGGCGCGGATTTCAGCGTCCTGTGTAAGGTCGCGGGCGATCTGAAGCAGGTCGGTTTTGTCAATGCCGTTCCCATCGCTGCGCCCGAGTACACCATGGAGATGAACGACGAGGGCAAGGAGGGCGACGCCAAGAAGGGCGACGGCGTGTACAGCCATAAGCGCGATCTCCCGGGCAGCGTCGATGCCGGCGAGTACGAGCTCGAGTTCGTCGTATACGACAAGAAGGGCGAGCCGATTCAGGTCCCCTCGTTCACGCTCCTCGGCAAGGACGGCAAGACGGTCATCAAGGAGGTCAAGCCCAGCGAGGCGGACGGCAAGGCGGTCGAGTTCGCAACCATCATCGAAGTGACGGTGGAGTAGCCGCCGAATCCTCAGCCGAGGGCGCCCCATCTAGCTGTCGGGGTCCAGACGGGCGAGGTGGTTTTCGAACTGGCCGGTCTGGATCATGCCCACCACGTCGTGCAAACGCCACATCAGGGCATCGGCGTCTGCGGCGACGATTCGTAATTCGTAGCCGCCTGCTTCGATGGACTGTACGGTGATCCCCGGGGGTAGCTCGACGGGATCGTCGGAGTTCATGTCGGCGTCTCCTAGCCATGCAGTCCTTGGTGTGCGGGCCCCGTGGCTCCGCCGGCAGGCCGGCGCGCGGTCTACCGGAGCACCCACGTGCCGAACAGGTCGGGCTCGAGGAAGCCTCCGGCCATCGGCGACCACGAGCTCCACTCCCGGCCGCCCTGCGTCCGCTGCCGGCAGAGATTGACGCGGAGCTTCGCCCCCGGGTTCGGCTTGTCCATTTTCATCGCCGCCCAGGGGATGGCCATTTCGGCGGCCCAGTGGTCGTCGCCGATGTGCGCGCCGCGCTGCCAGTTGGGGTTGTACGCGTCGATCGCTGCGTCGCTCATCGCGTCCCAGGCCACGGCCTTCGGATTGACGATGAAGTGATAGAACGGCTTGACCTTCCCGGGCACGGAGATGAGGACTTCCGCGTCGTCGCCCTGCCAGACCTCTTCGTCATGTTGCTCGCCCCACAGGGCCATCTGCTTGGGGGCGGGTTCCTGGCAGCGGAACGCGACGAACAGCATCTGGTCGTCGTAGGTGATCCGGGCTTCGGTCTTGGCCGTCAGCGGTCTGGCCTGACACGCCAGCGCCACGAACGGCTGCAAGGGCTTGGTTTGCTTCCATGCCTCGTCGTCGAGCCGGCCGTCGATCTTCGGTCGGGCCACCGTCGCGGGCAGTCGGGAGATCTCGGCAACGCGGCGCTTGGTCTTCAGCGAGGTTTCGGTCCGTTGCAGCTTTTGGGCGCCCTGGACGATGGGCGCCAGGTCAAACCCAAGTGGCTCCCCGGCCGCCACCTTGGCCCGGGCGGATCGTATCGCCTGCTCGCAGCCGGTGGGCACGTTGGCGTCCTTCCACCAGTTCATCCGCTCACTGTAGCACCAGACGTAGCGGTCCGTCGTCTGCAGTGCCCAATAGACGTTGTGCTCGAACCACTTCGCCCGCGACTTCGGCTCCATGAAGTGTCCGAGCACCTTCCGCGGACGCAGGCCGAAGTACATGTCGATGTACAACGCCTGACCCACCCGGACCTGCGCCCGGTACTTGCCCCACAACGCCGGATCGATCAGAAGCAGGGCGCGCTGCGTGATCCGGTGATAGACCCCGTGGTAGTGAAGGACGTCGGTGTAGTAGTAGGCCCCCTCGTTGCCGTCGATGATCAGCACGTCCGGCCCCGCGCCGTCGAGCATGCCGTTCAGGAAGGCCGGCAGCAGCCCGTAGTGCATCCGCGACAGCTTCGCCGCGCGGTCCTTGGGATCCATGGGCTTCAGCAGGCTGGACAGCTGGCTGAGCTGGAAGAGCGTCAGGATCTTCGCCTTGGGCAGCTCGCGCTCGATCGCGCGGACGAACTGGGCTCCGCGACGGCGGGCGGCGGCCTGATAGTCGGCGAAGGTCTTGGTGGTGCGATGGGGCGCCTGTCGGTAGTCCCAGGGATTGGGGCCGTACGGCTCGGGATCGAAACAGACGCCGACGCACCGTCCGACGCGGGCGGCCCGGGTCATCAGCGCGACGTTGTTCTCTATCGCCCGCCAGTGCTCGTCGCTGAACCAGTCCTGCTTCGACGCCGCCCACATGATCACGAAGTTATCGGTGAACCGCTCCCACTGGGTCTGCCGCAGGGCCTCGTAGTCCTTGGCGAACTGGGCCTCGGTCCATGGCGTGGGCGTCAGGACCTTGCCGCCGCCGCGCAGCTTGAAGATCACACCGTCGAACGGGCGGCGCTCCATCTGCCGGATGTTGGCGCGGACCTCGTCGGCGAACGGCACGTCCCAGCCGTATTCGATCAGCTTCTTGTCCAGCGCCCGCACGCCGGCCGGCGCTTCGGCCGACGGGCAAGTCGCGCCCGACACCCACACGATGCCCAACGCCACCATGGCTGCTCTGACCATTGCCCGATCCCTCCCTTCTGGTCACGTGGCATCCGACGCACGCGGGCTATCGCCACTGCATCAGTGCCTCGTTCAGGGCTTCCTCCACCCGGCGCCGGGGCTTGTGGAAGTAGATCATCCCGTGGCCGGGGAGCATGATGTCCGAATCCAGCTTCGCAAATCGCCGCAGCGATTCGATGTAGACGCGCTTGTCGAAATCGATCGAGCCGCTCCAGCCGAAGTGCCCGTCCAAGAGCGTCCCGATGACGTCGCCGCTGACCACGATGCGGCGGCCTTCATGTTCGAACAGATAGGCCGTGCAGCCCATGCTGTGACCGGGCAGGTGCATGACCTCGATCTTCAGCCCGAGGACGTCGAGCGTCTGGCCGTCCTCGAGCGCCTCGTCGACGCGACAGGGCATGAACGTCTTGTGGTAGAGATACCCGCAGCATCGTTCGTCGCCGGCGGCGACGGCCTGGGCCGTGTTCGCATGGGCCAGGAGCCTGACGCCGCGTTCGGCGAGCCGATGGGCCCCGCCGGCGTGGTCGAGGTGCGCGTGGGTCAGGATGCAGGCCTTGATGTCGTCGGGGGATAAGCCCCAGTACGTCATGTTCGCGAAGATCTGGTCGAGCGTGTCGCCGCACCCGCAATCGAATAGAATCAGTCCGTCCGGCCTCTTCACGGCGTAGGTGTTTGCGTCCTCATACCCGGCGTCCACGCCCGCCCACGTCACGCCGTTCAGGTCGCCGCTTACCTGGTAGATGTCCCTGAGGACCTGCATCTTGCCGTTCCTTTCTTCAGCCGCGACTTGGGTGGCGGTCTTGGCAGACGCATATGGTGACCGATCTGGCCGAGAGGTCAAACCTCCTGCGCGGAGAAGGGCGCACCGGCGGGTGTGTGACAGATTGGGCGGGGTGCCCCATCCTTCAGGGGCACGCGTTCCGCGGCCCCTCGAAAAGGATGGGGCACCCCCCGCCCAGATTGTCACGCTTCCCGCGCTGGCTGAGGCCCGCGGGCGTCAGCTTAGCGCAATGCCTCTTGCAGCGCGCGGACGACGGCATCCTGGTCGGCGTCGGTCATCTCGTGGTACATGGGCAGAACGATGCAACGGTCTTGGGCGATCTCGCCGTTTCGCAGCCGCTCACACGTGCCGGGAGCACAATTGCACGCGTCCTCTCCGCCGCATCGCCACGTGCCTCGCGGGTAGGCGGGCTCCCGGTGCGCGCACATGACGCCGCGGCGCGTGGCGATCTCGGCGTCCAGCAGGGCTTGCATCACGTCACGTTGACCGCAGCCGTCCGGCAGACGGATGCAGTAGCTCTGGTAGTTGCCGCGGGCCCAGGGCGGGGTGGCTGGCGGCTGCAATCCCGGCAGATCCGCAAGCAACCGGTCGTATCGCTCGGCGAGACGGCGACGTCGCTCGACCATATCGGAGAGTCGTTTGAGCTGCTCTCGGCCGACGGCGGCCTGGATGTCCGTCATGCGGTAGTTGTAACCCACTTCGGGATACGACTCGAAGATGACCTGCCTGGACGCGTGGCGGACGGCGTCGGGCACGCCCATGCCGTGCTGTCGCCAGAGGCGGAAGCGCTCATCGTGCTCGGCGCTCGAGGTCGTCAGCATACCCCCATCCCCGGTGGTGATGAGCTTCCTGGGATGGAACGAGAAGCAGGCGATGACGCCGCGCGGCTTGCCGATCCGCTCCCAGCGGTCCTGCCACAGGATCTCGCTGCCGGCCGCGCACGCCGCGTCCTCGACCACCGGCAGACCGTGGCGCTCGCCGATCGCCAGGATCGCCGGCAGGTCGCAGGGCAGGCCCATCTGGTGGACGCAGAGGATCGCGCGCGTTCGGTCGGTCAGGGCCTGCTCGATGCGTTCGGGATCCATGTTGAAGGTGTCGGGCTCGACGTCGACGAACACGGGAGTCGCGCCACAATGGCGGATGGCGTTGGCCGTCGCGATATAGGAGTGGCTGACCGTCACCACCTCGTCGCCAGGCCGCACGCCCACCGACATGAGCGCCAGGTGCAGCGCCGCCGTGCCGCTGGAGACGGCGCAGGCGTGCTTGGCACCGACGGCTTCGGCGAACTCCCGTTCGAACGCGGCCACCTCCTTGCCCTGCGTCACCCAGCCGGACAGGATCGGCCGTCGGGACGCCTCGACCTCGCGTTCGTCGAGAAGGGGTCTGGTCACGGGGATGAAATCCGCGCGTTCAGTCATGGCTTGTTGGTCCTGAGGGTCCCCAGCTGCGGACCACCTCGTCCTCTGGCCGGCCGAGCACCTCGGCGCCTCGCCGTGCTGGCGGACTCAGATGACGTGGCACGAGTATACCCGACGGGGACCGACGAGGGGGACTCCGTTGCGTCCAGCTGCGCTAGAAGGCCCAGAGCGGTCTGTACGCCCGACAAGCGAAAAGGCCGAGAAACCTTGGAAAAACCGAGGTTCTCGGCCTCTTGCCGACCTGGCCCGTCAGGACTCGAACCTGAAACCTCCTGATCCAGAGTCAGGCGTTCTACCAATTGAACTACGGGCCAATCGACAAGACCATTTCATTTCATCCCGGCGGGTTTGTCAAGAGAGCCGCTTGGCGCTGCCCCGCGCGTGCGGGGTCTTTGCGACGCGGGTGTTGGGCGATCGGCGAGCGTCGTCGGTTTGTCTTGTTACTGGCGCGCGGGTATCATTTTCGGCTGCGCGGGTCTCCCGTCGCTTCAGCGGCGCGGGACACTCCGAAGATCGAGGTAGCAGACCATGGGCACACCGAAGGACGACCAGGGAACTGGCAAAGGCAAGAACGAGCAGGCCCCGCGCGCCGATTTCATCCGGGAGATGGTCGCGGAGGATCTCAGGACGAACAAGTGGGGCGGGCGGGTTGTGACGCGGTTCCCGCCCGAGCCGAACGGGTACCTGCACATCGGCCACGCCAAGGCCATCAATCTCGACTTCGGCATCGCGGCCGAGAACGAAGGCGGCGTCTGCCACCTGCGGTTCGACGATACGAACCCGGTCAAGGAAGAGGCCGAGTACATCGAGGCCATCAAGGAAGACGTCCGGTGGTTGGGATGGGATTGGGGCGAGCATCTCTACTACGCGTCGGACTACTTTCAGCAGATGTACGACTACGCCGTTCAGCTCGTCAAGGCCGGCAAGGCCTACGTGGACGACCTGAGCGCGGATCAGATCCGGGAGTACCGCGGGACGCTGACCGCCCCGGGCAGGGACAGCCCGTATCGCGACCGTTCGATCGCCGAGAACCTGGACCTGTTCGAGCGGATGCGGGCGGGCGAGTTCGAGGACGGGTCGCGCGTGCTTCGCGCGAAGATCGACATGGCGTCGCCAAACTTGAACATGCGGGACCCGGTCATGTATCGCATCTTGCGGGCCACGCACCCCCGCACCGGCGACGCGTGGTGCATCTACCCGACGTACGACTGGGCGCACGGCCTGGAGGACTCGATCGAACGGGTTACGCATTCGCTCTGCGACATGGGGTTCGAGAACCACCGGCCGCTGTACGACTGGTACCTCGATCAACTGGGCGTCTACCATCCGCAGCAGACCGAGTTCGCCCGCCTCAACATCACGCACACCGTGTTGAGCAAGCGGCGGCTTCGGGAGCTGGTTGAAGAGGGGCACCTCAGGGGATGGGACGATCCGCGCATGCCTACGCTCCGCGGTCTGCGGCGGCGCGGCTACACGCCCGAGTCGATCCGGAGCTTCTGCGAGCGGATCGGCATGGCCAAGTTCGAGGGCGTCGTCGACGTGAAGCTCCTGGAGCACTGCATCCGCGAGGACCTCAACAAGCGGGCCCCGCGGGTTATGGGGGTGCTGCGTCCCCTTCGGGTGGTCATCGACAACTACCCCGAAGATCAGACGGAGGAGCTGGAGGCCGTCAACAACCCGGAGGACCCGGACATGGGGACGCGGAAGGTCCCGTTCTCGCGCGTGCTGTACATCGAGCGAGAGGACTTCCGCGAGGACCCCCCCAAGAAGTTCTTCCGCTTGGCGCCCGGTCGCGAGGTCCGGCTGCGGTACGGCTACTTCATCACGTGCGTGGGCGTCGTCAAGGACGACCAGACCGGCGAGGTCGTCGAGCTGCACTGCACGTACGATCCGGAGACGCGTGGGGGTGGATCGCCGGACGGGCGCAAGGTCAAGGCGACGCTGCATTGGGTCTCAGCCGCCCACGCGGTCGAGGCCGAGATCCGCTTGTACGATCATCTCTTCACCAGCGAGAACCCGAGCGACGTCGAGGAAGGCGAGGACTGGAAGGCGAGTCTGAATCCCGACTCGCTGGAGACGCTGACGTCGTGCCAAGTCGAGCCGAGCCTGGCCGGCGCCGCGCCGGGCAGCCGATACCAGTTCGAGCGACAGGGCTATTTCTGCGTCGATCCCGACGCGTCCGGTAACGTGCTGGTTTTCAATCGGACGGTTCCGTTGCGCGATACGTGGGCGAAAATCGAAAAGGCGCAGAAGAACAAGAAATGACGTCCGTCGGTTTTGCACGCACTCGTGGGTCCGCGCAGGGGCGTGTCGGCCCGGCCAAGTGCTGCAATACCGGACGCAATCGCGTTGCGGGACGTCCGGCCGTGGGGTACCATCCCGGCGCGCCGCATTCGGCGGCAATAACAGCGTTGGCACTCCGTTTGAAAGGGCATGATCGTGGCGAGGATCCCTGTGGCGTTGCAGATGTATACCGTTCGTGACGTGGCCGAGAAGGACTGGGCCGGGACGCTCAAGCAGGTGGCCGACATTGGCTACACGGCCCTGGAGTTCGCGGGGACCTGGGGGGTGTCTGCGAGCGACCTGAGGAAGGCGATCGACGACCTCGGCATGCGAGCGGTGAGCATGCACGTCGGTTATGGGGATCTGACGGACCCGGCCAAGCTGGACGAGGCGATCGCGTACGCCAAGACGATCGGGGCGGTGAACTTCGCGTTCAGCGGGAACAACGACAGCGCCGACGCCTGGCGAGCGTGGGGCGAGGGGCTGGCGAAGGCGGGTGAGCAGGCCAAGAAGTCCGGCATGACGGTGTCGTTCCATAACCACTCGGCCGAGTTCGCCGAGTTCGACGGCAAGCCGGGCCTGGAGATCATGTACGAAACGGCCGGTGCGGACCTGCTCAAGTGCCAGGTCGACGTCTACTGGGTTCAGCACGCCGGGCACGATCCGGCCGAGTTTATCCGGAACCATCCGGGCCGGTGTCCGACGATCCACGCCAAGGATATGGAACCGGGCGAGGAGCGGTTCTTCGCGGAGGTCGGCGAGGGGATTCTGGATTGGCCGAGCATCTTCGATGCCTGCGAGACGGTTGGGGGGACGGAGTGGTACATCGTCGAACAGGACGCGTGTCGCCGGCCGTCCATGGAGAGCGCCAAGCTGAGCTTCGAGAACCTCAAGAAGTGGGGGAAGGTGTAGCCCGTCGTGCTGGCACGATGGGACACGTCGACACGTCAAAACGTCGACAGGTCGAAACGTCGAAACGTCGAAACGCCGAACGCCGAAATGCCGATGCAGTGAGAAGTGAACGCGTCGGTAGGGCGATGCGGTGGCACATCGGGGGGACGGCCGGCGGGGCGCCGCGATCGGGCTCGGGCCTGGTTGCCGTTCTGTCTGCAGGGGGGACACGTCGCGGTTTAGGAGTCTGACCATGAGTCATGGTACGAAACGTCATCGAGCGTCGATGGTGTGGTGGATTATCGGCGGGGTTTGCTTGGCGTTGTTTGCGGCGGATCTTGCCAGCGCGGCGCCGGCACGTCGGCCCCCGGCCAGGCGTGGCCCCAGGCCGAACGGAGCGAAACCGCCCGCAGGGGGGCCGAAACGACCGGCCGGCGCGGTGAGGCCCCGGGCTGGAACGCCGCCCCGGAATGGTCGGCCTGCTCCGCCGAAGGCCCGTCATGACGTGCGCGCCAATGGCAAAGTGGCCAGGTATCATCGGTCCGTCAATTGGCGGGCCACGCATCACTACTGGCATCCGGTTCGTGTTCCCACCCAGACGCAATACGTCTACTCGACGGTGGGCTACCCGTACTACGTCGGCGGGACGAATTACACGGTCGTCGTCCCAGAGACCACCGGGAGCACCTATAGCGGCACGACCGTCAAGACTGAGACCGAGTCAGCCGGAGCGTCCGGCCGATACAGCCAGATGCTGGAAGTGACCGAGATGATCCACGAGTGGCGGACGCTGAACGAGTCGGCGCAGTTCCAGGCCCGGCTGCCCGCGAAGGGCGACGAGGTAACCCCGGAGGTCCAGCGCCTGGTCCAGAAGATCAAGCGGCTCAATCAGCAGTTCGACGAGCAGAGCCGCAAGGCCATGGAGAAACTCGCCGCCAGCCAGGACGCCGATCGGGAGACTCGCAGGTCCGCTGACGCGCTCACGAGCTTGATGGAGGCCGCCGAGGCACTCCCCGAACCGGCCTAGCGAGGGCCGGTCGGCGGGACCGAGGTCCTGTCTGGCGGGTGGATTTCAAATCGCACGGAAGAAGCGGCTGGTCGTGCCGTCGGGGCCGATGGGGATCCGCAGGGACCGGCTGCAGCGCGGGCAGTGCCCGACATAGGCGGTTCCCTGCCGGTTTCGATACACCCTCGCATAGACACCGCAGCACTCGAAGTGGACACCCAGCCAACGGCGGGCGCCGGGTCCATCAGCGTCCACAGCGTCTGCGGGCGCGGGAGGGGCATGGAGCTGGTCGACGTCCAGGATATAATCCGGTTCGTCCGCCATCGGTTGTAGTATCGGCCAATGGGCGGTCAGCCGTTAGCGGCGATGGGGGCGTTGAGAGGGCGTTGAAGATCCGGTTGAGCGAAAGGACGAATAGGCATGGCAGAGAAGCTAGGCGCGGCCATCATGGGAGCGGGGTGGGTGTCGGGGGAGCATATCCGGGCGTATCAGAGCCACCCGGACGTCGAGGTGGTGGCCGTGGGCAGCCGGCGGCTGGAGACCGCTCAGGCCAAGGCCGCCGAGTTCGGGCTCGGCTGCCCGTGCTATGACGACTACGACGAGCTGCTGGCCGACCCGAGGGTCGACATCGTCAGCGTCTGCTCGCCGGCCGGTGCGCACGTCGAGCAGGGCGTCAAGGCGGCCCAGGCGGGCAAGCACCTGCTGATGGAGAAACCGATGTGCGTGGACCTGGCCGGTGCCAAGCAGCTCCGCGACGCGGTGGCGGCGGCCGGGGTCCGGTCGGTGACGAGTTTCGTGCTGCGGTGGAACCCGCTGGTCAACATCATCAAGCGGCAGCTCGCCGACGGGGCCGTCGGCAAGATCCTGTATGGGGAGTTCGCCTATTTCCACGCGATCGGGCCGTGGTACCCCGGGTTCGATCACTACCGCACCGTGGCCCAGACGGGCAACGCCATGTTGTGCGGCGGCTGTCACGCGGTCGACGCGATGCGGTTCTGCCTGGACGACAAGGTGACGGAGGTAACGGCCTACTCGACGCGGGGCGACGACCCGCCGTTCGACCAGATCGAGTACGACCCGACGATCGTGGCGATCTGCAAGTGGGCGGGCGGGGCGGTCACGAAGGTCGCCTGCGGGTTTGAATGCAACTGCCCCTACATGTTCGACATCCTGCTGATGGGCACGAAGGGGACGATCCGCGACAACCGCTACTACGGCCAGAAGTGCCTGGGCACCTTCGGGCATCCGGAGATCGGGCAGGGCCAGTACGACTGGGTGACCTGGCCGACGATCCTGCCCGACAGCGGGGACGTGTCGCACCACCCGTTCCAGGGCGAGATCGATCATCTGATGGCGTGCATCCAGGAGGGCGCGGAGTCCCACGTCAACATCGCCGACGCGTACGAAACCCACGAGATCTGTATCGCTGCGACGATGTCGGCCGAGCAGGGCAAGCCGATCAAGCTGCCGCTGTAGCGCCCCCGGGTGGCTCGATGGGCCGGCCCGGCGCGGTTTTTTTTGTTCGCGGCGACTAACCTTGGCCGTTCGGCGGTGTCTACCGGGACGATTGGGTTGGGCAATCGTCCGGGCTGGCCAGGGGCGTGGGGCCGGCGTGGGCGGGCAGCTGCGAAAAAATGCAGTGTGGTCTTGCATCCGTCCGATAGTCTAAGTAGAGTGAGGGTTGAGGGTAAGTCCCTTGCCCGTGGCGCGGTGAGAAACAGTCGGTCCAGCACGATGTCTCCCTATTCGCGTTCGGCTAAAGTCGTGATGTATCTAGTGGCCTCGATGACGGTGGCGACGGGGTTGTTGTTGTGGATGGAGCACCTGGTCGCGCCGCCCGGCGTCGGGCGGGCCCCCCGCGACGAGGCGGGGCCTCTTGGGGAGGCGCTTCGTACCGCCCGACCGATTGAGCCGGGAAGCTGGGGTCAGATCGTCATCTCCTACCGCGACCGGGTCGCCAGCGATCCATCGGTGGCCTTGGCCGCTGGGCGTTCCTCGCCTTACCACTTCGTCGTCGAACCCACTGGCCGCATCCGGGCCTTGCCGACCTGGCGCGAGCAGGAGCCGGAGGACGGCAGCGCGGAACGCGACGTGCGGGCCATTCGTATCTGCTATGCCGGACAGCCTGATTCCGACGGGATCTCTGCCGAGCAGTGGGATGCTCTGATCGGGTTGCTCCGCCAGTTGCGCCTCCGCTGTCAGCTCCCCGCCAAGGCGGTTGAGCTCGACCCGCAGTCGGACCCGCAGTTCCGCCCGAACATCTCTCAACAGGCTCATTGTCTCCACCAGATGCTTCTGGACGCGGACGTCATCGACTGAACGGTCGACTTTCCCTGCATCAACACCAACGGTGATCGCTAGCGGCGCCGAGCCTGCGCGGTCATAGGGGTGATCATCCCAGTCCGGCTCACCGGCATCGCCCAAGACCGGATTGCCAAGACCGCTCACACCGGGCACAATGCCTGCCCTGGTGGACGTCTGGACCTGGCCTTTGTTTGGAGACGCGCCCTTGTCAGAGATCGTTGTGCAGGTGAGCAGGCAGCCGGGCACGGAGGACATTCCGTTGCCGCGGTATCAGACCGAACACGCGTCCGGCATGGACGTCTGCGCCGCCGTGGACGACCCGCTGGTGCTGGAGGCCGGTGCGCGGTTTGCGGTGCCGACGGGTTTGTTCTTGGCCATTCCCATGGGGTACGAGGCCCAGATTCGTCCGCGGAGCGGCTTGGCGCTCAAGCACGGCGTG
The DNA here is from genome assembly GCA_964390905.1 of uncultured Planctomycetales bacterium. GTDB lineage: Bacteria > Planctomycetota > Phycisphaerae > UBA1845 > JAFGLZ01 > JAFGLZ01. The sequence continues at coordinate 33,533 of CAYMLO010000011.1, read as the reverse complement.
ACCGTCCCCAACGCCCCCGGCACGATCGACGCCGACTATCGCGGCGAGCTGAAGATCATCCTGGCGAACCTGGGCAACGCGCCGTTCACGATCACCCGCGGCATGCGGATCGCCCAGATGGTCATCGCCCCCGTCACCCGCGCCAAGCTGGAGGTCGTCGAGACACTGCCAACCAGCGACCGCGGCGAGGGCGGGTTCGGGCACACGGGGACGCACTAGCGCCGCGCCACGGCTTTGCAGGGAAATGTTGAAGGGCGGGGTGGTTCTCCTGGATGTCGGGGTCGGGTAGGATAGCTGACTAGACGCACCGTTGTGCGGGAGTCGGCGTAGCCAATGCCCAAAGACGCGAACAGCCCATTCACGCCGGGGCAGCCTGTTCCTGTGGAGCTCTTCATCGGACGACAAGCCGAGGTCGAGCGCCTCAGGAAGAAGGTAGCGCGTTCAGCTTCAGGGCGACTCGAGGTGGGTTTCCTGGTAGGCGAGCGCGGTATTGGGAAAAGCTCACTGGCTTCGGTGTTGAGGGTCCTCGCCGAGAGAGAGGACCAGGTACTGGGTCTCCACACCTTCCTCGGCGGCGTTTCGACAATGGAGGAAATGGCTCGCCGGGTGTTTGATCGTCTCCTGAAGGACAGTATCGAGAAACCATGGCACAAGAAGGTCAGAGAGCTGCTGGGCAACCACGTGCGTGAGGTGGGGCTGTTCGGGATTAGCGTTGAGTTCGGAGCGTCCCCCAAGGACCTCAGACGGATGGTTCATGACTTCGTGCCCGGAGTGAGGAACCTGATCAACCGTTTGAAGGGGGAAAAGACGGGGATCCTTCTGGTCTTGGACGACATTAACGGCTTGGCCTCCTCGCCGGAGTTCGCCAACTGGCTCAAGAGCCTGGTGGACGAGATCGCTACATCGCACGAGCCGTGTCCGTTGTGCCTCCTGCTGGTCGGGGTTGAGGAGAGGCGGCAGGAACTGGTTCGTTCACAGCCGTCCTTCGCGCGGGTCTTCGATCTGGCGGAGATCATGCCGTGGTCTGAGGAGGAGACAAGGACCTTCTACCGAAACGCGTTTTCGAAGGTCGGCATGGAATGCGACGAGGTGGCGGTGACCCACTTGGCGGTTGGTGCTGGTGGCCTCCCCGTTCTGGCTCACGAGATCGGCGACGCGGCCTTCAACCTCGACACGGACGATCGCATCGACGAAGAAGACGCGTGGCGTGCGGTGTGGCAGGCCGCGGAGATCGTCGGGCGAAAGCACCTCCAGCCTCAGGTTCTGCAGGCGATACGAAGCGAGAAGTACAGGAGCATCTTGCGGAAGCTCGCCAAGAAGGATGTTGGCTTTCTGATTCAACGCAGCGACGTCCTGCGACGCCTATCCGCCGAAGAGGAACGCGTGTTTGATAACTTCCTCCGCCGGATGACGAAGTTAGGCGTTGTCACCAAAGACGTAGAGCGAGGACGCGGTGCGTACCGTTTCACCAACTTGCTGCACTACTTGTACTTCAAGATGGAAGCTTCACGCGCCGACGAACGACAAGCGTGGTAGATGATGGGTAGCCCGGTGCCCCCGGGGATGTCCCATGTCACACCTGCAACACGAGCAAATCACCCCGCCGACTGAGCGGCTGCCGCGGTGTCATTGTTCGAGCGTTGTCGAATTGCCGAGCGGGGATCTGCTGGCGTGCTGGTACGCGGGCGAGGATGAGGCCCGGCCTGACGCTGCCCTGGTCGTCTCGCGTCGGGCGAAGGGCGCCGATGCGTGGACGCCGGCCGAGATCGTCGCCGATACGCCAGGCAAGCCCGAGGGCAACGGCATCGTCTTCGTGATGCCCGACGGGGTGTTGTGGCTCATCTACGGCACGATGCACGGCAAGCTGGACGGCCCGCCGGGGGCGGGCGTGCGATGGGTCACCTGCGACGTCCGCTGCATCACGTCGACCGACGAGGGTCACACGTGGTCCGACGTCCGCATGCTCCGCGACGAGCTGGGCATGGTCGTTCGGACCAAGCCGCTCGTGATGGACAACGGCGACGTCATCTTCGGCGTCGAGAACGACGACGATCGCAGCCGGTTCTGGATCACGTCCGACTGCGGGCAGACCTGGCAGATGACCGGGCCCGTCGAAGGCGTGCCCAACCTGCACCCGACGATCATCCAGCGGCGGGACGGATCGCTGCTGGCCTACCTCCGGCCGGCCGATCATCTCCGCATCGCCCGGACCGAGTCGACCGATCATGGTCGGACGTGGACGCCCGCCGTCGACACCGATTTGCCCAACCCGCACGCGGCCGTCGACATGGTCAAGCTCCGCGACGGGCGGGTCGTGCTGGTATTCAACAACTCCCCCGACGCCCGCACCCCCTTGACGTTGGCCCTCAGCGAGGACGAAGGGGAGACCTGGCCCCACCGGCGGGACCTGATCGCCGAGCCCGGGTGCGAGTTTTCGTACCCGGCCATCATCGAAGACGCCGACGGCGTGCTGCACGTGACGTACACGCACAAGCGGGTGTGGATCGGGCACTTCTCGCTGTCCCCCGAATGGATCTTGGCAGAAGGCTCGGGCTAGCGACGGTAGCGGATGCCCGTCATCGCCAGGAGCACCGGTTTGGCCTGGTCCTTGCCGGAGATCAGGTCGACGGAGCGGACCGCGACGTCGGGGCGGGGATTCGTCCAGACGACGTATTCGAGCCGGACCAACGCCCCGCCCGCCGTCCGGCCGACGAACGCGCTGCGACCGTGGGCCGAGCCCAGTCGATGGTTCCAGTGGCAGATGTTGACCTCCCAATCCAGCGTCAGCTCTGCCCGCCCGCCGTCGGCGTAGTGGATCTCATATCGGCCCAGATGCGATGGGTTGACCCGACCTCGGTCGTAGATGTGCTCGGTGAAGCGGCGCGGTTGGGTCAGCGTGTGCAGCAGCGCGAGGGCATCGACGCGGTCCGAGATGGGGATCTGCCAGGCTGCCTGGGGATACCGCGACGCCTCGGCGTCGTCGGCCAACACGACGACGTCAGGCCCCCGTCCGCGGGTCGGCCCGATCTGGAACGGGACGCCGCCCCAAATCTGGCGTCCCCTCGGCACCCTCGCCAACGTGTGCTGTCGGTCCCGCGTGAGCCACCCCGTCCCGTCGCGATCGTCCAGCCATTCGTTGAAGTGCGCCGACAAGTCGATCAGGCAGAATCGCTCGACCGCACGCGGCGGTGCGACGGGCCAGATTCGGTCGTAGACCTCGGCCGGGCGGTAGGCGATCTGTTTCAGCGTCGGGCGGCCGCACGTCCAGCTATTCTCCGCCGCCAGTGGGATCGCGTTCTTCAGCCGTGTCTGGGCGTGGATCGCGCCCATCCGCCACCAAGTCGTGCCCCCGTATCCGAGGACCCCTTGTTCGTGCGCGGTCTTGCTGAAGTGGTAGACGTTGATGGGTTCGTACCACCCGGACGCCACGACTTCGAAGCCCTGCTGTTTGAAGAACGCCACCGACGGGAAGCGCTTCGACGCCCCGTAATGCCAGTCGAAGATGATGATGTCCTTGGGGACCTTGCCGATGGCCTTGGCGGTGCAGTGGGGCGCTCGACCGTTGTGCTCCTCGAGGAGCTGGTCGCCCCACATGCACATCTTCAGGCCCTTCTTGGTGACGATGAAGTCATACAACCGCTGGACCTCCTCGGCGAAGACCTCGTGCGGCGGCGTGTCCTGGGTCAGGGGATGCTCACCGATGGGCCCGAAGCTGATCTCGTCCAGGCCGACATGGTAGTAGCGAGCGTTCGGGAAGCACTCGAGCTGCTCTTCGATCATACCGAACAGCAGCGGATGGACCTCGGGGTGTCGCGGGCAGTAGTTCCAGTAGCTGCCGCGCTGGCCCTTCACGGGTTTGGGGTGGGCGGTCAGGTGCTGGAACTCCTTCTTGGTCAGGAAGTAGTTGAAGTGCGACCAGCACTGGGTCATGGGGATGGCCTCCATACCGCACTTCTCGGCGTAGGCGACCAGGTCGCGGAGCTGTTGTTTCGTGGGGCTGTTCGGCCCGCCGGACAGCGCCGGGCGACGCTCATACCTCAGCCGGTTGTCGATCTGCAGGCAGACGACGTTGTACTTCAGACCGGCCATCACGCCGATGACGCGCCTGGATTCGGCCAGCGCGTCAGTGGTGTCCGGTGCGATCAGGTGCCAGCACCGCCACCGCAGGTCGGGCCAATCGTCGATCCGCGCGGGCCACAGGAATGCCTGGTCCGCCCGCCGCGTGACGAGTTGTGTCCATGTGGCAGCCGCGTACATCAGCCCACGGTGATCGCTGGCGGATAACGTCGCGCCCTTGTCGTCGACCGAGAGGGTGTATTGTTCGCGATGGGCCTGCTTCTTGACGACCAATCGCACCGCCGGGCCGGGCCATGATGCGTCCGCCCGGGTGAGCTTCAGCCCGGTCTGACGTTTCAGCGACGCGATCAGCAGTTCGGCCGGACCCACGGGGCCGACCACCCGCCATCGACCGGTCAGCGGGACGGGTTCGTCAGCCAGCCATTCGAGTTTGCGCGGCTGCGGAACGACGGTCGGCCGGGTCGGCGGGGTCGCCTTGAGGACCTCCTCGGCCGGTACAATCACGGCCGGCTGCGCCGGCGGTCCGGCGAAGATGAGATCCCCGAACTGCTGAGGCTGATGGAACGTCGTGCCGGCGATGTAGGCCCAGCTGGCGTTCTGCTCGAGCCCCGTGATCTTGCGTGACCGTGCGAAGTTCCCCCGCCAGACCGTCCCGGGTGCCGGCACGCCGCCGAGCGCGTCCAGCGGGAAGGCCAGCTCGGCCGTCCATCGGTCCTCGCCGCGTTGGGCGGCGGCTTTGGCCTTCAGATCGGCCTTCTCAGTCCCCAACCGGCTGAACCACGAGGCCCAGTAGCCCCGACCGTGGCCGCCCTTGATCTCGGACAAGACCCCGCCTGCGGGCGTGACCCCGACATGATAGTAACACCCACTCTCCCCGAGCTGCAGGAAGACCTCCACGGTGTCCTCACCCCAGCTCGGGCACATGCCGGTTGGGTCGCCGATTTTCTGCTTGGCGATGGTAGGCTCGGCGCACTCGAAGCCCACGTACAACGCCTGCCCCGCCGTGAAGGTTCGGACCGTCGTCTTCACGCTGGGCTGTTTGCCCTTGCCGTCCAGCAGGAACAGGCCCGTCACGCTCGCCGCGTCCTTCCACGCGGGCTCGTCCAGCTTGCCGTCGATCGTTGGCGGGGAGTCCGACCGCGGGATCAGCAGCCTCGGCCGATCGCCCAGGTGCATGAGCGAAGCATTGCGGAACCAGGCCGTCCCCTTGCCCTGGGTGATCAGCGAGAGCTTGAACGTCGTGGCGTCGTCGGTGGTGTGGATGGCCTTGTTGACCCGCTTCCACTTGGTCGATCCGCCGGTTCCGATGGTGTGCGAGTCGTAGTCATTCGCGTGTTTGGGCTTGGTCCGAAACTGGTACAACAACACGGACCACGGCCCATCGGCCTTGACGTCCACCGCAGCAACGTAGACCGCGTTCTTCCGCGCGGGCAGGTCGACCTGACTGACGCGGACCCACTCCTTGCTGGCGTTGGTGTGATCGATCCGCTGGGCGAACCGGCCCGGCTCGTCCCGCTCGATCGCGAGCCGACCGGCCGCCCCCTTGTGGATGTTCTTGACCCACCCGTCGGCCACGCCGTCCCCGTTCGCGTCGACGGCGAAATCGGCGTTCCGCAAGAGCTCCGCCCGAAGGCCCTCCGGCGCCCACGCGGCGATCAGCGCACCTAGCAATACGCGCGTCATGATAATCTCTCCTGGCAAACGTATCCGTCAGGATGATGAGGGTGGCGGGGCAGGTCAAGGTCCCGTCATGGAGGTGGCGTGGGGCTGGCGTAGGCGATCATGAGTCGGATGCCCGATGCGGCCAATACGGATTACCACCAGATCTTGCTCTTGATCTCCTCGATTCTTGCCGAGAGGTAGGCAAGGATTCCCACGGTAAGGACACACGCGAAGCTAATCATCTTGGTCTCGTGGGCGGGGTAGAGGAAGGGCAGCGAGACCGACACCGCAACAGCGGCTACGACCAGCACCTTGCCCCTGGCCTGGAACTCCCTGAAGGCATAGACCACACACGCAAGGCCAAGCAACCCTGCGCACGCCCACGCGATCCACGGTCGCCATGCCCAGGTCTGGGAGAAGTGCTCGACCACGTGCAGTCCTTGTCCCAGTCTCCTGGGTCGCCCCGGCCTCTAAGATAGGCAACTGGAGGGCAGTCCAGCGCACGAACCCTCTCAGTCCGGTTTCCTCGGAGGGTCTTGATGGTCGCCCCCCGTGCCTTGCGTTTCCGCTCGACGAGGGGGTGATTCGGCCGGCGTATCGGCCACCGAGAACGGGTACGTGACGAAGATAACGTAAGGCTCCGCGTCAATGGTGTCATAGCGAACGTTCTTCTGCCGGAAGTGCTTCTCGGCGAACTCCTGCGGCGTCAGACCCAAGAAGACCCTCGCCCACCGACCGTCCTTCCGGAACACCCAGGCCAGCTTCGCTCCCGGCTCGCGCGCCGACCTTCTGAGGATCTCCTTGTAGGCCGGGAACCGGCAGAACTCCGCGATGTTGACGGCGATCACGCGCTCGTGCGTCTCGAACAGGAGTCGCCATTGTAGGATGTAGGTGGTTCGAACGAGTCGCAGCCCTGCCTTGTCCAGTGTGCGGATCAGGGCCTGGATCTCCGCGGGGTCATAGAACGTCCAGTGTTCGTAGAGACGGGGTTTGAGCACCAGTCCGGCATTGAAGAAGAGGAAGGACGCGGTGACGTAGCCAAGTAGACACGTCCGCATGCGCCAAGACAACTTCGCGATGGCCAGCCCGCCGATGATGGCGACGGCGGGGACGAGCGGGAACAGGTAGCGAGGTGGGAGCCCGAGCATCGACGGCGGCGCGCAGAGCATGCAGACGACGAAGAAGAGCACATACAAGAGGATCAAGAGAACCGTCGGGTCCGCCACCGATCCTCGGGAGCCTTTCTTCTTCTGCCTGTAGCCTGCAACGCCCATAGCCATGGCGAACAGCACGAGCGTCACGGGCGCCGGCCAGTCAATCCCGTACACCGCCGTGTTGAGGTGGGGCTGGAAGAAGTCCGGAAGCACCTCGCCCACGAAGACGAAGAGGCGCGTGCGCAGGGGTTCGACCAGCGATTCCCCCCCCGGGCTCGCGAGTCGACTCAGGAGCTCTACGAGGTTGCCCGGCCGCCATAGGAGCGTGCCAATGGCGCCCGCGAGCAGATACGCTCCATATCCCAAAACCAGGTTGAATTGCCGTCGCCGTAGCCAGTACGTGATCGAGAACACGACAATCAGCAAGACGAGGGGGACGCTCGATGGCATGTTCCAGTAGCTAAGGACCGACAGGGCCATCAAGAAGAGCGCGGCAAGGTGGTCGACGCGCTGCCGGTGCAGAATCCGATCGGTCGTCCACAGGATGGCGGGGATGAGCACGAGCATCACCACGTACCCGCCCCGCACCATGAGCCCCCAGACAATCAGGGCGGGCATGGTGATGTAGACGGCAAGCGTGCACAACCCCACCCGCAATCCCCCCAGCCGAACGCCCAGCCCGTAGACGACCACCGCCCCCACGGTCGTGTAGAGCAGGGCCGTCAGTTTCAGCGACCACGAGGAGATCCCGAACAGCCAGTAGAACAGGACGGCCGTGTGCGCCTCGATCGAGCCGCCGCCGCCATAGGGCTGCCCGTAGTAGTACAGCGGGTGGACACCTTGCTCGAGGATGTGCTTGGCCATGATGCCGACGACGCATTCATCGGAGTCGGCCCAGCGGCCAAACGTCAGCAGCCCGATGAGCTTGGTGAGGATCAGCGCCGCCATGAGCAGCCAGAACGCCCGACAACGGAAGGCTACGCGTATCGCATGTTTGTCAGCTGCTGTGGATCCGTCCGGCGTGGCCATCAAAGTCAGGTCCCCCCAGATCTACTCGAGATAGCCCAGGGCCCGAAGCCGTTCGACCTGCTCCTTCGGGAAGGTCTTGAGGGTGATCTTCCCCGCTTTGCGTTTCCGTTCGAGGAACGGGTGACGGCCCGCCAGGGAAGGATGCTCGTAGACGACGGGCTTGAAGGGCGGTTCGTACGTGCAGACGTGGTCCAACAGGGAGTCGAGCCGCCCGCTCAGGTCTTGGTGGACGGGGAGCTTGGGGTCGAAGGCGATGGGGGTTTGCTCAGTACGATCCGCGGTCAAGTCGAAGACGACCTGCCTGACGGTTCGCCCGGTGGTGTCGTTCGCGAGCCGGAGCAGCTTGTGCGTGGCCGAGCGTAGGGCGTAAACGCCCGGTTTGCTCCCGTCGGCGGAGGAGAGGAAGCTCGGAAACTCCATCAAGAGCGCGCGTCCGTCGTCGCCGGCGCCTCGCATCAGCGGCAGTAGGCTTCGTCCGTCGAACTTCACGTCACACGACATCCCGAGATATCCCAGGAGGGTCGGTGGCAGATCCATCGGCGAGCAGAGCCCCCGGATCCGGCCGGGACGGATGCCGTTGTGCCTGGCGACCGATTCGGGAAGGCGGATCGCGAGCGGCACGTGCACGGTCTCTTCCCAGACCATTTCGTAGTGCGTGTAGTAGAGCCCGTGCTGTCCCATGCATTCGCCGTGATCGGCCGTGAAGACCACGAACGCCTCGTCCCACAGCCCCTTGTCCTTCAGCTTGGTCATCGTCCTGTCAAGCAGCTCGTCCGTATAGAGGATATCCCCGTCGTAGCGGTCCAGATAGTCGAAGTGATTCAGTTGGCCTTCCACGTGTATTGCCGGCGGGATCTGGCCGCGTGTCAGCATCCGCGTCTGCTGACTGCGGAACTGCTTTCGAAACCGTTCGGGCGGATTGTAGGGGCCGTGCGGGTCGATGAAATTCGTGAACAAGAAGAACGGCTGCGGGGGACCGGCATCCAACCATGCCAGCAGGGCGGGCATCATGCCCTTGGCTGTCCGTGACGTGCCTTCTCCTTCGTCACAGACGTAGACGTCGAATCCCTGGTTGATTCCGCTGAGTTTCTCGTCCAGAAGGCAGTTGCTCGTGAAGGCGGCGGTGTGGTAGCCGGCCTCCTTGAGCAACTCGGGCAAAGTGACGTTGTCCTCGTGCAACACGACAGAGTTGCAGCGGACGGCGTGGTGGACCGGATAGAGGCCCGTCAGCATCGACGCATAGCTGGGTCGCGTCGTGCCGCGCGGCACGACGGCGTTGTCGAAGACGACGGCGGTCTTGGCGAAGGCGCTCACGGCTGGCATGGTCCTGCGCGGATAGCCGTACAGCTCCATGTGGTCCGCGCGGAGGGTGTCGACGGTGAGCAGGATGATGTTCGGCTTGGGGGGCCTGCCTCCGGGGTGCTCCAGGAACGACTCGGGCTCCTTGCTCGGTCGACAGCAGGCGACCGCGATCGGTAAGGCCAACACCAGGGCACAATAGCACGTTCGCCGGATCCTCACGACATGCCCTCGGCGAGATCCAACGGCTTTCGTGCGGCGGGACGCCCGCCGGGACCGTCCGGGCGAGCGCCTTTGATACGATACATCCTCATGGTATCAGATCATCCGCGCAGGGAGTAGGGGCGGTACGCCCATCGTGTCATGTCCGCTCGTTCATGCTATTGGATGTAGCCCAGCGCCCGAAGTCGTTCGATCTGCTCGGTCGGCACGACCTTGATAGCGATCTTCCCCTCCTTGCGTTTCTGCTCGACGAAGGGGTGGCGCACCTGGAAGGGCAGTTCGTAGACGACGACCTTGAAGGGCGGTTCGTACGTACGGAGGTCGTTCAGCAGCGAATCGAGTTTGCGGCTCAGGGCTCGATGACCGGGGCGCTTGGGGTCGAAAGAGATGGGCCGCTGCTCGGTGCGGTCCGCGACCAGGTTGTAGAGGGTCTGCTTCAGTGTCTCGCCCGTGGTCTCGTCCACGGACCTCGTCAGCTTGTGCCCTGCCCGCCGCAGGGCGTAGACGCCAGGCTGCTTCCCGTCCGGCGAGCGGAGGAAGCTCGGGTATTCCATCAACAGCGCGCGTCCGTCATCGCCGGCGCCCTTCATCAGCGGTAGCAGGCTTCGTCCGTCGAACTTCACGTCACACGATATCCCGAGATAGGCCAGGAGGGTCGGTGGCAGATCCATCGGCGAGCACAGGCCTCGGACGCGTTTTGGCTTGATGCCGCGGCGCTCGGCAATCGACCTGGGAAGACGAATCGCCAGCGGTACGTGCATCGTCTCTTCCCAGACCATGGGTTGGTGGGTGTAGTAGAGGTCGTGCTGTCCCATGCATTCGCCGTGGTCGGCCGTGAACACCACAAACGCCTCGTCCCACAGCCCCTTGTCCTTCAGCTTGGCCATCGTCTTGCCAAGCAATTCGTCCGTGTGGAGGATATCCCCGTCGTAGCGGTCCACGTAGTCGAAGTGGTTCAACTCGCCTTCGACGTATATGCTGGCGGGGATCTTGTCGCGCTTCAGCCTACGAGTCCGCTTGCTGCGGAACTGGGTTCGAAACCGTTCGGGCGGGCTGTAGGGGCCGTGCGGGTCGATGAGATTCGTGAACAGAAAGAACGGCTGCGGGGGATCGGCGTCCAGCCATTCCAGCAGGGCGGTGGTCATGTCCTTGGCTGTTCCTGATTCACCATCTCCTCCGCTATCACAGACGTAAACGTCGAATCCCTGCCCCAGCCCACTAACCGCTTTCTTCAGGGTGCCGTTGCTTACGAAGGCGGCGGTGTGGTAACCGGCGGCCTTGAGCATCTCGGGCAGGGTGACGTTGTCCTCGTGCAACACGACGCCATTGGCGCGGACGCCGTGGCGGGCGGGGTAGAGACCCGTCAGCATCGAGGCGTAGCTGGGCCGCGTCGTGCCGCGCGGTACGACGGCGTTGTCGAAGATGACGGCGGTCTGGGCAAAGGCGCTCACGGCTGGCATGGTCCTGCGCGGATAGCCGTACAACTCCATGTGGTCGGCGCGGAGGGTATCGACGGTGAGCAGGATGATGTTCGCGCGGGGGGGCGCATCCCCGACCTGCTTCGAGAGCGCGTCGGGCTCCTTGCTCGATCGACAGCAGGCGACCGCGATCGGCAAGGCCAGCACCAGGGCACAATAGCACGTTCGCCGGATCTTCACGACATGCCCTCGTCGAGATTGAACGGCTTTCGTGCGGTGGGACGCCCGCCGGGACCGTCCGGGCGAGCGCCTTTTGATACGATACATCCTCATGCTATCAGATCATTGGCGTAGGAAGTAGCGCCGGTGGGAGAAACCGTGTGGTGCGTTGGGTCGAGCATTGCGTGTCGGTGGTCTCGTCCTATACTGACCGACGGTTTGTCGCTCGATGGTTCTTTCAATCATTCCAGAGAGGGTCTAGCCATGCGGCATCTGGCCATCGTCATGGTCGCGGCAATGGGGCTGGCGGTCTGCACCACGCGTGCGGCCAGGATCGAGTTGGTCCACGACGGGGCCGCCGACGCCACCATCGTGGTGGCGAACGGAAAGGATGACGCACCGAAGCGGTCTGCGGTTGACTTGCAGCGCTATGTCGAGGCGATCACGGGCGTTCGTCTGCCGATCCGGACGGACGGTCGTCGCGTCGAGGGTGTGGGGCTCTACATCGGCCGATGCAAACCATCTCGCGAGGCCGACCTGCCCCCGGCGGACGTCACGCCCGAGGCCTTCGCCATTCGCGTCCGCGACGGGAACGTCTTCTTCGCGGGTCGAGCGACGCCGGCCATCGAGTTCGCCGTCGTCTCGTTCATCGAGGATCGTCTGGGCGTGCGATGGTATTGGCCCGGTCCGTTGGGCGAGGTGCTACCCGCGCGATCGCCCGGGCGGCTCGCCGTGGACGTCGACGACGAGGTGTGCGTCCCGGACTGGTCGCCTCGTGTCTGGTCGGGGAACTCGTGGTATCCCTCGTGGCGAGACTGGAACCGGCGGAACAAGCTGAGCATCGGCCCGCCGCTGCCCCGGCGGCAGTTCCAGAATCGCGTGTACGACGTCTTCCCGCCGGCCAAGTACGCCAAGACGCATCCGGAGTACTACCCCCTCGTCAACGGCAAGCGGTGGATCCCACCGAAGGGCGTGCGCCACTGGCGGCCGTGCGAGAGCAACCCGGAGGTCCAGCGCCTCATCGTCGAGTACGCCGCGGCGTACTTCAAGGATCATCCGGAGTCTGACGGCTTCTCGGTAGGCATGGACGATATCGTGCGCATATGCGGCTGCCCGAACTGCCGTGCGATGGACGCCAGCCCGAAGGACTATGCCCTGCACCGGTTCAGTGATCGACACTACAAGTTCGTGAACCTCATGGCCCGCAAGATCGCCGAGCGGTGTCCGGGCAAGCAGGTCGGCACGCTGATCTATCAGATCGTCCGCCCGCTCCCCAAGACGGTCGAGCGGCTCGAGCCCAACGTCTTTGGCTACATGACGCAGTGCGCGCCCGAATGGTGGCGGCCGGGCCGGAAGCTCGCGGACATGGCCCTGACGCGCGAATGGGCCAAGCGGTGCAGCCAGCTCTACCGCTACGATTACTGGGGTCTCGGCTTCCTCACGCCGAGGTACTGCCCGCATCACGTGGCCGAGGCGATGAAGTTCGACAAGTCGCTCGGGTTGCGGGGCATCTACATCGAGGTCTACACCTGTTGGCCGAACACCGCGCCGATGATCTGGGCGGGCAGCAAGATGTTCTGGAAGACGGACCTGGACGTTGACGAGCTGCTGGACGAATTCCGGACCCAGATGTTCGGCCGGGCGTCGTTCATCATGAAGCGGTATTACGGCCGGTTGGAGCGGTCGTGGAATATGCCGCGGGCCGGACGGCTGGGCTGGGGGCACGCCAACGTGGCCGTCAATGCCCGGTCGATGTCGGTCAAGGACCTGGAGGCGTGCGAGCGGTTGTTGGTCGAGGCGCGTCAGGCGGCGGACAGCAACGTTGTTCGCAAGCGGATCGACGTCGTCAAGGCTGGTCTGGCGTTTGGCGGGTACCTGATTCGCATCGTTGCGCTGGCCGACGAGATCGCCAGGTCCTCGGTCACCGACCGTGCTTCGGCCGAGGCGCTCCTGAAGAAGATCGCGGCGGTCAATCGCCTCGAGGCCGATCGGGTCGAGGCCTGGAAGGCGATCCGGGCCCGAAAGGACCTGGCCGGCGAGACGTTCAATGCCCTGGCCCGGTACTCACGAGGCCGGAAGTTCGCGCAAGCCAATGGCCTGGCCAGTGCGGCCGGCACTGCGCTGCCCGGCGTGCTCGAGTGGTTCAGGGCGAACGAGCCCGACCGGCTGGACGTCGTTGCGGCTGAGTTGAAGGGGCTGGCGGGACCGCTCGGTGAGCTGAGCAGGGCCTGGCTGTTCGTTCAGGACCGAAAGCCCAGGAATCTCCTGATCAACGGCGACTTCGAGAAGACCGGCCCGAGCCAGGCCAAGCCAGACAAAGATTGGTCGACGACGCACGCCCCGCCCGGCTGGTCGACATGGACAACCGGCTCCCGTCCGGCCCGGTTCGTCGTGGCCGCCGGGACAGGGGTCGACCGATCGAACGGTGTGAGCATCAGCAAGTCGGCCAGGGCATGTTTCTTGCAGGACGTGGCCGTCAAGCCTGGCGAGCGCTACCTTTGTTGCGTCCGGGCCAAACGGACGCCCGTCGGAGGTCAGGGCGATGTCATGCTTTCCGTCCGGTGGCGGCGCCCCAACGGCGCCTGGCTCGAACCGCGGACGCAAGAGGGATCCGTCAGACTGTCGGCGGGGGCGAGCCGATTCGAGCCGTTGATGCTGCTTATGACCGTTCCTCCCGGGGCGGGGAAGCTGAACTACCAACTTGGCGTCCGAGATCAGGGGGAAGGGGTCACCGGCTGGTTCGACGACGCGGCCGTCTACCGCCGGGCAGAGTAGCCGGCCGGCGGCGATCGGGTAGAATCCGAGAGAGCATGCGCGCCACACGGAAGGCTGATGCCGCTCAGTTGCTCGGATAGGTTTGGGAATCCGTTGACGCGACGAGTAGCAATGCCTCGGAGCCATCCACGATGACTTCCTATGAAATTGTCAAACGAACCATCCGGCACGAACGCCCGCCGCGGCTGGCCGTTCGCTTCGCTGCGTTTGAGCAAGACGACACGGCGGGTGTGCCGCTCAAGGCGCCGGCCGACTTCAATTCCCCGTCGGACACCATCGACGAATGGGGCTGCCGGTGGGAGAAGACCGACGTGCCCAACATGGGCCAGGTCAAGGGCTGGCCGCTCGAGGACGTCGGCCAGATCGATCGGCTCCCCACGCCCGATTACGACGACGACTCGCGCTACCAGGACGTCCCCGAGGCGCTCGATCGGCATCACGCCGACGGCAAGTACGTCATGGCGGGCATCTTCGCGGTCCTGTTCGAACGGATGCACATGCTGCACGGGTTCGAGAACGTCCTGTCGGGCCTGTTGCTGGACCGCCCCGCGATGGAGGCTTTGGCCGACAAGATCGTCGAGATCCACCTCGTGCTGATCGACAACCTCCGACGCCGGTTCGGCGACCGGATCCATGCCATCGGGATGACCGACGACTGGGGCACGCAGCAGGCGGCCTTTGTCAGCTTCGATTTGTGGATCAACTTCTTCTATCCGCGATACAAGCGGCTGTTCGACGCGATGCATGCCGCCGGTTACGACGTCTGGGTCCATTCGTGCGGCAAGGTCAACGAGATCATCGAAGGTTACATTCGTGCCGGCGTGGACGTGGTGAATCTCCAGCAGCCCCGGGCACTGGGCATCGAGGAGATCGCGCGGCGGTACCGGGGACGGATCGCGTTCGAGAGCCTGGCCGATATCCAGGCCACGCTGCCGACCGGCGACCGTCGGCGGGTGGACGAGGACGTCGAGATGCTGATGACGCACTGGGCCGGCGAGCGGGGAGGCTTTGTCTTTAGCGACTACGGTGATCCAGCCGGCATCGGCGTGAAGGACCCGGACATCAAGTTGTACATGTACGAGCGTTTCAGCGCGTTTAGCGAACAGATCTACGGGGAGCCCCTGCCCCCGCCGAAGGTGCCGCAAGAAGTCTAGCCCCGGGCCAATCACGCAGAACGCGGGGTGGATCCGGCGGATCTGCGGCCGGATCACTCGTCGGCGTCGGTTGCGGGCGCGTTGTCCTCGTGGTTGACCGGTTCGTCCCGCACGATCAGGCCATCCGATAGGCGAACGATTCGGCGGGTGCGTGCGGCCACTTCGTTTTCGTGGGTGACGATCACGATGGTCCGCTCGGCCCGGTGGAGGTCGTCGAAGACGTCCAGGACCACCTGACCGGTCTTGGAGTCCAGATTGCCGGTGGGTTCGTCGGCCAGGATGATCAGCGGGTCGTTGACCAGGGCCCGCGCGATGGCGACACGTTGCTGCTGGCCGCCGCTCAGCTCCATCGGCCGGTGGTTGCTCCTGTCGGCCAGGCCGACCATCTCGACCAGTCGCGAGGCCCGGCGATGCCGATCGGCCGGCCGGATCCCCTGGTAGAACAGCGGCACCTCCAGATTCTCACGCACGGTGAGCTGGGGGATCAGGTTGAAACTCTGGAAAACGAATCCGAGCCGTCTGCTGCGAATCTCGCTCAGCTCATCGTCGTTGAGCTCGCTGACGTCCTGTCCGCCGAGCAGGTATCGGCCCGCCGTGGGTCGGTCGAGGCAGCCCAGGATGTTCATGAGGGTGCTCTTGCCCGATCCGCTGGCGCCGGTGATGGCGACGTACTCGCCGGGTTCGAACGCCAGATCGATGCCGCGCAGCGCCTCCACCTCGATGCTGGAGTTCGGCTTGCGGTAGACCTTGGCGACTTGCTCGACGACGGCGATTGGCACGCTGCTGGCTCCTACGCTTCGGGGTTGACGCCCCACGATTGTACACGAAGACTGCCGGGATGCCCCGTCACGTTCAGAACCATCGACAGACGACGGGTCCGGTCTCCAGCCAGAACGGGTCCCTTGCCCCAGGTGCAGCCGGGCAAAAAGGTTTGGCAGCGGGGGGCCCAGGTCCTACAATCTTGGGTGTACCTCATCCGAACTGGCTGGGAACCTCTCGACGAGGGTACGGACCATGTTCAGCACTCATCGACGGGCAGCGGTCGTGGCGTGGCTCGGGGTCGGGCTGTGTGTAAGTCTGGCGGGCTGTCGCAAGGAGCCGCCCGCCGAACCGAACAAGCCGGCGGTGCCCAAGATCCCCGTCCGCAAGCCCGAGAAGAAGCGGGAGGCCCCGGCTATCCCCGCGACCAAGCCGGGGGTCAGCAAGGACCGTACGCCGGGCGTGTCCCCGCCGGCGGGTGCGATCAAGCCTACGCCCAAACCGGGCCCTCCGCCCACATCGGCACCTCGGCCTGCGGGCGTTGACGCGGGAGACGCGGCCGATGCGCCGGTCTTCTTCCCACGAAGCAAGGCGGTTGCCGACTGGATGAAAGACGAACCCATCCGGACCGCCCTGGCCGGTGCGTCGGGAGAGCTGCTTGGGACCAAGGCCCGCGCCGTCACCGAGCCTTACCGCGTCAAGCAGGTGGCCACCTGCACCTACAAGCGCTCCGAAAAGGAACGTCAACAGACGGCTCGCGTCCTGCTGGTTCAGACGCACGGGACCGAAGACGCCTACGGGATCTTCACCGTGCAGGCCACGGGCACGCTTTCGAAGGGGCCCGGCCTGCTGACCCGAACGGACGCCAAGGGGGGCCAGGTGACCATCCATGCCTGGAAGGGGCGGTGCTACCTCCAGCTGACGAGCGGGACGTCGGACGATTCGGCGTCAGCGCAGGCGTGCAAGGCTTTGGTCGACAAGATGACGTTCCTGATGCCGGATGAGCCGCTGCCCGAGCTCGTTGAGGCGCTGCCGCAGGCAGGACTGATCCCGGGGCAGCACTGGCTGATCCGGGATTGGGGCTCGCTGGGCGGGCCGGGCGTGACCGGTCTGAAGATCCCCAAGGGCCAGCAAATCGCCAAGCTGCTTCGGCTGAGCAAGGACTGCCAGATGGTCATTGCCACGTACCGGATCGAGGGGGCGGCTCGTCCCCACCTGGTCTGGGTCGTTCGTTACGACACACCGGCCCAGGCGCGGCAGGCGCACAATGGCTATCAGGGGTATCTGGACGAGGGGACGGATCGGTGGTCGAGCAGCACGATGCTGTACGCTCCCAACAAGCAGTACCTGCTGGGGACATGGACGGCGGAGGAGGAATCCTTCGGGCAGGTGCTCCGCAAGCTCGAATCGAACCTGCCGTAAGCCCGGGACGACGCGACGGGGTGGACCTGGTCTGACGGCAGGCGAGCAGGAGAGGATGTACTTCCGCGGAGGTGGCGCGTCGGCGCGCCACGATCCGACCGACGCGAGGCGCGATGGCTCTGCCGCGTAATCGGGGGGCGGCCCATCAGTAAGGCAGGAAGACCGTAGTGAGCAGGACCGAGGACATCATATCCTGGACCGAACAGAACGGCATCGTTGTCGTCAAGTTCATCGCCAAAGAGGTGTTCGACATCGAAAGCGCCGAAGAACTGGCCGGCCAACTCAGGCAGCTGGCCCAGGCCAAGGGCGGTCGCCAATGGGTGATCGATTTTACGGGCGTGGAGTTGATCATCACGCCCGTTGTCAGCGGCTTGCTGTCGGCGCTGCGTTCGGATCGGGAGAGCGGGGGCGACATCGCCCTGTGTGGCATGGGGGAAACCGTCAGTCGGGTCATCGAGCTGGCGCGGCTTGACCGCGTCTTCTACACGTTTGACACGCTGGCCGAGGCTCTGGCCGCGGTGGGGGCCAAGCAGTCTTCTTAGCGGCGCGTGACGGGGATGGGGACGACGAGGGGCGCCCTTCAGCCCCCAGCCGATTACTGCGGTGACGGCGCGCGAGGTTCGGGCGTCGGTCGGTCGGTCACCAGCTTGCAGCCGATCTGCTTCCACCACTCGGCCGCCAGTGCGTAGTTGTCGGTGGATATCATGTCCACGCCGGCGCGGACGCAGGCCGCCCAGTGGGCGTCCCACGCCCCCGAGACGAGCCGCCCATCGACGCGCTTGGGCCCCAGAACGTCCAACGTGTAGACGCGGACCTTGTACCGACGCCGCCGGGCGCCCGCGACAATCTCGCGGAGCCAATCCAGGTAGTCGGGGGCGGTTCCGGACGCGCGGATCACCCTGCTGGCGAAGTCCAAGGTGAGATAGCCCACCCCCGGCCGGCGGGGGCGCTGGAGGAACCGGCGCATCGCTTCTCGTTTCGCGCCACCGGGCCCGGTGTCACGAAGGGCCAGCAACTCGCCCTTCTTGCTCGCCAGATCGATATACGCTCGCCCGATGGCGCTCGATCCCGACAAGCAGACGCTGATATGCCCGCGGGTGCGCAATGTCCCGTCGGGCGCGTAGGTGGACAGCACCTCGCGGTAGTCGGCGAGATAGCGGTCCAGGTCGCGGGCCGCCAGATCCGGCCGACCCGCCTTGAAGTCGATCACGAGGATGTGTTCGCCGGGTTCCTCCCGCCACCGGGCCCACAGAGGCTTGAGGAACCCGTCCAGCAGCGGCTCTGAAGGCGGGTTCCTGCTCTTGTGCGTGACCACGAAGCCGCCCGCCGACCGAACGTGATGGACGTCCACCTCGATGACGCGCAGGCCCGCCTGCAGGGCCATCGCCAGTTTGCGGTTGCTGATCCGCAGGCCGAAATCGGAGTAGCAGTTGTGTCCCGCGAATGGGCAGGCGCGCTCCGCGCTGGCAGGTTGCTCACTTGCCGGCACGGTGGCTGTCAGGACAGACACGCACAGCAAATCGGTGAAGGACATTCCGCGACGGTCGAGAACGATCCTAGTCGCCCCCGCCCGGCTTATCCTCTTCGTTACCTTCGGCAGGCTGGTCTTGGCCGCCGGACTCGGCGTCTTGCTGGGGCGCCTCATCGCCTGAATCGGTGGGTGGCTCGCCCTCGGCCTGGTCTGCCGGCTCCTCGGCAGGCCTCTCGACCTCAGCCGGCGGGGCGGTCACCGGGGCGATCTCCTCCTCGTACTCCTCCAGGTAGACGTCTTCGATGTCGGTGGCGTCTACTTCACGGCGGAGCAGGTAGTAGATCATCGTGCTGGCGGAGAAGAAGAAGCTGATCGCAAACGACACCACCAGCCCCACGACGACGAACGTCCAGATCCATATCAGGCAGCTGCCGAAGGCCTCTGGCCCGTTGAGGGGATACTGGTCGAAGTTGCCGAAGAACCGGCCCGCCTCGAGCAAGGGAGTCCGAGCCCACATCGCCTCCAGCTTGCCGACGGTTTCGGGCAGGTGGGCGCTGCCGTCGACGTTCATCGTCAACCCGACGGCCATGTGCGTCAGGTTCAGGACCAAGTGGGCGAACAGTCGCACGAACAGATAGCAGATTGCGCCGTACAGCCCGCTGACCAGCACGTAGAAAGCCGTCCGCCACGGCTTGCTGAAGACGTAGCTGAACGAACGGCTGAGGGCGTCGAAGGCGTCCGACCCTTCGACGGCGATCGTCGGGTACATCAGCATCGTGCCGCTGACGGTCGCGATGACGACCAGCGCCAGGACGAACCCGCCACACAGCGCCAGCGGCCAGAGCAACCCCGCGATGATCTCGCCCACGTAGGGGATCATGCCGACCACCCCGCCCAACACGAGGAACAGGCCGACCGCAACCAGCAGCGCGACTGGGAGCAGCGGGGCGGCAAAGAAGCTCGCCAGCTTCCTGCCGCTGAACTTCAGAGATTGCCTCCAGGAGATCTTCTCGTCTCTCGCCGCGTGCAAGGCCGCAACCCGGCAGATCGCTCCACCGGCGAAGGACCAGATGATCAACGTCAGCACGGTGAAGACGGCTGCGTAGAACCAGTGGGTCCCGAAGAACCACACGATCCCGCCCACGGCGTCCACGAAGGCCGCCTTGAGGCCCATGGGGGGTTTCGTGCCGATGCCCACGTCCAGGGCCAGCATGGCCCCAACCGAGTTGTTGAAGGTCTGGATCTCGTGGTCGAGGAGCGTCGCGAAGATGCCCCGACCCTCGATGTCGCACAGGTTCTGCCCCACGACCTGGGCCTCGATGGCCTTGCGGATCTTGTCCCCCTCCTCTTTGGTGCAGACCTTCTGGAGCATCAGCTTGGCCAACGAAGGCATCGCCTGCTCGGCCAGCAGGTCCTCTGTCGGGCCGACCAAGGCCAACACCGCCACGGTCTCATACTGCTGGAACAAGGCCTCTCGTTTGCTCTTGTCGGCCTTTTCGATGTTCTTGTAGACCGCCTCCAGGATCCTCTCTGCTGTCTGCCGGGCGTTTTCGCAGGCCGTCCAGATTTCGTCTTCGGCCTTGCCGTCCCCGGCGAGCTGGCGGGCGTCTTCTTTCTTGACGTCCGGCTTGATCGCCCTCAGCAGGCCCGCCTGACGTTCGGTGCATGCCTCCCTGGCCGTTTCGCACCAGTCGCAGAAGGATGCCTTGCCGCGGCGATCGAGGTAGGCGCGGATCTCCGGGGTCGGTTTGAGCAGGGCGTGGGTCTCGGCGCTGACTGGCGGGCGCCCTGCCACCATGGTCAGCATCGGTGACGCCTTGGACGGCATCACCGCGGTGTCCGGCCAGAGCAGATCCATCACCCAGCCCAGCGCGCACGTCATCGCCAACGCGACCAGGGCCAACACCAACTTGTGCGGGTGAATTGCCAGCCGAAACGAGCGAAACAGCTGCGTGAACGGGAACGCCTCAGCCAAGTTGATCCGTCGCAATTCTTGCTGTTCGTCCGGCATGAATGACTCCTCCTCGCTCGATCCGCCACGCAGACACCGCGCAGGCCGTCACCCCCGTGGCTCGGCGGTTCCTGCAACGCCCTTCATCGACGTCAGATCCACCACTGCTGCAGCAGAAAGACCTTTCCCTGGTTCAAGGACCAGGCGATTACCGCGCCCATACCTGCGATACGCTGTCCGGTATTATAGCCAGGCCGAAGAGGGCGGCAACGCTTTTTCGTGGTTTTTTGCCCTCGCAAGCAACGTCCGCGCAAGTAGTTGACGCGATCTTCGGGCACCGGGTCCGCGCACGCCGCCGCCGCCATTGGCCCCTCGATGCAGTTGCGGGTGTCTGCAGGCGCGACCCCGCCCAGCGCGATCTTGTGGACGGATGAGGCGGTCAGCGAGCCCGCCGCGAGGGGGGGGCAGCTGCCCGGGTGCCCTGCCGACCGCCGGTGACCAGCAGGATCACCGCCCAAGTCATCGCGAAGACGAACAGCGCCCACCCCCCGGCCTTTCGGGCCAGACCGACCGGGTTCGCCAACCCCTGCGGCGGGAACGCCCCCGAGAAGTAAGCCCGATCCGAACCGCCCGAGGCCGGACCCGTCGCGACCGCCCGTTCGGACCTTGCGATCCGCACCCGGACGTCAGCGAGCCGCGCTTCGGCGTGGCCGAGACGTTCCTTGCCGAGCGCGGCGGCCTGCTGGTTGGCGAGCAGCTTTCCCTGCTGCTCCTGCGCCTTGACGATCTGCTCGGCGAGCCTCTGCACGTCGTTCAGGGCCTGCTCGCGAAGCTGGGCCTGCTTCTTAACCTGCTCGCGAAGGGACGCCAGACCCTTCTCGCGTGACTCGGACGCCTGATCGCTGGCCCGCTTCTCCATGCCTGCCGAGATCGTCTTCTCCCGCTCGTTGAGTCCCTCCCGAAGCTGTCGGACCTGCCGCGCGCAGGCGTCCAGGCGCTGGTTGCTCATCGGGATCACGTCCGCGCCCGCGTTGGCGAAGGCCACTCGTGCCGACACCAACGCCGTCGCCCGCTTTCGAAGCGCGTCTTGGATCACGATCCGCCGCGTCATGTCCTCGGTTCCGGTCTGCCCGATCGACTGGACCTGCTTCTGGATCGCCATGACGGATTGACCGAGCCGGTCGAGGAACGTCGACAGGAGCTTCTCGGCCTCCTGTTGATCGGTCAGGACCGCCTGGTCGTTCTCGGTGTCATCCCGCTGGCGTACCTTTGCGAGCAGCGTGTTCCAGGCGTCTGCCGAGGTCTTGAGCGCCTTGCGGCAGGCGCCCAGCTCCGTGCGAATCGTCGCCAGCGACGTCCGCACGTCGTCGGCGGGCTTGTCCCGGAGGCACTTGGCGATCTCGCCGTCAAAGCGCTCGATCTCGTCGGACAGCGAGCCGAGCGGCGCCCGAGCCGCATCGAGTCCGTCCAGCAAGATGCTGCGGAGTTGCTGGGCCCTCAACCGGAGCTGTTCGCGGGTTTGACGGTGCTGGGCATCTTGGGCGATCGCCTGCTTGAGGGCGGCGGTGTTCACTTCCACCGCCGACTGTTTGGACGCAAACGCCGACAGGGCCTCTTGCGCCGCCCCCAGTGCCTTCTTGGCCTGCTCGCACCGCGCCCTGGCGTCCTTGAACTGCGCTTCGAGCGCTTCGAGCGACGGGTCGGGCGGCGTTACGCCGGCGACCTCCACTTCGGCCTCGGTCACGGCGGCCTTGTCTTGCTCCACCTGCCGGGCGGCGGCGGCAAGCTCGGCCTTCAGGGGCTCGAAGTCCTGGGCAGGACGACTGGACGCACGTTCGTCCTGGATGCGGTCCACCAGGGCTTCGCCCAGCGCCTGAAGAATGGCCTTGCTGCCCTGCCAGTCCGTCGTCACGGCTCGCAGCTGGATCTCCCCGGTCTCCGGCATGGCCTTGATCTCGATTTCGCCGTTGGGAGGCATCCGCCGCTCGATGTCGGCCGGCGACATGTCCGCGTCCAGGTTCTCAGCCGCCGCTCTGATGAAGGATTCCGAGTTCATCATCGCCACGTAGCGATCCAGCGTCTCCTCGACCGGGGCCTCCGTGTCGATCCGAATCGTGCCCGAGACCTCGTGACGCAGCCCCGACGCGTAGACCACCACGGCTGCACTGATCAGTGCCAAGACAGACGACGTCAGCACGGCCCGCCAGACGCTGAATCCGCCCGTCTCGATGACGACGGGCTCGGGGGCCTTTCCCGCCTTGCGCTTGGCCGCCGCCTTCTGCAGATTCTTCACTTCAGCCGCCAACCGACGCTCGCGTCCGTCCAGGTCGCTGGCCTGATGGGCGACTTCCTCTCGTTTCTGCTCGAGCGCCCGTCGTTCCCGGGCCACCTCCTGGGCGGCCTTTTGACGCTCTTGAGCCAGCTTCTGCCGATCGGCCTCGAGCTGCTCGGCCTGCTGGCGTAGCTGCGCCTGCTCGGGGACGGGCTCCTTCTTCTCACGCGCGATGGCCTTGTGCGCGGCCCTCAACTGTTCCTCTCGTTGCGTAAGCTCGGCGGTACGCTGTGACAGAGACTTCTCACGCTCAGCAAGCTCGGCTTGTTGCTTCGACAGGGCCTGGAGCTGTGTCTCCAGGGCTTGCTGCTTCTCCGCTCGGCCGGCCTCCGACGCTTCGGCCTGGCGGGTGAGGGTCCCCTGCTGTTCGGCGAGCTGGGTCTTGAGCGCCTCTGATTCCGCCACCTTGCGCGCCAGTTCCGCCTGCTGTGTCTCGATCTGCTCACGGAGGGTGTTTAGCTCCGCTTCGCGGCGGGCCAGCTCCTCAGCCTGCTCCTTCGCCGCCGTCTCGCGCTGCGAGAGCGCTTCGACTTGCTCTTCCAGCGCCTGTTGTCTCTCCCGATGGCTGGTTTGGGCCGCCTCAGTCTCGCGACCGAGCGATTCCTTCTGTTCGGCCACTTCCTGCTCGGCCTTCTCCAGCGTCTGCGCGCGGGTGCTCAAGGCCTCTTCCTGCTCGCCCAGGGACGTTTCCTTCTCCTGTACGGCGTTCTGCTGCCCTTCGAGCCGCTCCCGCTGCTGGTTCAGTTCCGCCTCGCGGCGGGCCAGGGCGTCGGCCTGCTCCTTCGCCGCCGCCTCCCGCTGGGTGAGCGCCTCGAGCTGCGCTTCGAGCGCCCGCTCTCTCTCCAGGTGATTGGCCTCGGCGGTCTCCGTTTCACGGGCCAGCGACTCCTGCTGCTCGGTGACCCGAAGTTCCATCTCCGCCAGGGCCTGTTCGCGCGCGCCCAGCGCCTCTTCGCGCTCGGTCAGGGACGTCTCCTTGCCCTGCAGCGCGCTTCGTCGGCTCTCGAACTGCTCCCGCTGCTGGTTGAGTTCCGCCTCCATGCGGTCCAGATGCCCGCCGCGGGCGTCAAGCTCCTCGGCACGGCTATCGAGCTGGCTCTGTATCCCCAGGACGTGCTCGCGATCGGCTGCGAACGCCGTGGCGTGTTCGGTAAGTTCCGATGCACGCTGTTCGCATTCCTTGCGCAATGCCTCCAGGCGGGTCTCCTCCCGCTCGATCTCCTGGCGACGCTCGTCTAGGTCTCGCTGTTCGGCATCGAGCGCCTCGCGGCGTCGGGTCTGTTCCTCGGCCGCCTGGCGCTCCGCGTCTTGGACCCCTTGCTCGCGCTCGTCCAGCTCTTGCTGGCGGATCGACAGCTGCCGGCCACGCTCGGTTACCTGCGTGAGCTGTTCCTCGAACTGATCGAGCTTCTGTCGAAGCTCCGTCCGGTGCTGATCGGCCTCCTGCTGGAGTTGCTCGCGGGCCTCGCGGAGGCGTTGTTGTTCGGCCTCGAGCTCCTCTTGCCGGGCGACGAGCTTCTCCCGTTGAGCTCCCAACGCCGATCGCTGTTTCTCGATGCCCTCGGATCTGCTGGCCAGGGCGGTCTGCTCGGCTTCCAGGCTGTTGCGCTGCTCCTCGACCTGTTCCTGTTGGCCGGTTAGCCGGTCTCGTTGACCGCGCAGCTCCAGCCGCTCTTGCTCGAGTTGCTCCCGTTGGCGGGCCAGCTCCGCCTCGGTCGATTCGAGCTTCGCCAGATCTTCCGCCAGCTCCGATCGCTCGGCCGCGAGTTGGTCGCGCTGCTGTTGCAGTTCTTGCCGCTCGTCCTCGATCTGTCCCTGACGTTCTTCCAGGGCGGCGGTGCGACGCTCGATCTCGGCCCGGCCGGCCTCGAGCCGCTTGAGATCATCGGCCAGACCCGCCCGCTCCTGACGCACCTCCTCCCGGGCCGACTTGAGCTTCTCGCGCTCGCCGTCGATTTCGGCTTGTTGTTGCACGTAGAACTCGGCCAGGCGGTCGACCTGCCGGCTGACTTCGCTGGCCTCCACCGATTCGCTCAGCCGCTGCACCTCGTCGCGGGCCCGGGCAAGCTCTTCGTTCGCCTGCGCGACCTCGCGGCGCTGCTGCTCCAGCGCCGACTCGCGCTGATCGAGATCGAGTTGGAGCGCGTCGAGTTCGGCCTCCCGCGTGGCGATGGCGGCCCGGATCTCTTCCAGCTCGCGCCTTTGCCCGTCGAGCCGCGCTTGCTGCTGGGCAACGCGAGACGCCATAGCCTTCTCGTCGCCGGCTTCGGACACGGAGACGGACGCCTCCCACGCGGCGCGTTCTGCGTCGAGCCGCTCCCGCTCGGCCGCCAGGGCCGTTCGCTCCTGCTCGACCTGCTCCCAGAGCGACTCGGTCTCTTGGGCCTGCGCGCCCTTCGCCGTTGGTTTCTTTCTGCCCTTGCCTTCAGTCATTGCCAACGTTCTCCGGTGATGGACACCTCGGCGTGCGGTCTGTCTTGTCGCTTGCCACGGGCCGTGGGGGGCGCCGACAGCCGTCAAGTTCCCTCGCTGTCGACGACACGCGGCGGGTGGACGGTCGATCGTCCAACCTCGGGCGGGCGCACACCCAACGCGCGCGATCGAACGTTGACGATCTCGGAGCCCTGCCGATCGACCGAACACACGCGCCCACTTCTACCATCCTGTGGGATCCACGCAAGAGTGGGTATGTTTGACGCCCCACAGCCTCTCAGCCCGGCAGCGTGAAATGGCCTCTCACCCCGGAGCCTCAATTGTACCCCAACGGCGCCCCAACGCCAATAGGGCCCGCCGCCGTTCTACACCGGGCCAGCGAGCGGCACGGCGCGGGGGCATTTGACTGTTTGGGCGCGGTTGGGGACACTGGGCGGACGGGTCGCCCGCGCGATTCGATCATGAAGTGACGGTGAGCTGAGGAGTCCCCGATGAGCGCGACCACGTTGCCCCGTATTCGTTTCGGAAGGACCGGCTGGGACGTGACCCGCTTGGGGATCGGGACGATCCCCCTGATCAACGAGCCCGAGCGGGCGAGTGAGGTCACCCTCAACCGAGCTCTGGACAGGGGCATCAACTTCGTCGATACGGCCGAGCAGTACAAGAACATGCAGGAGCGCGTCGGTAAGTTCATCAGCCACCGCCGTAGCGAGTTCGTCCTCACCTCGAAGACCTACAGCCGGACGAGCAAGGACGCTCGCCGATCGCTCGAGAACGCACTGGTCGCGATGAAGACCGACTTCATCGACGGGTACATGCTGCACAGCGTCTCGTCGATGGCGTCCTGGGAGGAGATTCAGGCGAAGGGCGCCTGCCTGGACGTGTTCCAGAAGGCCCGCGAGCAGGGCCTGATTGGCCACGTCGGCATCAGCATCCATCGCGACCTCCGCGTCATGCGACTGGCCATCGAGTCGGGGCTGTTCGATTTTGTGATGTTGGCCTACAGCCCGCTGGACCAGGAGAACGTGGCGGCCGAGATCCTCCCGTTGGCCAAACGGCACGACGTCGGCGTGATGCTGATGAAGGCGATGGCCGGTGGGCAGCTCATCCCCGAGCCGACCGACATGTCCCCCGACGAGGCCGACCAACTCAAGCGCTCCGCCATCCGTTTCTGCCTGAGCAATCCCAACGTTCATGCGGCCGTCATCGGTATGAATACCGTCGAGCAGGTGGATTTCAACGTGGCCGCCGCCTGCGCGACCCTACCCATCCCCGACGAGGCCACCGATCGGATGCGGCGGCTGATCGCGAAGATCTCGAGGGACTTCCGCTACGGGCAGATGTGCCTGCGGTGCTACTACTGCCAGCCCTGTCCGGAGGGCGTGCCTATTCCGGAGATCTTCCGCGCCGGGGACGCCCTGGCCGGCTACCCCGACGAGCTGAAGTCCCTGGCCGACGAGATGTACGCCAAGCTCGACTTTCGGACCGAGATGTGCGTCGAGTGTGGCGAGTGCATGGAGAATTGCCCCGCCGGCATCGACATCCCCAAGCGGCTCCGCGAGGTGGCCGCCGCCTTCGACGCCCGACGGACCGGTTGAGAAACCAGTCAGGCGGACGGCTGGCTGCAAGCCTCCCCATGCTATAATGGTCTGTCAGAGGACCGCGGGACATGGGTCGTATGCTTCGTTGCCAACTGAGCGGGGTCGCAAGGTTCTGACATCATGAAGCAACTCACTCGTATCACGTTCGACCACGAGGTGATGGGCGGCAAGCCGTGTATTCGCGGTATGCGCGTCACCGTTGGGATGGTCGTGGGCCTGATGGCCGTTGGTCGTTCCGCCGACGAGATCCTCGCAGCCTATCCCTACCTCGAAGAGGAGGACCTTCGTGAAGCGCTGGCCTATGCGGCCTGGCGAGCTGAAGAGACGGAAGTGCCTCTGGCGCGGTCATGAACATCCTTGTTGACATGAATCTCACCCCGCGCTGGGTCGGGGTCTTGGCCAAGCACGGCTGGACGTGCTTCCACTGGTCAGCAGTCGGCGACCCGCGGGCCACGGACCAGGAGATCATGCAATGGGCGCTGGACAACAGCTGCCTCGTGTTCACGCATGACCTCGATTTCGGCGCTATTCTGGCCGTGACCGGAGCCCGAGGCCCGAGTGTTGTCCAAGTCCGGACACAGGACGTGCTGCCGGAGCACTTGGAGTCGGATCTCGTCCAGGTCCTGAGGGCGCATCAACCGGCGATCGAATCGGGCGCCTTGGTCGTCCTTGACGAGTCGCGTTCCCGCGTTCGTATCCTGCCGCTTTCTGAGAACCCGCTGTAGTCCTGCGACCCTATGAAAGTGATCTACGACAAGTCGAAGCAGCGCGTGCCCATCAAGTGTTGGGCGGACGACGCGGACGAGCAGACGATCCGGCAGGCCGTCAACGTGGCCAACCTGCCGGTCGCCGTCGATCACGTCGCGCTGATGCCCGACGCCCACGTGGGGTTCGGCATGCCCATCGGCGGCGTCGTGGCGATCCGCGACGCGATCATTCCCTACGCGGTGGGGATGGACATCGGGTGCGGGATGTCCGCCTGGCGGACGGGCGTGCCGTCGGAGAAGGTCCGCGATCACCTTGACGTCTTGGTCACGGCCTTCCAGAAGCGGATCCCCCAGGGGTTCAAGCACCGGACCCCAAGGGAGGGCCGGGAGCTGTCCGAGCGACACTGCCCCGAGATCTTCGACTTGCTGGCCGGTACGAATCCCAAGAAGGCGTTCCTGTCCGGGCATGACAAGATCATCGAGCAGATCGGCACGCTCGGCGGGGGGAACCACTTCATCGAGGTGCAGGTCGACGCCGACGGCGAGGTTTGGGTTATGCTGCATTCCGGCTCGCGCAACGTGGGTAAGCTCATTTGCGACCACTTCTACAAGCTGGCCAAGCAGGTGTGCAAGAAGCGGGGCGCGGACGTGCCGGACCCGGCGTTGTCGTACCTGTCCATCGACAGCGACGAGGGGTCGGCCTATCTGGAGCACATGACGTTCGCCCAGGAGTTCGCCCGGCTGAACCGGCACGTCATGATGAGGATCTGCCAACGGCTCGTCGAGCAATCGCCGCTGGGACGGCACGTGTCCGGCACGGGCGACATCGTGAATATCCACCACAACTACGCGTCGCAAGAGGAACACTGCGGTCAGCGGCTGTGGGTCCATCGCAAGGGGGCGACCTCCGCCCGCGCGGGCCAGCTGGGCATCATCCCCGGCTCGATGGGCACGCGGAGCTACATCGTCCGCGGGCTGGGCAACGCCGAATCGTTCGCCTCCTGCAGCCATGGCGCCGGTCGCGTCATGGGACGCAAGGAGGCCAAACGCACGATCTCGATGCGGCGGTTCAAGGAGACGATGGAGGGGATCTGGTTCCGGCCGACGCCCCAGCACCTTGACGAAGCCCCCGATGCCTACAAGGATATTGACCGGGTGATGGCCAACCAACGCGACCTGGTGGAGATCGTCACGTCGCTTCGGCCTGTCGCCGTCGTCAAGGGCTAGGAGGAATGGACCCCTGGACACCAACGACATGCCACAAGCGCCGTCCCCGCCGGAGGAGTCAGCGGTCATGGAACGGCCGCCGACGCCCGAACCCGCCGATCCGCACGACGAGCCAGAGCCGGCTTGGGGCAAGCCGGGGAGCCGCCGGCGGTGGCTACGGGGGCTCCTGATCGCGCTGCTCACGGCGGCGGCGGTCGGATCCCTGCTCGGTTACCTGGCGATGCTGCCGTTCTTTTTGGGGCTCTTCTTCTTTCTGTTGTTGGGGCTCATCCCGGGCTCGGTGTTGTTTCGGTACGGCGATCCGATTCGTCCGGTTCCGTCCCGTCACCTGTGGATCGCTTCGCTGCTACTGTTTGCGTGCACGTGGTGCGTCGCGTTCTATGTGGAGTATCACTCGCTGGCCGGGCACGTGGCCGTCAAGGTTCGCAAGTCCATCGCCAGCGGGTTCCCCCAGGGCTACCGCCGCGAAGCACTGGACGATCACGTCGCCGGCAGGGTCCGGGATGCTCTCCGCAAGGGATATGGTTCGTCGGGCCTGATCGGCTATGTCAAATGGGCAGCCCGCAGCGGCAAGATCCGGATTCCTGCTGGCACGATTCAGTTGTCCAGGGCGGGGAACGACGCCGACAAGCCCTCTGTGGAACTGGTGCTGGCGGACCCCGTGGTCTACCGACTGCCCCAGCCCGCCCTGTTGTGGTGTATTCGGGTGGTCATGTCGTTTGCCTTGCTCGTGCTGGCGTTCTTCCTGCAGGTCACGGCCCTGCGGAAACCCCAGATAATCGAATCGGCCGAAGAAGACGAGGCCGAAGGCGAGGCCGCGCCAGACGTCCAAGCCGCCTCCGAAGACAACCAGGCTCAGTCCGCGCGTGACGGAGACGCCTAGCCACCGTGACGACGGTCGGCCCATTCCGTCTAGATGTGTATAGACAGTATGAATAGCGGACGGTCACCTATTGCTTGCCGTCCCTGCCCTGGTTCCGTGACCGCCTCCTCTTGCTCCCGCGCTTTGGGCGCCCCACGGGCATGGGACGCAGCCGCCGGCCCAAACGGCTCTCCAGTTTGCTCAGGAAGCTGTCGCTGCCCAGCGGACGCCCCCGATGCGTGCTCAGGCGTAACCGCGACATCAACGCCTCGTCCTCCGGACGCTTCAACTCAGCCCGCCACTTGCCAGGGGTCCATTCTCCCGCCCACGCATCCAGGTCCAGCAGTCCGCTCGCATCCTGGCCGCCCGTGTGCGCCGCCGCGCTCGACCATGCATAGTCCCAGGCCGACCGCGCCAACTTGGCCCGGACCGGATTCCGCTCGACGCAGCACATCGCACACCACAAGTGAACGTCATCCAACGCACACGAGTAGAGGCGGTTCTGCCAGAGATGCCCGCTTCGGTCTCGCCGTTGACGGGTTGGGCTTTCGAAATGTCGAGGTGTTGACTTGTTCACTTGTCGACTCGTCGACTTGTCGGGATTGACGTCTTGACGTGTTGACGTTTTGATGTTTCGACGTTTCGACGTGTTGACTTGTCGCGTTGTGGTTGCACTGAGGGAGGGGCTCATATGGGGCTTTGGTTGTATCGCCCGCGCCGGCGGTCGGCAGTGCTCGTCGGCGGATGTGTCGTCCTGGTGGCATTGCCGTGCGCGCGAGCCGTCCTGTGTGCGAGCCCGTCAGCGGCCTCGACGGTCGCGTCGCTTCCGGCCAAGGGGACGATCCGCCTCGACGGTGTGCTCGACGAGCCGGACTGGGGGGCGGGGCGGTGGTATCAGGGGTTCACGCGGCTCAGCGAAGCACCGGAGGTCCCAGAGGCGGCCACGCGGTTCAAGCTCCGGCATGACAATCGCTGCCTGTACCTGGGCGCGGTGCTGGACGAGCCGGCCGTCGGCAAGATCCAGGCCAGGGTCACCCAGCGCGACGGCAAGGTCTGGAGCGACGACTGCGTCGAGCTAATGATCGATCCGACCGGCCAGCGCGTCGAGCACTACCACTTCGCCGTCAACGCGCGTGGGGCGCTCTACGACGCGTGGGTCCGACAGGGCGGGCAGGTCAGCACGAGCGAGTGGAACAGTACGGCCGTCGCGGCTGCGCGCGTGGGCGAGGGCTCCTGGTCGGTCGAGATGGCCATCCCCCTCAACGAATTGGGCCTGACCAAGGCCAGCCTCGGCAAATGGGCCGTCAACGTCGCTCGCGAGCGGCAGGCCGGCACCAAGGAGCTGTCCACGTTCGCACCGCTCCAGGGCGGGTTCCATCAGCCAACGCTCTATCCAGCCATGGAGCTCCAGGGCGCCGATCTCCGGCCGTACCTGTGGGACCTGCGATTGGCCAGCGCACCGAAGACCGTGCGGAAGGCCGGCAGCCTGACCAGCCTGGTCGATGTCCGCTTGACGAACCAGACCGGCAGCAGCAGGCGGGTGCAGTTGCGGTGCCTCCTGGAGGCAGCGGACGCCAAGACCAAGGGCCCGGGCGTCGACTCCGAATTGGCGCACGGCCAGGAGGCCCGGCTCTCCTGCCGAGTTCCCGTCAGCGTCCAGGGCCGGCAGTTGCTGCGTCTATCCGTAGTCGACCCACGCAAGCCTGATAGCGTCTGGTGCGTTCGAGCGCATCCGGTCGACCTCCGGTACGAACCGTTGCGCCTGCGAATCACCAGGCCCTGCTATCGGGGCTCGATCTACGCCACGCAGCAGATCGAAAACGTCGAGGTCGCGTGCGACGTGGACGAGGAGCCGGCCGCCCTGGCCGGCGCAGTGCTTCACGTTCGGCTTGTCCGACAGGACGGCAGTGTGGCCTGCGAATCCAAGATCGACGCGGTCCCGGGTTCCAGGCGGGTCTCGCTGTCGGCCAAAGACCTGCCGATCGGCGACCATCGGATCGAGGCGCGTGTCGTCGGACCCGATGGCAAGGTCCTTCACTCGGCCGCTCAGCGCCTTCGCAAGCTGGCCAAGGTCGCGCACGAATACCGGATCGACCCCTGCGGCGTCCTACTGCACAACGGCAAGCCGTTCCTGCCATTCGGTTGGTTCTCGATCCCCGCATCGGAGATGGCCAAGCCCGACTGCCCCTACACGGCCATGCAGGCGTACTCGTCCTATTGGTACAATGTCGAGAAGGTGCGCAAGTCGCTCGACGCGGTGGCCGAGGCGGGCACCGTCGTGACCATATACCCGTATCCGTACCCCAAAATGGTCAGCCCCGCCTCGATTTGGGGCCAGCCACTGACCGACAAGGAGGTCGAGGATCTCCGCCAGCGCGTCAGGGCACTTAAGGACCATCCCGCCCTGATGGCCTGGTACATGGCCGACGAGCCGGAGCTCCGACCTGCGCTGCCCGAGCGGTGCCGCAGGATCTACGAGGTCGTGGCCGACGAGGACCCCTACCACCCGTGCATCATGCTCAACGACACGATCAAGGGCATCGCCGACTACGCCGACGGCGGCGATGTCCTCATGCCCGACCCGTATCCGCTCTTCGTTAAGGGCGCTCACGCCGGCCAGCCGATCGAGAAGGTCACGGCCTTCATGAAGGCCGCTGCTCGTGCCGCTGGCGCGGGCAGGGCCGTCTGGATCACCCCGCAGGCCTTCAATTACGGAGACTACGGCCGGGCCAACAACCGCGCGCCCAGCTTCGCCGAGCTGCGGAACATGACCTATCAGGCCGCAATCGCCGGTACGAAGGGATGGCTGTGGTACACCTGGTCACACACGCAGAACTACCCGGCCTTGGCCCTGGGCATGCCGTGGCTGGCGCGCGAGGTGGCGGATCTGAAGGACGCGATCCTCGCCTCGAACGTCGCCGGGGCGTTCGAGGTCACGGCCGATCTGCCCGATCACGTTCACGCGTGCGTCCGCCGGACGGGCAAGCACTGGTACATCTTCGTCGTCAACACGGCCACGCGCCCGCAGAAAGTCAGGTTTAGGCTCAAGCCGAGCGCCTCGCCCGTTCGTCTGAACGTCATCGCCGAGGCGCGACACCTCGTCGCAACGGACGGCTGGTTCGAGGACCGCTTCGGCCTGTACGAGACGCATCTGTACGCCACGGACGCCGAAGTGGCCTTCCGCCGATCGGTAGCCGATGTCGAGACGAAGATCCGCAAGGCCAATGCCGCCCGACGCCGCCCCGGCAACCTGGCGTTCGAGGACAACGGCGCAAAGGTCACCTTCTCATCGAAGTCCACGTACGGCAGCACACCCGACCGCGTGGTCGACGGCGTTCGCGATGGCATGCAGTGGAAGGATGGCACACCCGGGAAGTGTCCGGACTGGCTGGCCGTCGAATGGCCCAAGCCCGTCAAGATCGCGCGCGTCGTAGTCTACAGCCGGTCGATCGGCGAGGCGAAGATCCAGGTCCGATCAACGCCGGACGGCGACTGGCGGACTGTCGGGAGCGTCAAGGACGTCGCCAGCGACCGTTTCGATGTCGAGTTCCCCGTCACCACCGTGCAGGTCGTCCGTGTCTGGATCACCGCCAACCGCACCGGTCAGAGGCTCAGCCAAATCACCGAACTGGAGGCCTACGGCACCAGGTAGAAAAGGATAGAACCTCAGGAAAGAAAAAGGTGTCGCAGAAAAGGGTTCCTGACACGAATGGCATGAAGCTAAGCGCATACGTGTCCTCCTTGGCGATGATACCAGGA